>CAUVOD010000033.1:0-24558 GCA_963553525.1 uncultured Lachnospiraceae bacterium | reverse complement strand
TTTATTTACAAGGCTTCGGAGGGGTTTTCATCAACACGTTTTGTCCTATAACTCCATAAATATATAAAATTGGTTACAACAAAAAGCGCCCCCAACCAAGGAGCCCCGAAAGCCGAATTTAAAATCCGACTTTTCGGGGGGGTGGAAATCCTCAGTCTGAGCCGCTTTTTTAGTTCCTCAATTTTTTAATATTACCGTTATTTAATTATTTTTTGCCGCCCATTTTCTTTGCGGAAGTCTTCTTTACTGAAACTTTCTTTGCGGAAGTTTTCTTTACGGCAGCTTTCTTTACGGAGTCCTTCTTTGCAGCGGCTTTTACCGTTTTGCCCACCGAGCTTTTTTTACCTGCCGTGCTCTTTTTTTCCGTAACAGACATACTTTTTATGGAAGCCTGTGCTGCGGCAAGTCTTGCTATCGGAACTCTGAACGGTGAACAGGATACATAATCAAGTCCCAGCTTATCGCAAAACTCAATTGATGCGGGATCTCCGCCGTGTTCTCCGCATATTCCGATATGAAGCTTCGGATTTGCAAGGCGTCCTTTTTCCACAGCCATCTTTACCAGTAAACCGACTCCGCTTTGATCTATATGCTGGAAAGGATCCTGTTCGAAAATATTTTCTCCATAGTAGCTGTCAAGGAATTTTCCCGCATCGTCACGTGAAAATCCGAAGGTCATCTGAGTAAGGTCATTGGTTCCGAACGAGAAAAAGTCGGCTTCCTTTGCGATCTCGTCAGCCAGCAATGCCGCTCTCGGAATTTCTATCATTGTGCCTACAAGATATTTCATATCGGAGCCTTTTTCTTTCTTAACCTGCTCCGCGGTTTCAACCACGATATCTTTGACGAATCTGAACTCCTTTGCATCTCCGATCAGCGGTATCATCAGTTCGGGAACTATCTTATAGCCGAGTCTCTTTTTAACATCAATCGCAGCCTCCATAATTGCACGGGTCTGCATTTGAGCGATTTCCGGATATGTCACGGCAAGTCTGCAGCCGCGGTGTCCCATCATCGGATTAACCTCATGCAGATAGGCTATCTTATCTTTTATCCTGGCTGCGGAAACCTTCATCTCCTTTGCAAGAGCTTCGATATCAGCCTTTGTTGTAGGTAAAAACTCATGAAGAGGCGGATCAAGGAAGCGTATGGTCACGGGATTTCCTTTCATTTCCTCATATATACCTATGAAATCTTTTCTCTGGAAAGGAATAAGCTCGTCAAGCGCCGCCTTTCTCTGCTCTTTGGTATCCGAAAGTATCATTTTTCTGATCTTAGGTATGCGCTTAAGGTCAAAGAACATGTGCTCCGTACGGCAAAGACCTATGCCCTGCGCTCCGTACTCTACCGCTTTTCTGGTATCCTTGGGTGTATCGGCGTTTGTACGAATTTTCAGTCTTCTGCAGCCGTCAGCCCATTTCATAAGCCGGATAAAGTTGCTGTTTTTGGGGGCGTCTGTTGTCTTTATGTCTCCAAGATATATCTTTCCGGTAGAGCCGTCGAGAGAAATATAATCCCCCTCCTTTACCGTAACTCCGGACAGGCTGAAGGACTTTGCCTTAGTGTTGAACTCGATATCGGAGCATCCCGATACGCAGCAGGTTCCCATGCCCCTTGCAACAACCGCCGCATGGCTCGTCATTCCTCCTCTTGCCGTAAGTATTCCCTGTGAAACACTCATTCCTTCAACGTCTTCCGTCGTGGTTTCAAGTCTCACAAGTATTACTCTCTCTCCTTTTTTCGAATGAGCAATGGCGTCCTCCGCCGTATAGTATACCCTGCCGGAAGCCGCACCGGGCGAAGCCGCAAGCCCCTTACCAAGCTCCTTTGCCTCCTTTAAAGCCTTTTGATCGAATACGGGATGAATAAGCTCGTCAAGCTGCCTGGGCTCTACTCTCATTAGAGCCTCTTCTTTTGATATAAGCTTCTCGTCCACAAGATCGCAGGCAATTTTCACCGCAGCGCCTGCAGTTCTTTTACCGTTTCTGGTCTGAAGGAAATAAAGCTTTTCATCCTGTATGGTAAACTCCATATCCTGCATGTCTTTGTAATGCTTTTCAAGCTTTTCAGCCAGCTTCATAAACTGCTTATAGCAGCCGGGCATATCCTTTTCCAGCTTTGTAATGGGAGAAGGGGTACGTACTCCGGCAACAACGTCCTCACCCTGAGCATTTATAAGATATTCGCCGAAGATACCCTTTTTGCCCGTTGCGGGATTTCTGGTAAACGCAACTCCGGTTCCCGATTTCATATTCAGATTTCCGAATACCATAGTCTGTACATTTACGGCGGTTCCCCAGTCCGACGGAATGTCGTTCATGCGCCTGTAAAATATAGCTCTGTCATTATTCCATGATCTGAATACCGCCTTTATAGCTTCCATGAGCTGAATTTTGGGATCCTGAGGAAATTCCTCTCCCATTTCTTTCTTGTATATGGCTTTATATCTTTTGATAATCTCCTTCATATCGTCGGCATCGAGATCTATGTCAAATTTTACCTTCTTCTTTTTCTTGATGTCGTCAAGAACAGCTTCAAATTTATTTTTGTCTATTTCCATAACAACATCGGAAAACATCTGTATAAAACGTCTGTACGAATCTCTTGCAAAGCGGGGATTATTCATTTCCTTTGCAAAGCCCTCGCAGCTTTCATCATTCATACCCAGATTCAGTATGGTATCCATCATTCCGGGCATGGACGCTCTGGCTCCTGAACGAACCGATACCAGCAGAGGCTTCCTGGGATCTCCGAACTTTCTTCCGTTCTCCTTTTCAAGCCATGACATATGCTCGAAAATAATTTTCTGCGTTTCTTTTTTTACAGTTTTATTATCGTTATAATAATCCGTACAAGCCTCCGTGGTTATTGTGAAGCCTTGAGGAATAGGAAGACCGAGCCCCACCATTTCCGCTAAATTTGCGCCTTTTCCTCCAAGAAGTTCACGCATGTTTGCATTACCCTCTGAAAACTTAAAAACTCTTTTCGACATTTCGACTGCTTCCTCCGTTTATTTTATTAAAATAATTATAGCTATAAAAAAACTCTGGCATTTTCAAGATAGTCAAGAATTTGTCAGAGTTTTTTGTGCGTACTTTGTAAGAAGTTTTTGATCGGGTATAAACGAGTCAAAAATGAATATATCAAACTTTGAAGAACCGCGTATCAAATCGTCGGCGGATTTTATTGTCCACGCCGCGGTAAGCGACTTAAACAGCCTCCGGCAGATATTAAAGGATATCTCCCATGAGTGTTTGTGATTATATGCAATAAAGTCGGGTTTTCCAATAAAATTAAGCATAAGATGTGCCAATATAAAAAGTTTAAACCTGCCTGTACCGTCGATACTGCTTCTGTAAAAAACCTCCGCCAGCTGACCTCTCAGAATCTGCCGTCTTTTCAGCCTGTACCAAAGCAGCACGAGAGGGTTGAAAGATTCTATGCAATATATTCCGTTATATCCGGAAAGCTTTTTGTCAACCAAGGCGCATATCTCATTATTTATACGTTCTTCTTTTATTTCTATGATAAGAGGGACCTTTCCCGATACCTCATCCAAAAATTCGTCAAAGCCCGGTATTCTTTCATTGCTGTCCAACAGAAAAAAACTTTTCAGTTCTTCAAAATCGTAGTCAGAAACCTTTCCGTAAACTTTAAATCTTTTCCCGTTTTCGTCCTCTTTTCTTGCCAATCTCGTAAGCGTTTCATCGTGAAAAACAACAAGCTTCCCGTCTTTGGTCAATCTCACATCGGCTTCTATGCCGAAACCGTTTTCAACCGCTCTCCTAAAAGCAGGAACGGAATTTTCCACAGCCTCGGTATTATTGTCATGCAGCCCTCTGTGAGCATATAAATGTCCGAGAAAAGGTTCATATCCGGGTCTTCCGAAAACTCTCGGAGCTATCATTATCACATATAAAAAAAATAAGCTCATTAAAACCATGAGTATAATCAACAATTTCAGCATAGCTATTCCTTTTTTTATATACATATTCTACAACAAGTTTCTTTGGTTGTCAGTATATATATTGCATGATAAAATTTGTAAGACTTTATACAATATAGACTTATACAAACGGAGTTATGGAATGTCCTATTATAAAATAGGTCTTTTCGGTGTAAAGGATACTTCGGAAAATATGGCAGAATATATCCTCAACGAGCTTTTAAAGGTCGATATTGTGGTAACTGTAAGCTCCGATGTACAAAGCCGCAACGATATCTCCGGCTTCAAGGATCTCGACTCTCTTACCGAAAAATTCAAAATCCCTATTTTTAAGGCTGATTCCTACGATCTGGATGACGAAAGAACCCGTACATTTTTTAAGGAAAATACTTTTGATCTCGGAATTGTAACCGGCTGGCAAAGACTCATACCGAAATATGTGCTTGACTCTTTCAGAAAGGGCATCTTCGGCTTCCACGGAAGCGCCGGATATCTGCCCTTCGGAAGAGGGCGCTCTCCGCTTAACTGGTCCATACTTTCAGGCGACAGCAGATTTAATCTTAATCTTTTCAGATATGATGAAAAGGCGGATTCCCCAAATGTTTTTGCAACAAAAATGTTTTCCATAAACCCTCATGACACCATAAGAACCGCACAGTATAAAAATCAGATCTGCTCAAAGGAAATGATAAAGGAGCTGATCGCTTCATATAAAGAGGTAAGGAATACGGATAAGGGGATACCTGTAAAAACCTCTTCAAAGGATTTCGACTCCTGGTATAAGAAAAGAACTCCGGACGACGGCAGAATAGACTGGAAAATGCGGACAAGAGAAATTTATAATCTCATAAGAGCCGTGTCGGAGCCTTTTCCTTGTGCATTCACATATACGGAAAATGAGGCTCTGGAAAATAAAATAATCATCCGCTCGGCACATCCCTTCGATGAGATCATGGATTTTTCAGACTATGCTCCCGGAGAGATAATTGATATTTTTGATAATAAGGCAATTGTCAGAACCGTGGACGGATCTCTGATAATAGAAAATTACGAGAGTAAATTTCCTCTGAAAAAAGGACTGCTCTTAATTTAGGGGAGCTATCGTTACCCGGGTATTCGCAAAGATATCAATAATCAAGTAAGAGCGAGCTTGCTCCGGCATTCCCGATCAGGCTCGGACTTCGGCGAATTGCTCGAGTAAATAAAAACCGATACACAGTATCTTGAAACGGCATAGTAAAGCCTGTAAAAAGACACATAAGAACTGTTACTTTATATATTTTTTTATATATTTTATAAAGGAGAAATAAATGTTCAGCTTCGACGACTATCGTGAAATAATAAAGGCAATTAAGGAAATCGGAACATATACCACCTATGATGAGGCTCTGAAAAAAGACAAATTCATACTCATGCGCCATGACGTTGAATATTCGGTTGAAAGAGCAAGAGAACTCGCAAAGGTTGAGGAAAGTATGGACTTCAGATCATACTACTTTTTCCAATGGACGAACAATTCCTACAATGTTCTTTCAAGAAAAAACCGCGATATACTGACAGATATGCACGAGAGGGGGCAGTATATAGGTCTTCATTTCGCCCTTAACGGGATGACGGATATGCAGCTTGTAAGAGCCCGCATAAAAAAAGAGATAGATATGCTGAGCGATATGCTCGACTTCAAAATAGATACTTTTTCAATACACAGACCCTCCAGGGACATTCTCGCGGAAAATATCAAAATTGACGGTGTTTTAAATGCCTATCAGGACGAATTTTTCAGCTTCGATCCCAATGCGGACAGCGAAAGTACTTTAAGAGTCAAATATCTGTCGGACGCAAATCATGTCTGGAGGTACGGCTATCCCGATCACAAAACCATAGCGGCGCACGACAAGGTGCAGATTTTAACCCATCCCTTTGCATGGACGAAAACGGGCTACGACAATTTGAACAACTATAAAACTCTTGTAAATGAAAAGTATATTGAGCTTATAGACTCGATAGATAACGAATGTAAAGACTTTTCTCCTCTTAGGGACAATTTTGAAGAGCTTCCGATAAAGATGTAAGTGTTGTACATTTAAATATCATTAAAATGTATGACGGACAATTTCATAATTAAGAGAAACAAAATTTCTTGATATATTTCCAACTTCCATATACAATATCGGTATAGAGTAGAGATGCTCGATAATGAAAAGTGCCCTGCCGCTTTAAGAGCAGATCATTTATGAAAGGTGCGCCACGACCTTAACGGTGGCTTGTA
Organism: uncultured Lachnospiraceae bacterium; assembly: GCA_963553525.1. Lineage (GTDB taxonomy): Bacteria > Bacillota > Clostridia > Lachnospirales > Lachnospiraceae > Butyrivibrio. The sequence continues at coordinate 18,343 of CAUVOD010000033.1, read as the reverse complement.
ATGAGCAGAAAGGGGTGGTTTGTACCGTCCCTTTTTCTTATTCTGAAAGGATATCATCCATGGAAAAACTAAATTTTTATACTGTGGATTTGGACTATGTGAATTTTCTTAAAAATGCGGAATTGAACAAAAGAGGATTTAGCCGTGTTCCAAACTTGGAATAGGGAAAGCTCAGAAAACAAAAATTTCTTTGCGGCATTGTTTTGCAAGTCAATAACATAGACTATTATGTGCCGGTTACTTCTTATACTCAACAAAAACCCGATAATTTTTTAATCAGGGCTAAGAACGGAAAAGTGGTAAGCTCCCTTAGATTTAATTATATGTTTCCTATTCCTAAGGCGCTTGTAATCGAAAGAACGATTGCTGATGAAACGGATCGGGCTTACCGTGCATTATTGTCACAGGAACTAAGGTATTGTATCTCTAATCAGGAAACTATTCAGCGTTTGGCAGAGCGAACTTATAAAAGGGTTCTTCTGGAAAAAGACCAAGGGCTTGTTGTAAATAGCTGTGCTTTCAAACTTTTGGAGCAAAAATGTAAAGATTATCTGAGCCGCACCGTCAATCCCTCCTACACGGCTTGAAAACTTTCTCCTTTCTAGTATAATCGGACAGGTATATGCAGTTTATAAATTATTTAAATCAGGGAGTTTTATAATGATTTCAGTAAACAACGTAACTCTCAGGGTCGGTAAAAAAGCCCTTTTTGAAGATGTCAATATCAAATTCACGCCGGGAAGCTGCTACGGAATTATAGGCGCTAACGGAGCGGGCAAATCCACCTTTTTAAAAATTCTTTCCGGAAGACTTGAAACCACAAGCGGCGATGTTGTAATAACGCCTGGAGAAAGACTTTCTTTTCTTGAACAGGATCAAAACAAGTATAACGATGAAGTCGTTCTGGATGCGGTAATACAGGGAAACGCAAGACTTTTCGAGATCATGAAGGAAAAGGACGCCATATATGCAAAGGAGGATTTCAGCGATGAGGACGGTATAAAGGTAAGCGCTCTCGAGTCGGAATTTGCGGAAATGAACGGCTGGGAAGCCGAGCCCGATGCGGAAACTCTGCTTAACGGACTCGGAATACCGAACGAGTTCCATCATGTTCTGATGAAGGAGCTTACCGGTGCTCAAAAGGTTAAGGTTCTTCTTGCGAGGGCTCTGTTCGGAAACCCCGATATTCTGCTGATGGACGAGCCTACCAACCATCTTGATCTTGATGCTATCGAATGGCTTGAAGAATTTCTTATAAACTTTGAAAATACCGTTATCGTGGTATCACACGACAGATACTTCCTGAACAAGGTATGCACGGACATTGCCGATATCGACTACGGAAAGATCACTCTTTTCACGGGTAATTACGATTTCTGGTATGAATCTTCACAGCTTATGATTCGTCAAATGAAGGAAGCCAACAAAAAGAAAGAAGAAAAGATCAAGGAGCTTAAAGAATTTATTTCACGCTTCTCCGCCAATGCCTCCAAATCAAAGCAGGCGACCAGCCGTAAAAGAGCACTGGAAAAAATCGAGCTTGATACGCTCAAGCCTTCCAGCCGCAAGTATCCATATATAGATTTCAGACCCGAAAGAGAGATAGGAAACGAGGTTCTGACCGTAGAAGGGCTCAGCAAGACGGTTGACGGAGTAAAGATACTGGATAATATCTCATTTGTAGTCCAGCACGACGATAAAATAGCCTTTGTCGGAGGCAACGAGCAGGCAAAGACTCTGCTTTTTGAGATATTAAGCGGCAAAATAGAGCCCGACAGCGGCACCTTCAAATGGGGAATCACCACCTCCTTATCCTACTTTGAGAAGGATAATACAAAGGAATTTGATAATGATTATAACATTACGGAATGGCTCACCGGATATTCCGAGGTAAAGGACGCCACCTACGTAAGAGGCTTTCTCGGACGTATGTTGTTTGCAGGTGAAGACGGGGTAAAAAAGCTCCGTGTTCTTTCCGGAGGCGAAAAGGTAAGGTGTCAGCTTTCAAAAATGATGATTTCCGGCGCAAATGTGCTTATTCTTGACGAGCCTACAAACCATCTCGATATGGAGGCTATAACCGCTCTCAATAACGGAATGATCAAATTTCCCGGAGTCGAGCTTTTCTCATGCAGGGATCACCAGATTGTACAAACCACCGCAAACCGTATTATCGAAATTCTTCCCGACGGCTCCATAGTCGATAAGGTAACCACCTATGACGAGTATCTTGAAGAAAATGCGGAGGCAAGAAAACGCACCGTATATTCATTTGACGAAGCTGCGGATGACGGCATGAATGAAGAAGAATAATATTTAATTTATATCGTTATTACGTATTTATATATACGTAATAAAAAATACTGAAACAGCTCGCTTTGACACACCGGTAAATATTCACCTAATTTTACCGTTACTGCCGTAAGAGGCTGTTTCTTATTTTCTAAGCTTTTCAAGTACATCCTGCGGTATAAACAGATTTCCGAAGCCGGTTCCGAGATCCTGTGCCTTATTTGCTCCGTGAAAATCGCTGCCTCCGCTTATTTTCAAATCGTATTCCGAAGCCAGTTTTTTTACGAAACGCTCCTCTTCCGGGCTGTATGTCGCATAGAGCGCTTCTATCCCTATGAGTCCCGCTTCTTTCATTCCTGTAATAAGTGTACGCAGTTCTTTTTCATCAAGCCTATAAAGCAGGGGATGAGCAAGCACGGGTACTCCTCGAGCCTCAAGTATTATCTTGCACACTTCAAAAGGACTTGCCGTCTTTTTTTGCACAAAGCAGGGGCAGCCTTCTCCTATATATTTTTCAAAAGCCTCGGAGATATTTTTTATATATCCCTTTTTTAATAAATACTTTGCGTAGTGAGCGCGGGTTATTACCGCTCCTCTGTTTTCACTTTGTAATATCTCATAGCTTACGGGCATACCGGCTTCGGTCAGCCTTTTGCACATTTCATTATTTCTTTCGGTACGCAAGGTCTTGAACTCTTTAAGGCGGTCTTGCAATTTATCATCATGATAATCTATAAACAGCCCCACCACATGTATTTCTTTGGTTCTTTGCCTGTATTTTCCCGTAAATCCAAGGCTTTCGGAAGCTGAAAGAGTCTCGTCGTCAAGATTATAAAGACTTGAAATTTCTATTCCGGATACAAGCTCCAGTTCAAGATTTTTTTCTTTTATATGCTTTGCCGCCCTCTCCAGGCCGTCGGTCGTATCATGATCCGTCAGCGCTATTGCCGATAAACCTTTTTCTGCGGCATATTCCATCAATTCCTCGGGAGTATAGGTACCGTCCGATATCGTACTGTGTGTGTGAAGATCAACTCTTTTAAGCATATATTTTCCTCATGTCCTCCGGAATCCCGGCTCTGATTGTTATTTTATCTTTGCTTACGGGGTGGATTACGGTGAGCTTTCCCGCATGGAGAGCGGCTCTTCTCATACCGAACTGGCTTTGTATAAATTCTTTGGAGTCCGGCTCGCGGAAATTCACTCTATCCCTTCCCTCATGCACGTCGAACATATTATATAAGGGATCTCCGAGCAGAGGATGCCCTATGGCAGCCATGTGAACCCTGATCTGGTGGGTTCTTCCCGTTTCGATCCTTAATCTTACAAGTGAAATTTTTTCCGCCGCAGCCCTGATACCTGCGAAAGCCGGATCTTTAATCTCAAATTCACGCTCAACCTCATAATCTGTTGCCGCTCTCTGCCCTAAAGGGTGCACCATTCGTTTTAAGAGTATTTCGGGCTTCTTTAAAATCGGATATGTTATCCGTCCTCCTTTTTCATTTTCTGCAAAGACACCATGGCACAGCGCAAGATATTCTTTTTCATAGGACTCCGGATTGATCTTAAAAAATCTTGCAGCCATCCTTGTTTTTGCAAAAAGCAATACTCCGCTTGCATCCTTATCCAGCCTGCCCACTATCCTTATTCTGTGAGGCTCGTTTTTATCCTCAAAATAATATGCAAGGCGGTTTGCAAGCGTATCCGTCTTATGTCCGGGCGAGGGATGTGAAGCAATGCCGCCGGGCTTATTCAGTATGATTATGTCCCCATCCTCATACAGAATATCTATCTCACCTTTTACCGCTATGATACGTCCTGCATCATCCTCCATTTCATGAAAGGCTATGCGGATACGATCTCCTTCAAAAAGAGTCACGGCTGTATTTGCTCTTAAAAATCCCTCTTCGTCCGGCACATCACCCCTAAAAATTTTTCCGGAAAGCAGAGCCTTCCTTTTATGAAGCTCGGATACTATCCTATTCTTTTCAAAAAAATACGGCTCTCCGGAAAGCAGCTTTTCAAGCTCTTCATCAGTATGCTTTTCAAGCTTAACCCTTATTCCGTCAAAAAAATTCTTTGCATGTGAAATCTCTTTATCAGAAAGCTTTAACTTATGCCTGAGAACATCTCCTATACAGACTGCACTATCGCCGCTATTTACCGCATACTCAAGTATTCTCATCGACAGCTCCACTGTAATTTTTTACTTCATCCTCATAGGGATCCGCAAGATCGACCTTTTGTCCGTTAAAATATTTCTGAACAACCATATATTTTCTGGCATACATAATGGGATTATAGCTGAGCTTGGACTTTCTCAGACCCGCAAGTCCCATATCGTCCTCAAAATTTACCAGCTTGGCATCCGGAAATTCATTTGTCAAAAATTCTTTATTCATGGTCTGATACAGACCCGTTATTGTAGGATCGGCTTTTCCTACGCTTATACACACCATTTCCTCAAGAAAATTATATGTGGCGAGAGTTATCCCCTTAAGGACACCGTCTATTCTTATTCCTCCTATTTTATAATCCATCTGCTCCTTAGCCTTGAGCACGGTGCGTATGCCGTCTCTTTCAAAAACAAGCTCCCTATCCGCATCCTCATGCTCATCAAGATGATTGGGAAACCAGTTGTCCAAAAATTCCAAAACCTCGTCCTTATCACTTTGAGAAAGCGATATGTATTCCCATCTTCCCTCATAATCCCTCATGAACCTGTTAACCAGATTTCTTTTTTTCTGAAGCGCTCTTCCCGCAAGTCTTCTAAGGTTGTCAGCGTCATATATGTAATCCTTGAAATCCTCTTCCTCAACGACTACATAATCCGGATTACTCTTTAAAGACAAAGCCTCCACACCTTCTTCATCAGCCAAAAAAATTTTAAAAGGTAGCTTCAAAAAATCATTGAAAAATCTCTTTAATTCCTCAAAGTAATACGGCAGATCCTCAACCAGGCAGTAGGGAAGGGCTGCAAAATATTCATTGTTTAAATTCTTCATGACTATAAGGAGAGCCTTTTCATCAGCTATCTTGTAACGTACAAGATAATATTTGGACCATATGAAATAATCGATCCATCCGCTTTCACAGGCTTTAAATGAGCGCAGTGAAAAAAACGGAATGATATCCTTTGCATTCTTGGGTTTGGGTTCAAAAAACTGTGCAAACATATATTATCCTCAACTTTTTTTATATTATAGCATTCCTTGATAAAAAGTAGGTGCACAACAGCTTATAAGTTGATAAAATACTTGGTGATGGCTTCAGGCAGAGTTAAAGCAAAAAAATCCAATAAAAATAAAATCTCCGCTTCTGCACCGATCCCCGCAAAGGCTTCTTTTTCGACTCCCGACAAAGCTTCGCACACAACGGAAAATGCCGCAGAAACACTTAATGTACCTTCCGTTGAAATATCCAAGGCAAAGCCCGGTACAGCCTCTTATGAAAGTTCAAAAGTAAAACAGAGCATATCTCCCCGCGAAAATATCAGAGGAACATCGAACTTATCTCCTGTCGGAAATATTACAAGGCGGAAAAGTATACCTGCCACCGAAAACAGCAAAAGAAATCAAAGCATAGCCGCTGCTGAAAGCACGGAATCGGTTCGCCTGACTGATAAGAGAAACAGCGTAAGGACACCGAAAAGGTCTAATAAGCCTCCCGATACCCACCGTCCTTCAACATCAACATATGTCCCCGAAGGACAAGCCGTCACCGCTGTCCATAGGAAAGCCGTATCAAAAAGCGGCTGCTATTCCGAATCCTTATATGAAAAGCAACAGGGCAAAGCCTCCGATAAGAGCTATCCCAAAACAAAAAGCTCAAATAACGTAAGCTCCGACAAAAAAGTTACTGACAACAATTCCAACGAAGGCGACAGCCGTAAAAAAGTTGAAATCTCAAGACAGACAACAGCTTCACCTTCCATAAATCAAAATACCACGCATATCAGGAGAGATACCGCACAGCTCAAAACAACTCTGAACAACAAAAAAAATATCGCCGACTACAAGGATTTTTCGGAATTACATACTCCTTATAGGGAAGAGCCCGTAAAAAAAATATTTCCCGAAAAATCTTCCGATGTTCTGACAGCTTATATGGAAGGAAGCCGGAAAATAGATATTCCCGACGATCAAAAAAAACGCATTCCCATACAAAGAAAGACCCAAACGGAAACCTTTACAGATCTTCAATCAACCATACCCGTTACCGAAAGTCCCCAAAAAACGGGACCTTTTGATATACGCAATGACAGAGAAAAAAGACGTAAAAAAGAAGAAAGACGTATTTATATTTTTGCGGCGGCAGTCATAATCGCCTCTGTGTCGATATTTTTTTCATTAAGATTTTGGATTAAAGAGAAAAGTGTAAATTCCGAATATATCGATCTGGAAAAAAATTATGTGACCTGCGATTTGAATGAGGACTACGAGGATTATCCCCGTCTTGATATAAATTTTGCGTCGCTGTATGCCCTGAATAACGATATAATAGGCTGGCTTTATGTACCTGATGTAAATATCAGTCTGCCTATAGTAAAGGGGACGGACAACAGCTTTTACACTGATCACGGCTTTCAAAAAGAAGATTCTGAATACGGCTGTCTGTTTATAGACTCGAAGGGCAGATCCGACTTCCTTTCATTTGTAACTCCCATTTACGGAAAAAATATAGAAGACAAATATATGTCGGGATCGTTAAAAATTTATTTGTCAGCCGAAAGGATTGAAAAAAACAATTCATACTTCTATATTTATCTTGTCAACAAAACCGTAAGAAAATATCGTCTGTATTCGATATTTAACGAAACGGAAAGTTTTGTTCTAAACTCAAACTACGACAACGTGAGTGAAAAAAGAAGCTTCATTGAAGCAATAGACGCAGGTAATCTGCTGTCCGAAAATTCCGATGAAAAGGCTTCGATAACGGATTCCTTTGCGGTCATTTCGGCTTTTGAAAATAATATTGAAGATAAGAACAAATTCATACTTGCAGCCGTTTTCGAAGAGGCGTTCAGTCTCTCAAAAAAATAAATCTTAAATAAAATTTACGAGGGGGTACTTATCACATGAAATCGTTTGAAAAGCGCTATCTTGAAAGATTGGCAGAACTTTTTCCGACAATTGCAAGCGCTTCTGAAGAAATAATCAATCTTGAAGCGATCTTGCACTTACCGAAAGGAACGGAGCATTTCATAACGGACGTACATGGAGAAAACGAGGCTTTTTCCCATATATTGAGAAACGGATCAGGAAGCGTAAAACGCAAGATAGACGAGGTCTTCGGCTCTACGATATCTCAAAAAGAAAAACAAACTCTCGCAACTCTCATTTATTATCCTGCTGAAAAAATCCAGCTTCTGCTTGAAGAAGAGGCAAATCCCGACGACTGGTACAAGGTAATGCTGTACAGACTCATAGAAGTCGCAAGAGGTGCAAGTGCAAAATATACCAGATCAAAGGTAAGAAAAGCCCTGCCGGAAGATTTCGATTACATTCTGGAAGAGCTCTTGAATGAAAAGGAGCACAACACCGATAAAGAATCCTACTACGAAACCATCTTAAATACCATAGTGAGGATAGGAAGGGCAAAGGATTTTATCATAGCTCTTTCCGAGCTTATTCAGCGCCTTGTTGTGGATCATCTCCACGTCGTCGGCGATATATACGACAGAGGCCCCGGACCTCATCTGATAATGGATGCCCTTATGCACCACCATTCCGTAGACATACAATGGGGCAATCATGACGTATTGTGGATGGGTGCAGCTGTCGGAAGCATACCCTGCGTGTGCAATGTCATACGAATAAGTGCCAGATACGGAAATCTGGACATATTGGAGGACGGCTACGGGATCAACATGCTGCCTCTCGCCTCCTATGCCATGGAGCATTACGGCGACGACCCCTGTACCTGCTTTACCCTCAAGGGCAACTGCGACGAATCCAGGGAGTCCCGTATCAATCAGAAGATACATAAAGCAATTTCCATTTTACAATTCAAAGCCGAGGGACAGATGATAAGACAGCATCCCGAATTCGAGCTTGAAAGCAGAAATCTTCTTCATCTTGTCGATTATGAAAGCGGCACGATCAAAATAAACGGCAAAGAATATAAAATGCTCGATACCAACTTCCCCACCGTTGATAAAAAAGATCCCTATGCCTACACGGAACAGGAAGCGGATATCATAACCCGCCTTGCGGATGCCTTTAAGGGCAGCGAAAAATTAAAGACTCACATGAAATTTTTACTTGCAAAAGGCTCTTTATACAAGGTATTCAACAACAATCTTCTTTACCACGGCTGTGTTCCTATCAACAGCGACGGCACTTTAAGAGAATTGAGGGTATTCGGAAAAAGCTACAAGGGCAAAGAACTGTATAAGGTTCTTGAAAATTATATCCGCAAGGGCTTTGTTTCGGTAGTTCCTGATGAAATCGAGATGGGCAAAGCAATAATGTGGTGGATATGGCTTCACAAAAACTCACCTCTTTTCGGAAAAGAAAAAATGGCTACCTTTGAAAGATATTTCCTTGCCGAAAAGGAAACTCATGCCGAGGGCAAAAATCCGTACTACGCTCTTATTGAAAAAGAAGAGATTATCAACATGATACTTGAAGAATTTGAGGTTGACGACATAACCAACGCTCACATAGTAAACGGGCACGTACCCGTCAAGGTAAAGAACGGAGAAAGCCCTATAAAATGCGGAGGAAAGCTTCTTATCATAGACGGAGGCTTTTCAAGAGCATATCAGAAGGAAACGGGCATAGCAGGATACACGCTTATATATAACTCCTACGGACTCATTCTTGCGGCTCACGAGCCGTTTACCTCAAAAGAGGACGCCGTAAGACAGGAGTCCGACATACATTCGGATCAGCAGATAATAAAACGTGTGGTGGACAGAAAGTCTGTCGGAGATACGGATGCCGGAAAGGAAATGAGGGCAAGAATTACCGACCTTGAAAATCTGGTGGCTGCTTACAGAAACGGCGATATCATAGAAAAAAACTGATTCACGGACAAAACGGGCTGTGGAAAATTTTTCCACAGCCCGTTTTTTTACGTCAGCCGTTCAGATACTTTTTAAGAGCGTCTATCTTATCGGTTCTTTCCCACGGCAGATCAAGATCGTCTCTTCCGAAATGCCCGTATGAAGCCGTCTGCTTATAAATAGGTCTTCTTAAATCAAGCATTTTGATTATTCCGGCAGGTCTAAGATCAAAGTTTTCACGAACGGCTCTTTCCAGAACCTCATTTGAAACCTTAGACGTTCCGAAGCTGCTCACATGTATGGATGTGGGTTCCGCAACTCCTATAGCATAAGAAAGCTGTATCTGTACGGTATCCGCAAGCCCTGCGGCTACAATATTTTTTGCTGCATACCTTGCGGCGTAGGCAGCGGAACGGTCAACCTTGGTGCAGTCCTTTCCCGAAAACGCCCCTCCGCCGTGAGCCGCCGAGCCGCCGTAGGTGTCCACTATGATTTTTCGTCCCGTGAGACCCGCATCGCCCTGCGGTCCTCCGATAACGAAACGTCCAGTGGGATTTATATATATCTTGGTATTTTCATCTATCATGCTGCGATCTACCGTTTCATCAATGACAAATTTGCGAATGTCGCTGCGGATTTGCTCCTGGGAAATCTTTTCATCATGCTGAGATGAAATAACTATCGCTTCAAGCCTTACCGGATTATGATTTTCGTCATATTCCACGGAAACCTGACTTTTCCCGTCAGGACGAAGGTACGGAAGAGTTCCGTTTTTTCTGACCTCCGACAATTTTCTTGAAAGCTTATGTGCCAGAGAAATCGCATAGGGCATGTATTCTTTTGTATCATTCGTCGCATATCCGAACATCATGCCCTGATCTCCGGCGCCCTCCTCAAAATTTTCAACCGTAGTCTTATCTCTGGTCTCAACGGCATTATCCACACCCATTGCAATATCGGGCGACTGCTTGTCAAGTGCAACGAATACGGCACAGGTATTTGCGTCAAAGCCTTTTTCAGACGAGTCGTAGCCGATCTCACGCACCGTATCACGCACCACCTTAGGATAATCAACATTAGCCTTTGTCGTAATCTCGCCCGTTACCATAATAAAGCCCGTACATGCCACGGCTTCACAGGCAACCCTGCTAATGGGATCTTCCTTTAAGCAGGCATCAAGTATGGCGTCCGATACCTGATCGCAGATTTTATCCGGATGCCCTTCCGTAACCGATTCCGATGTAAAAATATAATGTGCCATTTTATCCTCCTGTACTGTATAAATTTATGTAATAAAAAACCCTCCTGTTTATAAAAACAAGAGGGCTGTTAACCTGCATTATCAGCTCCTCTTATTGCTCATAAAGCTTCATAAAGAAACTTTTATGCTCAGGCTGGCACCTTCCTTTTCCCGAATACAGGAAGAGGGGTTGCCGTGGTTTCATAGATCCTCTGTATCTCCACCACTCTGAATAAGAGTTCGATTAGATATATTATATTTATTTTTTGTATTTTATCAAGCGTTTTTCTTAAAATCCATAAGCTGCGGCTTTTCTTCTCCGCTGTGCACCAGAAGAGGCTTTGTATCACCGTCAATGGACGCCTTGGTTATAACACATTCCACAATATCCTCCTCGGACGGTATCGAATACATTACATCCATAAGAGTCTTTTCCACTATGGATCTTAAGCCCCTTGCTCCGGTCTTTCTCTCATGCGCCTGCTTTGCAATCTCTTCTATTGCGTCTTCTTCAAATTCAAGATCGACGTTGTCAAAATCAAAGAGCTTTTTGTATTGCTTGATAAGTGCATTTTTGGGCTCCTTCAGTATGCGTATCAGCGACTCTACGGAAAGCCCCTCAAGTGTAACCGTTATGGGCATACGTCCTATAAATTCGGGAATGAGTCCGAATTTGGTAAGATCCTGAGGTGTCACGTGAGAAATAAGCTCCCCTATTTCACGCTCTGTCTTATCGGCTATTTCGGCATTAAAGCCTATTGATGAGCGGTCAAGCCTCGATTCCACTATCTTCTCAAGTCCGTCGAAAGCTCCTCCACATATGAACAGTATATTGGACGTATCTATCTGTATAAGCTCCTGATGCGGATGCTTACGCCCGCCCTGAGGCGGAACATTCGCCACCGTTCCCTCGATAATCTTAAGAAGCGCCTGTTGTACGCCCTCTCCCGATACATCCCTTGTTATGGATACATTCTCGCCTTTTTTGGTAATCTTGTCTATTTCGTCGATATAGATTATTCCGTACTGTGCACGCTCAACGTCGTAATCGGCATCCTGTATCAGCTTTAAAAGAATATTTTCGACATCTTCGCCCACATAGCCCGCTTCCGTAAGAGTGGTCGCATCGGCAATTGCAAAGGGCACGTTTATTATTTTTGCAAGCGTCTGAGCCAGATAGGTTTTTCCCGATCCGGTAGGACCTATCATCAAAATATTGGATTTTTGAAGCTCTACATCATCATCTTCATTCATGGCAACGGGCGCCATTATACGCTTGTAGTGATTATATACCGCAACTGCAAGCACCTTTTTTGCTTCTTCCTGACCTATTACAAATTCGTCAAGGAAATTATGAAGCTCAACAGGCTTTAAAAGATTGATCTGCTTATCGTTTTGGGTAAACTGTGTATCGTCGTCAAGCTCCTCTTCTATGATATCTGCGCATATATCCACGCACTCATCGCAAATATACACATTCCCCGGTCCGGCTATGAGCTTTCGCACCTGATCCTGAGTCTTGTTACAGAAGGAACAGCGTATTTCGGCGCCGTTCTTTCCCGACATATTTGTTATCATGCTTTTCTCTTTCTTTGAGCGTTAAAACGCCCTTAGTCATTACTTTTTATCTTTTTTGTTTTTTTCCGAATCCGTGCGCTTGATGACGACGGAATCTATAATGCCGTATTCAAGAGCTTCTTTTGCACCCATCCAGTTATCGCGCTCGGTATCCTCGGCAACCTTTTCAATCGCCTGACCCGTATTTTCCGAAAGAATACGGTTTAAGGTAGCCTTGGTCTTTAATATATGCTTTGCGGCTATTTCAATCTCGGTCGCCTGTCCCTGACTTCCGCCGGAGGGCTGATGTATCATGATCTCGGCATTGGGAAGAGCCATTCTCTTACCCTTGGTGCCGCCCGCAAGCAGAAAAGCTCCCATGCTTGCAGCCATACCTATACAGATGGTCGAAACGTCACATTTTATATACTGCATGGTATCATAAATAGCCATTCCCGCAGTTACCGATCCGCCCGGAGAATTGATATACAAATGTATATCCTTGGAGGGATCTTCGGCTTCAAGAAAAAGGAGCTGCGCCACAACGACGGCAGCGGAATTTTCATTCACTTCCTCTCCCAAAAAGATAATCCTGTCCTTGAGGAGGCGCGAGTAAATATCATATGATCGCTCCCCCCTCGAGGTTTGTTCTATTACATAAGGTATCAAAGCCATTTTTTGCACCTCTCTTACAAACTGTCGTTATTGCGGCATTCACAAAGGTCTCAAAAATCGAGCACGCTCAGGCTCCTTCTGATTGCCCGCATAAATAATTATTCAGCGTCTTTTTCTTCCGCCTTCTTTGAAGCCCTCTTTTTTGCCGGCTTCTTTTCCTCGGTCTCCTTGACCTCGCCATCATCTGAGGCTTCAGCCTTCTTTGCTTTTGCGGACGCCGTTTTTGCCTTCTTTACCTCTTTTACATTATCCACAAGGAATTTTGCAGCCTTTTCCACTACAAGATCGCTTCGAAGCTGCTTTTCATCACGCTCGGTGTACATCTCCTTAAGCTTTGCAACGTCCGTGTAGGATCTTGCGGCTATTTCCTTAAGCTTTTCTTCATACTCTTCATCACTTATCGTGATATTTTCAGCCTTTGCAACCGCTTCAAGCACAAGACGAGCCTGAATACGCTCAAGAGCCTGGGGACGCATCTGCTCCAAAAATCTTTCCTGAGATCCGCCGAGCATCTTAAGATACTGATTGGGGTCCATACCCTGCATCTGAATCTGCATCATAAACTCATTAAGGATCTGACGCTGCTGCGTAAGTATCATGGCTTCGGGAAGCTCCATCTCGGAATCAAGGATAAGAGAGCGTACACAGGCATCCTCACGGCTGTTTCTAAGCTCTTTTTCTTTTCTCTCTCCGAGAGTCTTTTTAAGATCCGCCTTATACTCCTCAAGTGTATCAAAATCCGAAACGTCCGAAGCGAATTCATCGTCAAGCTCGGGAAGTTCCTTTGCATGTATCTCATGAATATGGCACTTAAATACAGCTTCCTTTCCTGCAAGCGACGCCTCATGATAATCGTCCGGAAAAGGAACCTTTACCTCGACGTCATCACCGATATTCTTTCCGATAAGCTGATCCTCAAAGCCCGGAATAAAGGTTCCCGAACCGATAGTCAGATTATGTCCCTCGTCTTTTCCTCCGTCAAAAGCCTCTCCGTCTATAAAGCCTTCGTAATCTATCTTTACCGTATCATCCTTTTGTACAGCTCTGTCCGTAACCGTTATTTCGCGGGAATTGAGCTTACGCACACGATCAAGTTCGGCGTCAATATCGGCGTCCGTTACTTCCAAATCGGCTTTTTCCACCTCAATACCCTTGTATTTCCCCAGCTTGACTTCGGGCTTTAACGCAACCTCAGCCGTATATATAAAGGGCGATCCGGCTTCCACCTGTACCACGGTTATCTCCGGTGAAGAAACGATATCCTCTCCGCATTCATCCGCAGCGTCCGGATAGGAATCCTGTACAAGACGGTCGGCGGCATCCTGATAGAATACTTCCTTTCCATACATACGCTCTATAACTGAGCGGGGAGCCTTTCCCTTTCTGAATCCGGGAACCTGTATACGATTACGCCGCTTCCTGTAAACCGCTTCAACTGCTTCATCCAACTTCGCGGCTTCCACCTCTACGGTAAGCTTCGCCATTCCCTTTTCAAGTTTTTCGACCTTTACGCTCATAAAATTCCTTTAAACCTCCTGTGGGTTAATTAATTCCTCGCGCCTTTGCGCAGCTACGGAAAACACACTTTGCACGCTTCACACGCTTCGCCGGTTTTCCTCGTTATCGCGGCATTCACCAAGATCTCAAATCGAGTACACTCTGACTTCGGCTCATTGCCTGCATAAATTACAACGACTGTACATACATTTTCAGACAGTCTTAGAGAGTATATCACAGTAAAAAGTGCTTGTCATGTCCGCAGGCAAAAAGATTACGCTTTATTCGAATATTTTTTGCTTCATGCCGCTCAAATATGCGTTTGAAAAGCGTTTATCCCCCGTAACCTCCCTGGAAAACCAGTCGGCAGGATTATAGGCTGCCGCCGCCTCTTCGCCGGGAAATTCCACCTCCGCCAGTAAAAGCTCCTTAAACGGAGCGTTTTCGGACAGGGAAAAATCGTCAAGCTCTATTTTAATCCCGTTTTTTTCTACTGCAAGCCTTATTTCTTCGTGAGTCTCCAAAAACTCTTTTGAAAAAGCGTCCCCGTTAAGCGGTATGATATATCTGTGCTTTTTAATTATATTGCCGTCGGATTTTTTGATAAGATTTTCATAGGCTTCCTTGGTAAGTGGCATATTGTATTCTGTACGTCCTATGCCGCCGCCCGTCTTTTCACCCTTATAGGTTAAAATATAGCTGTCGTCGTCCTTTCTGACTCTTACTGCGGGCGATATGTTCAAATATCCCTGCTCTATGGTATGTTTTGTATATTGTCCTATATTAGACGGTTTTTCGTTAATCAAAAATTTTCTTTCTATTTCCACAGCCATATCCGTTACCTTTTTCAAATAACAAAAACAGTAAATCTCAATATATCTATGTCCCTGAATACAGGGTACATATAAATCCGGATTTACCGTTTTTGTTATCAACTTTTATTTTATTTTTCAGCCTTTATATATTTATATAAATATTATATACTTGCTGTATGTACTTATATCCCTTTATTTGTCTCCGGTCTTATCTTCTTCATCCTTAAATTCTTCTTTAAAGGGAATAGCCAGCGATTCTAAAAAAATATAAATACCCAAGATAAGTGAGATTCCTCTACATACTACTGTACCGTCAATAGCAAGAGCATATCCTCTCATTGCAAATATTTCCGGATTAAAGAATAAATATATAAAAACCGCTGAGGCACATAATTTCAAAAACATGCGACATCCCAATTTTACATTATTTTTCATTTTTTTACCCCGCTTTTTATTACAGGCATATTACCGAAACATCCAATATATCACGCTTAGCAACTGATTAATAATTAAAAAGCGTATACTCCCCATACTGAGGAATTTTTATCATATAAGGGGTAGATGTAAGCACTTCGCCGGTAAGAGTATCATAAAATTCATTTGTGCCGGTTTCAACTTTATAATATACTCTATATCCCATATAAACTCTCTTGTTAGGTCCTACATTCAAAGTATAGCCTACGGAAGTGCTGACGGAAGCCCCTGTACTTAGCCCTATCCCGCTAATATTTCCACTAAACTCTGTTGCAAATGTAATCGACTTTGTACAACTTATGGTTCCACCTGCCGGTCCGGTTTGAAGGTTATCGGAAACTCTTCTATATGACGACCATTCATAATGGGTATTTACATTGACTTTTCTATTTGCGAAACCTCTTATAGCTTCTACAGTTTCCTCCGTATCCAAAAGTAACAGTTCTTCCGTATCGGAATTTGTATAATTTTTTTCAATGCCAATACGCTGATCAGTTAACTGCCGCCAACTTATTTTAAAGCAGCTAAACTGTCTCCGTTCTTATACCTTTGAGGATTAAGATAAGTCATAGCCGTATCTCCGATCTTTATTTACACAAGCAATGAAGTTAAAAAACTCGGGCAATGTCCGGATAACGAGGAAAATTCGAAAAACGTGTTTTCCGTAATTTTAATTCGGATTTTTTTTATATTAAATGTACAATTTTCCTCTTGACTATTTTATCATACTAAAATATATTATCTTTTTCAAATATTTTTTTACTCATAAACCCTATACACAACGGCTTTTCCGAGGTCGGAGGCAAATTTCCCTCCCTTAAATATCTCGACTATTTTAAGAGAAAAAGCTGTTGCCGTTCCCAGCCCCCTTGAGGTTATTATATTATCCGATACCGCAACTTCCTTTGCGGGGATATGCTCTGCGTCAAGCTCCGCTTCGCAGGAGGGATAGGAAACAGCCTCCTTCCCCTTAAGTATGCCCAGTCTTCCGAAAATGCCGGGAGCGGCGCATATTGCGGCAAGGTATTTCTTTTCGGCATTGAATTTTTTAATCTGTTCAATAAGAAGACCGCAGTTTTCAAGATTTTCAGTTCCGGGCATACCTCCCGGAAGCACTATCATTTCCACCTCTGCAAAATCGAGCTCGGCTATACAAAGATCAGCCATAAATTCGATACCGTGAGAACCACGAATCAGCTTGGATCCTCCATTTCCTGCACTCTTTACGGATACCCCCTTTATATCAAGACCCGCTCTTCTGACAATATCAATAACCGTAAGAGCCTCTATTTCCTCACAGCCGTCAGCCAAAAAAATCGCTATCATAATTTTCACCGCAATCCGAACGCCTTTAAACAGTCGGTTCGCTTCTCCTTTCCTCTACAATATATCTACGGTTATATCCCTTTGGGACGATTTGTCAAGAGCATGAGAAAAAACAGTAAACCTTTTCGATTTATCGTTACTGTGTTAACTTTTATTAAGCTGTTAGTTATGTAAATTCGAATTTATGGAGAAAATAATGAGAAAAGAATGGTGTAATCCGCTAAAAGAGGGGGTAATTATCTACAGCATTATCTATACAATCACAACGATCAGTAACAGTGTTGCTTATCTTGTTCAGGGAGTAAGAGACGATCCGAGCGGGAATTGGCATGAACTCACAAGAGCAATGGTTGTTCTTATAGGCATTATTGCATATGAACTTGCCATACATCTCCCGATAAAAAATATAGTTCTTAGAACGATAATTGTATATGCAGTTACTTTAATGTGCGCCTTTTTTGTCGTTTGGTCAACTCAGTTTATTGAGCCGCTTGCGAAAAGCGCATATAAAGATATTTTTATAAATTACACAGGTTTGTTTATAACTGTTTCCATCATCATAGTAATAGTTAAAAAGATAAGGAACAGATAATAAATGCGATGAAATTACGGTTCAAATTTAGAAAGAAAAAAGATGAACCGCTTAAAAACAATTGGTGATTTTATAAACAAAATAAATGCGGATTTAACGGTTTGGTCAGGATATATACTGAGGGATTTGATACCGAGTGAGCTTAAAATTGATAAAGAAAGACTTTTGGAAACATTTGATGAGATAAGGAACTTTCATTTTGCGAACGGTTGATTTAAGCGGAAAAACAATTATTCCGTTTTGCACTCATGGAGGCGGAGAATTCGGGAGAATGATTGACGATTATAAAAAGGAATGTAAAAATCCAGTTTGTTTGTGAATTTAAAATTGAAATTTGCGGAGGATTAAGATGGATTTAATACATGATAGAAATAGCAATATTCTGTTTAGTTTGCATGACAGTAAAATAAAGAAATTTACATTTAGAAATAATGTTTTAACATTGCACCTTAATAAAATATTTAAATATACAAAAGACGGTGAAAAAATATATTCCGGAGAAGTTTTGTTTTATGACAGCGATTTAGATGAATGTAGTATTTTGATATTTGACAGGACAGTTTATGAAGGAGATTTTTCAGGAAAAGCCATAAGTTTAATTGAGTATATAGAAGAGTATTCAGATGCAGAGTTTGAAATTTTAATAGAAGGATACTTCGGATATTATACAACATATACAGGATGGATTCGGGCGGAAGGAAAAGACCCTGTATCAGCAATTATATATATTTGGAATACCGGTGACATGGTTTATAGGATTGATAACTAAATCCCAATTTGTCGAAGGAAAAGAATTAAGTAAATAGCAATTCGAGACTGTTTCAAGTTTTGTGTAAACTATAAAAACTGATATAAGATTTTATAAT
>CAUVOD010000032.1:0-24882 GCA_963553525.1 uncultured Lachnospiraceae bacterium | reverse complement strand
GACAGATTCTATGATCAATGGGATTAGCCATCAACACGTTTTGTCCTATAACTCTGATAAGCCAAAGACCCGGCTTGCTCGAAGCCTTGGAGAATTCCGCAGTAACAACAGTTTTATCCGCCTCACTTGACCTGAACGGGTTAAATATTTAATATTATGTGATACGGTTTAATCGGCGGATTACTGCATACTGAATGCGAGGGAAAATTTATGAAGAAAGATATGTTGAAATGGTACGATCGCAAGCGCATATGGTGCGGGCTTCCTTGGACATTTACAAAATACGGGATGAGTGAAGACAGACTCTTTGTTGAAAAAGGATTTTTCAATTCTCAAGAGCAGGAAGTAAGGCTTTACAGGATTCTTAATGTAAATTTAAAAAGAACATTTTTTCAGAAGATATTCGGACTCGGGACGATTCATATAGATTCATCCGATAAGGATCTCGGAAACTTTGATATCATAAACATCAAGAAAAGCTATGATGTAAAGGAACTTATTTCACAAACCGTAGAGTCGGAAAGAATAAGAAACCGTGTTACGGCAAGGGAATACATGTCGGATAACGATGACAATGATTCCGATGATCATGATGATCACGATGTAAGCTACGAGTTTGAAAATGATTCTGATGATGATAAATAATTTATGAGGTATGAACCGGAATATGAATAATGATTTGTTAAAAACAGTTAGTGAGAATGTAATATTTGTGCTTGAATTTTTGCTCATAATAGCCGCTACGTTTGTTGTCTCATATATAGTGGAAAAGCTTGCCAAAAGGAAAAACGGCGATACCGAGCGTATATTGAATACACGTAAAATTGCAGTTATCGGAGTGTTTTCAGCCATAGCGATGATATTGCATGTTGTGGACTTTCCCATTCCTTTTGCACCGCCTTTTTACAAGCTTGATTTTTCGGAAATCCCGGTGCTTATTTGCGGATTTGCATTCGGACCGGTTGCCGGAGTAATGACGGAGTTTATAAAAATATTGCTTAAATTGATTGTAAAGGGTACGTCTACCGCCTTTGTAGGAGATCTTGCAAATTTTGTTGTGGGCTGCAGCTTTGTTCTGCCCACAACTATTATATATCGTTTCTTAAAGACCAAAAGGGCTGCCGTTGTATCGTGTATAGTAGGAACAATAGTGATCACAATTGTAGGTTCGGTTTTTAATGCGGTATATCTTCTTCCGGCATTTTCCGCTCTCTACCATATACCAATGGAAACGCTCATAGATATGGGAAGAGCGATAAATCCCAATATAACAGATATTACCACCTTTATATGCTTTGCAGTGGCACCTTTGAATGTGGTAAAGGGCGCTTCGGTATCTATGGTAACCATGCTGGTATATAAACACATTTCACCGATAATCAAATATGGAAGAACTTTAAGAAAGGGCAGCGTTTGATGGGGATATTTGACATATTTAAGAAAAAGAATATTAATGAGGGGCTGAGAGCTTTTAAATCGGAAGCAAGAGCTCTGCTGATAGATGTAAGAAGCAGGGATGAATATGCCAAGGGTCATATTTCAAGAAGCAAAAATATTCCTCTGAACGAGATTGTAAAGGCGGAAAGTTCGATAGCGGATAAGGATATGCCGATATATCTTTACTGCGAGAGTGGAGGCAGATGCAAAAAAGCCTTAAAACAGCTGCAAAAAGCCGGATACACAACAGTATATGAAATAGGAGGTATAGATACCTATACCGGAAAGCTCGAAAAGGGCACGGGGAGATCCAAAAATCCCATGTCGAATATATCTGCGGATCGTATGAGAAAATCCGAGCCTTGGAATAAAAATCTTAAAATCAGATAAGAAGCTTTTGATGTATGCGGGCAATGAGAAGGGAGACCGGGCTTGCCGGGAATCTTGACGAATACCGCAATAACGAAGTTTAGGGGGGACTATGGCATTGATAAAAAAGCCCGTTACGGGTATGAGGGATATTCTTCCGGACGAGATGGCGATAAGACAGTATGCTATGTCCGTTATAAGAGATACTTATAGGAGCTTCGGCTTTACTGAAATTGAAACTCCTGTAGTCGAATCACTTTCAAATCTGTGCAGCAATCAGGGAGGAGACAATGAAAAGCTCATTTTCCGTATATTAAAAAGGGGAGAAAAGCTTGATATTGCAAATGCAAGCTCACAGGATGATCTGACCGACAGCGGACTCAGATATGATCTGACCGTTCCTCTTGTAAGATATTATTCAAATCATATGAACGAGCTTCCGTCTCCTTTCAAGGCTCTTCAAATGGGAAATGTTTTTCGTGCCGATCGCCCTCAGAAGGGGAGATACCGCCAGTTTATGCAATGTGATATCGACATATTCGGCGAGGACGGCACTCTTGCGGAAACAGAACTTATACTTGCCATAACGACGGTTCTGGGAAGGCTTGGCTTCAAGGGCTTTCAAGTCAGAATAAATGACAGAAGACTTCTGAAAATTACGGCTGCGTATTGCGGATTTAAGCCTGAAATATTTGACAGTGTATTTATAACTCTCGATAAGCTTGATAAAATCGGCTTTGACGGGGTAAAAGCGGAGTTGATAGAGATCACATCCGATGAAGAGGCTTCGGATAAATGCGTAAATTTGCTCAAAAAATTTGCCGAGACATCGGAAGGGAACAGGGCTTTTGACAATGTCAAGAGCTTCTGCTCATATATTCAATCCGAGGCTGCGGCAGAGGTAAGCGAAGATCTGATTTCTATAATAGAAGCGTCGGAAGCCTCAAAGGGAGCCGATTTTGATATAATATTCGATCCTACTCTTGTAAGAGGAATGGGGTATTATACCGGAACTATTTTTGAAATCGCTATGCCCAAGTACGGCGGAAGCTGCGGAGGCGGAGGGAGATATGATGAGATGGTCGGAAAGTTTACGGGACAGGCTGCTCCCGCCTGCGGCTTTTCTATAGGTTTTGAGCGTATTATCATGCTGATGATGGAGGAGGGCTTCAAAATACCTTCGGTTTCAAAAAATAAAGCATATCTCATAGAAAAAGGTGTTTCAAAAGAAAGGCTTGCTGAAATAATAAAGCGGGCGGCGGGTGAGAGATCTGAAGGCTTAAATATCCTTACCGTATATATGAACAAAAATAAAAAATTTCAGAAAGAACAGCTTATGAAGCTTGGTTATAGTGAGTTTGAGGAGTTTTATAAAGAGGAATTAAAAGAAAAAAAGTGATGCTCTGCATCACTTTTTTAAGCTGAAAAAGGGACTTGAACCCTCGACCTACTGATTACGAATCAGTTGCTCTACCATCTGAGCTATTTCAGCAGATAATATATATTTTTCAACACAGAATGAAATTATACAATCTGATTCGAATTTTAGCAAGTACTTATTGATTTATATTTGCATGAGAAAGTGAAGAGCTTATAAAAAGGGTAAAAGCGGATTAAAACCCTTCGCTTAAGCCCCGCAATTGATTTTTTTTACTCTCTATGCTAGGATTTACACTAATGTTTTTTTGTTTTGGTGTGAATGGAGGTTTTTATGATACACCCTTCCTATGTGGATCTTATGCAGGCGGTAAATAAGGATGTTGAAAAGGGAGAAGAGCCCTTAATCAGCAGCAGATATTCAATAGTAATGGCTACGGCAAAAAGAGCTCGTCAGCTTATTGCAGGAGATGAGCCGCAAATCAATACAAAGGGTCTGATGAAACCGCTCGGAATAGCTGTTGAAGAAATCAATGAAGGTGGAGTTCGCATTCTTTCCGAGGAAGAAAAGGAAGCCGAGCTTTTGAGAATAAAAAAAGAGTTGGAGGCCTATGAAAAGGAGAAATTGGAAAAGCAGGAGGCTTCCGAAGCGGAAGAAGCCTGATTAACTTATCCGATTTATGTCAAATAAAACAGAAAAAAATAATCTGAAGATTTACCCCGTAACCTTGGGCTGTGACAAAAACAGGGTCGATACGGAGAGAATGCTCAGCATACTTTCATCAGAGGGCTATACGTTTACCTATGATGAGGATGAGGCTGATATTGCTTTGGTCAACACCTGCTGCTTTATAAACGATGCCAAGCTGGAGTCTGTTCAGACTTTGCTGGAACTCGCAGACAGAAAGGCTTCGGGGCAGCTGAGAGCTCTTATTGTAACAGGCTGTCTTGCTGAAAAATACCGTGAGGATATAAGAAAAGAAATACCGGAGGTTGATTCGGTACTCGGCATTACCGCAGAAGAAAATGTTGCAATAGCTTTAGATAAAGCTCTTTCAGGAGTAGGAACAGAATTTTTTGATGATATAAATAAAGCATTTAAAGTATCCGCCGGACGAACACTTACGACCGGCGGTTATTATGCTTATATGAAAATAGCCGAAGGCTGCGATAAGGGCTGTACCTATTGTATAATACCCTCGTTGAGAGGCAGATACCGCAGCGTTCCCAAAGAAGCTCTCATCAGAGAAGCGAACAGTCTTGCGGAAAGAGGCGTCAGGGAGCTTATTTTGGTTGCGCAGGAAACCACTCTTTACGGGACGGATATTTACGGCAAAAAAATGCTGCCGGAGCTTCTGGATGAAATAGCCGAAATAGAGGGGATTTCAAGAATCCGTATACTGTACTGTTATCCGGAGGAAATAGATGACGAGCTTATCGCAGCCATAAAGCGAAATGAAAAAGTTGCGAATTATCTTGATCTTCCTCTGCAAAGCGGATCGGACGCCATACTTAGAAGGATGGGCAGAAGAACTACCAATTCGGAGATAAGAAAGCTTGTCACAAAGCTCAGACGAGAAATTCCGGATATTTGTCTAAGAACCACTCTTATTACCGGATTTCCGGGAGAAACGGCAAGGGATCAGAAGCAGACTCTTGAGCTTGTCAGAGATATTGAGTTTGACAGACTGGGAGTTTTTACATATTCGAAAGAGGATGATACGCCGGCTGCAAGAATGCACGGACATATTAGCGAGACTTTAAAAAAACGAAGACGTACTCAAATTATGAAGCTTCAGCAGGAAATTGTATTCAGAAAAGCTGAAAGCCATGTGGGAAAGCTTATGGACGTCATAGTTGACGGAGGACTTGATGAGGAAGAAGACGACGAAAGAGTATATGTCGGACGTACTCATATGGATGCGCCTGATGTTGACGGAATGATATTTTTTACCGGAGGAAGCAGAGAATACATCAGCGGCGAACTTGTACGTGTGAAAGTGACAAATGCAATTGAATATGACCTTGTAGGAAAAGCGGTAAAGGTATTGAATTAAAAAATCTTGGTTGCCATGGATAGCGGCGTTATGAGGAGGCAAAAATGGGAACAGGAGGTTCCGTTTTTTGCAGACGAAATGTATTTAGCCGCCAAGGATGGTGGTGTTGTAAAGGCGGCAAAAATGGGAACAGGAGGTTCCGTTTTTTGCAGACGAAATGTATTTAGCCGCCATGGATGGTGGTGTTGTAAAGCAGGCAAAAATGTGAACAGGAGGTTCCGTTTTTTGCAGACGAAGTGTATTTAGCCGCCATGGATGGCGGCGTTATGAGGAGGCAAAAACTATGAACATCCCTAACAAATTAACCGTTCTGAGAATGATAATAATTCCTTTTTTTGTGGTCTTTATGATGTTTAATATTCTCGGAGCTGCCGATAAGTGGGTAGCGCTGTTGCTGTTTGTAATAGCCTCATTAACGGATTTTGCCGACGGCAAAATAGCAAGAGCCAAAAATCTTGTTACCAACTTCGGCAAGCTTATGGATCCTCTTGCAGATAAACTGCTTGTCTGTTCAGCGCTTATTTGTCTGGTAAATTTGGGAAAAATCCCCGCATGGATAGTTATTATAGTGATAGCAAGAGAGTTTTTGATAACCGGAGTCAGACAGATTGCGCAGGAAAGCGGAAGAGTGATTGCTGCAAGCTGCTGGGGCAAATTCAAAACGACATCTCAGATGATAATGATAATATTTATGATAATTGATATACCGGATTTCTATCTTATAACCGAGATTTTTATGTGGGCGGCTTTGGCACTTACTCTTATATCGATGTTTGATTATTTGATAAAAAATCGTGATGTAATAGTGGCGGGGGGCTTATAACCCGTTTAAATCCGTGTGGTCATGCTCTTGTCGAAGTGAAAAGTTTATTTACGTTATGAAAATGCGCTGCGTAAAGCCGCAATTACTCTTTCAGAAAAGAGATAGCGATCATTTTTTATTCGCATAACGGCAGCGTTTATCGTTGCAATATGCGGAATACCTGCTTTTTTTGCATGAAGTCTTGCAGAAATTGTATATCTGTGTTAGATTGATTTAGTTAATGATACGATTATGGAGGGTATGTTCAGTGTCACCTTTAGCAATAGCGATTTCAATTCTTTATATAATTTTTTGTATAATAATGGTAGGTCTTATCCTTTCACAGGAAGGAAAACAACAGGGTTTAGGTACTCTGAGCGGCGGCAACACGGATACATATTGGGCTAAAATCAAGGGACATACAAAGGAAGGCATTATTCCGAAGCTTACGACAGTTTTTGCAGTGTTGTTCCTGGCGGTGTCTATACTTATAGGTATGAATTTGGTATAAGTGCAGAACTGTTACTTAGAGTTTAAGCCCGAGACTGATTGTTTCGGGTTTTATTTTTTTAATTGAAGGTTGCAACATAATATATTTTAAGGTTAACGGAATATTATTTTTATATGCAGGAACATACAAAGCTTATTTCAAATAATAAAAAGGCATATCATGACTATTTTATAGATGATAAATATGAAGCGGGAATTGAGCTTGCGGGAACGGAAGTAAAATCTTTGCGTCTAGGCAAGTGCAGTATAAAGGAATCATACATAGACATCAAAGATAATGAAGCCTTTATCAGGGGGATGAATATTTCTCCGTATGAAAAGGGGAATATATTCAACAAGGACCCGCTTAGGGTCAGGAAGCTCCTGCTGCATAAGTATGAAATAAGAAAGCTTGAGCAGCATACGGCACAAAACGGCTACACGCTTGTTCCTTTGCAGATATATTTTAAAAACGGAAGAGTCAAGGTTGAGATCGGCTTGGCAAGGGGCAAAAAGCTTTATGACAAGCGTGATACGATAGCCAAAAAGGACAGACAAAGAGAAGCTGAAAGAGATTTCAGACAAAGCTTTAAGTGAGATTATATTCTCTTTCGTACATAGTGCAAAAGAGTTATAATATATTTGATCAGGGCCAGTCAAGGTTTCGACAGGGATTTTGAAGCTGGAGAAGCTATCCGCAGGACGGTGCGTTAAACCTCAAAACTAAATATAAACGCTGAAGATAATTTAGCGCTCGCCGCTTGAGGCGCGCAGACCTGAATGCACCCACACATTCAGCAATCTGCGTCGACTTTGTGGGAAACGACTTAATCAAAGCTTTGAGATTAAGGGCGTAACATGAAGCTACCGTGTGTGTTCGAATGTGAACTTTTGCCTGCATACGGAAACATTGAGTAAGACTCAAAAAACAGTTCACTATGATAGTAGAAGGACAGGGGATTGGTCTTTGGACACGGGTTCGACTCCCGTCTGGTCCACTTGGGTGATGGTAACCGAACCCTCACCGTTAAACAAAAGGAGCCTCAGAACTATTGTTAGTCCTAAGGCTCCGTTGACTGTACGGCGGTCATTTGAAAGCTACTTCAATGGCAAGGCAATATTTCAGTAGGATTTGCACAAAATCCTTATTAAAGCGATATAAGTCATATATGTTTTCGAAAGCAGTTCCTTTAGGCTTTTTCACGTGCATTTTAATTATAATATGATTTTTGGCTGCATTATACTTTATGAGGAAATTAACCTGTAAATTCATTCATGTTTTTACCGTACAAATAGATGATAAATTTGTCAGGGTTCTTAAGGATGATGGAGAAATTATTTCCGGAAAATAAATAAGCGGCAAATGGAAAGAGAAATCCGGATATTTCAGACTTGATATTTTAATCGATAAAGAGCGAATATCGTTTATTTTGCGTTCAGGAAGAAATAAAGAGAACAGTATAAATCCATTTATATACAGTGCTGAGGAAGGTTTTGAACAAATTAAAAAGTTAAGTTCGGAGCTTAAAAAGGCATAAGCTGATACTGTGCCGTTAAGGTACTGCACATTATTACAGCATACCTATTAGGCAGAGCTTTGCTTCAACGGGTTTTTGCAGGCTGTTGAAAAGTTTTTGAAAATTCACAAAGATTATAGTATTTGGTAAAAGTTTGAGGTAAGCAGACGGGCGGCTTATATGCCTTTGTGGAAAAGAAGAATATGAACAGAGAAGAAAATGTGTTTTTGGCAAAAAAGTTGTTTACAGAACTGGTTTTTAATACCGCTTATATAGAGGGGGTTAATGTAACTTTTCCTCAAACGCAGGCTATTATAGACGGAGCGATCGTCAATAATGTTCCCGTTTCGGATATTCAAACGGTTCTCAACTTAAGGGACTCATGGAAATATATTTTGGAAACTCTTGATGCTCCGCTCACACTTGATTATATATGTAAAGTAAATGAAAGAGTTTCCAAAAATGAAAGTTTGGATTGGGGAGCATTAAGAAACGGGACTGTCGGAGTGAGCGGAACGGATTATGTGCCGCCGATTCCTAAGAGAGAAGATGTCGAAAAGGCTTTGTATGGTATAAATAAGATTCAGGATGCAATCGAAAGATCAACGGAATATTTTTGTTATGCGGTAAGGGAGCAGCTTTTTTGGGACGGAAATAAGAGGATTTCAACAATTATTTCAAGCAAAATCCTGATTGAAGCCGGACAGGGAGTGTTGACGATCGGAAAGTCGAATGCACTTGATTTTAATGAAGCCCTGCTGCACTTTTATGATACTGCGGATAAATCCCCTCTTAAAGAGTGCCTGAAGAAGTGTATTAAAACAATAAATAGATAAAGTGTTAAAGATAAACGTTATGATTCATGGAATGAAAGCTGAAGCCTAAGTCTGTCTTAATTGCAGCAGCCGCTGTTTGCCGAGGATATACCGATAACAATGGATATTGCTCAAAATAATAAAATCGTATACATACGTACCGATGCCAATTCCGAGATAGCTACGGGGCATGTAATGCGCTGCATGTCCATAGCCGATGAGCTTGTGTCAAGGGGGATAGCTGTTGTTTTTTTGGTATCGGATGATAACAGTAAAAATATAATCATAACCATGAATAAAAACGGTTATAATTACAGCTTTAAAAATATAGAGGTTTTGAATTCGGATTACAAAAATCCCATAACAGAATTGGATAGGCTTGTATCCTTTATAAACGAAGCTGATACTGAGCAAATCGTTTTTCTTGCAGACTCCTATTTTATTGATAATGAGTATTACAGGCTGCTCCGTAAAAAGGCGGGGAAGTTCTTTAAAATATGCTGCATAGACGATTTCGGAAATGAAGCTCTTGATGTTGATATTGTAATAAACTACAATATTTCTTCAAACGCAGCCCGCTACATTTACGCTGAAAAGCTTTTGACGGGTACAAAATATGCTCCGCTTCGTCCGCAATTTAAAAACAGAAAACACGCAGGCAACATAGATATAAAAAATATTCTTATAAGCACAGGCGGATCGGACAATTTACATATCATTCCTCCGCTTGTAAACGGGATACTTCATGATACGGATTTAAAGAGTATTGAAAAAATAACTGTGATTACAGGGCTTCTTAATGCGGACAAGGATAAGCTTAATGCTCTTTCCTATAAAGAGCCTAGATTAAAGCTGTTATTTAATGTATCAGACATGGCTTCGCTTATGGAAGAAGCGGACGTAGCGGTAACGGCAGCCGGGACTACCATGTACGAGCTTTGTGCGGTAAATACTCCGTCCATAAGTATACAGACGGCTCAAAATCAGAAAGCGGTAATAAGGGATTTTGTTGATAAGGGGCTTACTTTTTTTGCCGGAAATTTATTATCCGAAAATAAAACGGATGTTATTTTAGAAGCTGTTAAAGGAATAAAAAGTCTTAATGAACATGAGAAAAGAAAAAGTATGTCCGATAAAATGGCTGAATATGTTGACGGGAGAGGAGCGGAAAGGATAGCTCTTGAGATTTTTTAACATAAGGAAGCGTTAACTTTATAACAGGTTTTATAATAAATGCTTTTTATAATAAAAGCATTTATAAAAAGTTTTTTGTAATAACCGACAAGAGCAGGAAAATTAAAGAAATAAAATGAAATTAAGTATAATAGTTCCCGTGTATAATATGTCCGAGGGAGAAAAGCTGAGATACTGTCTGGATTCCCTTGTTAATCAAACCATAGGCATCGATAAAAATACCGCTGAAAAAAAAGTCGATATCTACGAAATAATCGCGGTTGATGACTGCTCTACCGATAATTCATACGAGATACTCAAGGAATACGAGGAAAAATATCGGTGGCTTGTAAAGGTCATAAAATCTCCTGAAAATCTTCATCAGGGCGGAGCCAAAAACATAGGGCTTGCCGTTGCAAAGGGAGAATGGCTGGGATTTATAGATTCCGACGACTGGGTCACAAGCGATTATTATGAAAGACTTATTTATGAAGCGGAATCAACAGGAGCCGATATGTCGGGCTGCGATTATCACCTGACTGACAGGCATGACGATCACATAGGGAGTATCGTTCATAACGGAAGCCTTGAAATGTCGGGTATTCTCGATAGAGAAAAATATAAAAAGCTGCTTCTGGATGGAGGAAGTCTTGTCGTAAAAGTATATAGGCGTGAAATTATATTGGGCGATATCAAGCCGCTTGAAGAAGGAAAAGATCCCTTTGAAAACAGACTTTCAATTTTTCCGGAAAAGATTTTTTACGAGGATAACGCCGTACGCAGTACATGGATGCTGAGGGCTCATGGTTTTGCATATATTGAAGAGCCTCTGTACTCGTATTATCAGCATTCCGCTTCCACGGTTCATTCCATAAGCAATCAGAACCTCTGCGACAGAATGACGGCGGGCAGGATGATGCTCGAAGAGGCGAAAAAAAAGGGGTATTTTGAAGCTTACAGGGAAGAGATAGAATATTTGTTTATACGTCTTTTTTATGTCAACACTCTTTTTTCAGCCATGCCGAAGAATCAGAGGATAAAAAACAGATACTCGATTGCAAAAGAGCTTGTAAGAGAAGTCAAAAAGATTTTTCCGGATTTTCAGAAGAATAAGTATTACAGGGAAAGAGTACACAAGGAAGAAAAGAAGCTTATAGCGATGCAGATGAGATCGCATTTTTGCTTTTATTTTTATTATAAGCTTTTATGGAGTTATCGCTTTGTCAGATCAAAGCTGAGAAGAGGATGAGCTGTAAATGCACGAAAGAATTTATGTGTGTCATACCTTTTATCATGTATATATAGCCTGTCTGAAGGAGCTTTTGCTAAGGCATAATGCTGACGTGGGCAAAGCGAGCCTTGTTTTATCTCTTATGTCCAATGATTTTTCGGGCTTAAAGGACAGAATATCCGGGTCGGGACTTTTTGCCGAGGTCATCGAGTATGACGAAAAGCATTATGATTTTTTCCCAGAGCTTAAAAAATACAAGGAAGACGGGAAAAACATAATAAAAAACATGCTTAACAGAATTGCTTTTTGCAGAAAATATGCAATTCTTCAAAAGGATTTTGTTCCCGTAGATTTTAAAAAATATAAAGAAGTATATGTATTTTGCGATTCCGATCCTGTCGGATATTATCTCAATTATTATAAGATCCCTTATCACGCTCTTGAGGACGGCTTGGACTGTCTGAAATATTATGACTCGGCAAGGTATGATAACAGAGGACATTTTAATATCAAGGCATGGTTTGCCAAAACGGGACTTATTTTCATTCAGAACGGTTGGGCTAAATATTGCATTGATATGGAAGTTAACGATATTTCCGCAATCAAATATCCCTGCCCCAAATATAAGGAGCTGAGAAGAGCGGCGCTTGTAAAGGAGCTTAAGGGCGAAGACAAGGAAATATTGTTAAAGATATTTATAGAAAACTATGATGAATTGAGTCTGCTGGAGAAAAGGATAAAAGAAACAAAAAACAGTTGCGTTCTCATACTTACCGAGCCTTTGTGCGATAAGGATACCAGAAAAAGACTTTTTTCGGATATGGTCAGGGAGTATGGAGCCATTAACGGCAAAAAAGCTGAAATTATAATAAAAAGACATCCAAGAGATATATTAAAATATACAGAATTTTTTCCGGACGCAATCGTTCTTGACAGTCCGTTTCCAATGGAAATACTTAACCTTATGAACGGGATCAGATTTGACAGGATAGTATCCGTATATACGGTTCTTGATTCTTTCGATGACAGCGCTGAAAAAATATATCTGGGAAATGATTTTATGGATAAATATGAGGATCCGTCTTTACATAGAAAGAATGAGATTATATGAAGATTGAGAAAAAATCTGTAAAAAAAATCAGATGCCCCTGGGCGGAGGCTTCAAAATCCGGAAATCCCGATCCGCTGGTCATAGATTATCATGACAACAGATGGTGCAAAGAGGTACATGATGATAACGAACTTTTTGCACTTATGGTTCTTGAAAGCTTTTCAGTAGGGCTTTCATGGGCTCTTATTCTGAACAGAGAAGACGGCATGAGAGCGCTTTGCGATAATTTTATTCCCGAAAAAAATGCCCTGTACGACGAAGAAAAAGAGGCAGAGCTCATGAAAGAAGCTGCCATGATAAGGCATAGAGGAAAAATAAAGAGTATAGCTCAAAACGCAAAGGCATTTCTCAAAGTAAAAGAAGAGTTCGGAAGTTTCGATAAATATATTTGGTCTTTTACCGACGGAAAAATAATTGACAACAGGCTTAAGGCAGATGAAGAAATGCCGGCAGTATCGGAGCTGTCCGTAAGTGTAAGCAAAGATCTTAAAAGGCGCGGCTTTAAGTTTTTGGGTTCGGTTATTGTATATTCCTATCTTCAAGCGATAGGAGTTATAAATGATCACCTTTTATGCTGCGAGTTCAGATAATGTGCAGCGGGAGTCGGAACAGTCAAAGACATTACAAGCAGGCAGGGAGAGTATATGTTGCGTTGTGTAATAATAGCCGCCGCAGACATTGGAAATTATGAATACCTTAAATCTCTTATAAGGCGGGAGGATTTTGTTGTTTATTGCGACGGCGGGCTTAGGCATATGGACGGGATAGGAAGGAAGCCTGATCTGATAGTCGGAGACTTTGACTCTCATGCTGATCCTCATATGGATATTGAAACCATAGTGCTTCCTCGTGAAAAGGATGATACGGACACGGTTTATGCGGCTAAGACGGCACTTAACAGGGGATATAGGGAGTTCCTGTTATTGGGAGTTCTGGGAGGGCGTATGGATCACGGTCTCGGGAATATTCAGCTTTTAACCATGCTTAAAAAAAGAGGTGCAGGAGCAAGCATTGTTGACGATTGTTCGGAAATGGAAATAATAACTGATGGCGAAAAAGCATATGTGGAGGATAAATACCGCTATTTTTCACTTATAAGCCTATCGGACATAACAGCCGGAGTCAATATTACAAATTC
Source organism: uncultured Lachnospiraceae bacterium (assembly GCA_963553525.1). GTDB lineage: Bacteria > Bacillota > Clostridia > Lachnospirales > Lachnospiraceae > Butyrivibrio. The sequence goes on along the minus strand of CAUVOD010000032.1, from coordinate 11,366 downwards.
AAAATATAATCTGGAGAACGGAACGTTTACAAATGAATTTCCTATCGGGATAAGCAATGAGGTTTTGAAAGGAGGGGCGGCTTGTATAAGCGTCGAAAAAGGAACTCTGCTGCTTATAAAGATATATTCGGAGCAGTATTAGCTCATCATATCATGCAGCTTATAAAGAACGGGCTCGAATACCGCTCCGTATGTGTGGCAGAGATAGGCTGCGCTGTTTTTTAAGCATTCAAGAGTAAAGTCGGCTGCGATCTTAACAGCCTCCTTTGCAGATTTGCCGTTTGTTATTGCGGCGGAAAAAACGGAAGCGAATATATCTCCTGTACCGTGGCTGTTTTTGGCAAGTCTTTCGTGCTCATAGTAAAAAAAGTCGTCATTCTCAAAAACCGCAACGCCCGTCATGTTATCTCTGAAAGAAACGCCGGTTACGATTATATTTCGGTATCCGAGCTTTTTCATGGCTTGCAGCATACTTAAGATATCTTTTTTAGAACAGCTCGTTTTATATTCCGTTTTTGTCAGTAAATGAGCTTCCGTCAGATTAGGGATAACGAAATCCGCTTTTTTGCAAAGAGACGCCATGGCATTTACATAGTCATCGTCAAAGCCCGTATAAAGCCTTCCGTGATCAGCCATGGCAGGATCGATTATAACGACTGAATTTTCATTTAAAAGCCCGGAGTCTATAATATCGGACACATATTCACAATGCTTTGTATTTCCCAAATAACCGGTATATAGAGAGTCAAAGCGTATTCCTTCCTTTAGCCAGTGCTCTTTTATTTTAGGGATATCGCTACTTAAATCTCTGAAAGTAAAGCCGCTGAAGCCACCCGTATGGGTTGAAAGAACGGCGGACGGCAGTATGCAGCACTCTATACCGCAGGAGGAAATGACGGGAAGAGCAACTGTCAGGGAGCATTGCCCCAAACATGATATATCCTGAACTGTAAGTATTCTGCGGTAAGACATATTTTTTCCTTTAACTCTGAAATGTAAATTCTACTGCGGTATTATCCGCTATTAGTTAAAAAATGGCAATAGCCTTTGATCCGCACTTTACTGCTGCGGAGGGTTTATGCTTTAGCGGACATAATTTTTTGGCGTAAATAAAGCGCATTACAATTAAAATTTTGTCAAAGCGGGGTCAATCTTTGTAAAGCGGACGACTTAGTGGTAGACTTAAGGCTGCGAATATATATTTTGATATAAAATCGTAAGAAAATCAGGTAATAAAAGAAAACTGTATGCGACAATTATTTGCAGGAGTATCATTTCAGGAGTAACAAATGAGCATAAAAGAAAATCTGTTATATGTTGAAGAAAGAATAATATCGGCTCTTAAAAAATCAAACAGGAGCAGAGATGCGGTAACTCTTATTGCAGTATCAAAGACGAAGCCCGTATCCATGATACTTGAAGCGCTTGAAAGTAAAGTGAATATTTTCGGAGAAAACAAGGTTCTCGAAATGAGAGACAAGTCGCTTGAATTAAGCGATAAAAAAATCTTTTGGCACATGATAGGAACCTTGCAAAGCAATAAGGTAAAGTACCTCCCTTATATAAAGGGCTTAAAAATGATACACTCCGTGGATAATATAAAGCTTGCAAATGAAATTGAAAACAGATTTTCAAAGGAAGACTCTCCGCTAAAAAGTGTAGATGTTTTAATTGAAGTGAATATGGCTGATGAAGACAGCAAGATGGGAGTGTCAAAAAAGGAGGCGATAAGTCTTATAGAGGCGATAAAAGATTTAAAGCATATCAATATAAAAGGTCTTATGACCATAGCGCCCTTTACAGAGGCTGCCGAAACGAACAGGATTTATTTTGACGGACTAAGACGTCTGGAGGAAAAAATAAATTCCATGGATATATTGGAAAATAAAATGACCGAGCTTTCCATGGGAATGACCGGAGATTATCAGGTGGCAATAGAAGAGGGAGCTACCCTGGTGAGAGTGGGAACGGGGATATTCGGCGAAAGAAATTATAATTAAGATAATGCAGTTATGTTAAAATAGTTTTTCGTATAATTTGTAAATAAAAAACAGGAGTTGGAGTTTGTTATGCTGCCGCGCATATTTATAGTTGTTCCTTGCTACAATGAGGAAAGTGTCATATCGGAAACATCATCGAGATTAAAGGAAAAATTAAATAATCTGATTTCAGCTGCCGAGATTTCCGACAGCTCAAGAGTCGTTTTTATTGACGACGGTTCAAAGGATAAAACCTGGGAAATGATAAGCAGGCTGCACGAAAATGATAAGTTATTTCAGGGCATACGCTTAAGTAAAAACAGAGGCCATCAAAATGCTCTCCTGGCGGGGCTTATGACGGTAAGAGAAATAGCGGACGCAGTTATATCTATGGATGCCGATCTTCAGGATGATATAAATGCGGTTGACCAGATGATTGAAAAATTTAAATCAGGCTGCGATGTAGTATACGGAGTAAGAAGCAGCAGGAAAACCGACAGCGCCTTTAAAAGGACTACTGCACAGTCATATTATAGGATGATGGACAGGCTCGGAGCAAAAACCGTTTACAATCACGCCGATTACAGACTCATGAGCAGGAAAGCTTTGGAAGCGCTTTCATGCTTCGGCGAGGTCAACCTTTTTCTCAGAGGAATGGTTCCGATGTTGGGATTTAAAACGGACATCGTATATTATGAAAGGGGAGTAAGGTTTGCGGGAGAAAGCAAATATCCGCTGAAAAAAATGCTGAGCTTTGCTATGGAGGGCATAACCTCGCTTTCCACGAAGCCGATCAAGCTTATAACTTCATTGGGATTTTTAATCTTCTTCGTAAGCTTTTTGGTATTTGTATACAGTATTGTGAGGTTCTTTACAGGTCAAACGGTTGCGGGATGGACAACGACGGTTCTGAGCGTCTGGGCAATCGGCGGGCTTATAATGATTTCACTCGGCGTTATCGGCGAATATATAGGAAAAATATATTTAGAAACCAAACACAGACCGAGATATATAATAGATTCATATTTGAAGGATGAAACGGACAGCGTAAATATAAACGATCCGGCGGTGTAAGCCGAAAAGATATCGAAAATACCGGATAATTTTGTCGAAGCTTCGTATTTTTAAAAGCAATTAAAAGATTAAAAAAAAACGACGTCATATTGATGCTCATTGTGATATTTGCTGCAGCTCTTATATTTTTTATCTCCAGGTTCGTTGAAAAAAAAGGTGCTTATGCCGTTGTTTATGTTGACGGGGTGGAAAAAGAAAGATTTATTCTCACCGAGAATGCGAATATAAGGCTCAAAGGATATGAGGGCGGCTTTAACGAGCTTGTCATAGAAAACGGAGAGGCGTATCTGAGGAATGCCGATTGTCCCGATAAACTGTGTGTACACGAAGGCGCAATAAGCGCGGAAGGCGAAAGCATAATCTGTCTCCCGCACAGGGTGGTAATCACCGTTGAGGGCGGACAGAAGAGCGGATTGGATGCTGTTGCGGAATAATGAATAAAAAAATATCCAAACTTACGATGATGGGTATGCTGCTTGCGCTTGCCCTCATAATGTCTTATCTTGAAACGCTTACACCTATGCCGTTTGCTATTCCGGCTATGAAGCTGGGACTCCCCAATCTGGTTGTGGTGCTTATTTTGTATAAGTACGGTGCAGGATATGCAATTTTGGTAAATGTGATGAGAATAATCATTTCCGGATTTGCATTCGGGGGGCTTTCGGCTATTTTATTCAGTCTTTCAGGAGCGGCTTTAAGTTTTTTGATTATGGTGCTGCTTAAAAAGCTTAATATATTCAGCATAAGCGGAGTAAGTATAGCGGGAGGCGTTTTTCACAATGCGGGTCAGCTGCTTGTTGCAGCTGTCATGGTTAAGACCTCTCAGGTAGTATATTTTATACCGCCTCTCATGGTTATGGGTTGTATAACGGGGCTTGCAATAGGCTTTGCGGCATCCGCTATGCTGCCATATATGGACAGATTTTAAATTCGGGAGCAGATATGATTTCTTTTTTAAACGGCATCTGTGCAGATAAAGAAGCTGACAGGGTGCATATTGATGTGAACGGTGTCGGTTTTGAGGTTTTTGTACCTGCGCCTGCCGTTTCCGGTCTTTTATCAGTAGGAGAACCCGTATTATTGTATACCTATCTGAGCGTCAGGGAAGACGCCATGGTTTTATACGGATTTTTAAATAAGGACGAGCTTTATTTTTTTAAAAAGCTTATAGCCGTTTCGGGTATAGGACCTAAGGGGGCGCTTGGGCTTTTATCAGCCATGAATGTTGACGATCTGCGTTTTGCAATAGTAAGCGGAGATACAAAATCCATTTCAAAGGCTCCCGGAATAGGTAAAAAGACTGCCGAAAGACTGGTTTTGGAGCTTAGGGACAAAATTTCTCCGGACACCGTGCCGATTGCGGACGAAAGGTTGACAGATACCCCCGGCAGCAGCTTTTCTCTTGTGCAGGACGAGGCGGTTGAAGCTCTTATTTCTCTGGGATATCCCGTACTTTCCGCCCAAAAGGCTGTTCATTCGGCATTCAAGAAAAATACGGAAGCAAATACGGAAAGCTTACTCAAAGCGGCGCTTACGGAATTGGTATAATAGGATATGGAAAACGAAAAACGAAGCATAAGGACTGCCGCAGGCATTGATAAAAACATAAAAAGAGGCGTTGATACCTGCAAAATAGATGAAGATGTTCAAATTGAGGGGTCACTTCGCCCTAAAAAACTGGCGGAGTATATAGGTCAGCAAAAAATAAAGGAGAGTCTGAATATATATATAGAGGCTGCCAAGGCAAGAAAAGAAAGCCTTGATCATCTCCTTTTTTACGGACCTCCGGGGCTCGGGAAAACTACGCTTGCACAAATTCTCGCAAATGAAATGGGAGTCAATATTAAGGTTACAAGCGGTCCCGCAATAGAAAAGCCCGGAGAAATTGCAGCCATACTGAATAATCTCAAATCCGGAGACGTGCTTTTTATAGATGAAATACACAGGCTTAACAGGCAGGTGGAAGAAGTGCTGTATCCGGCAATGGAAGATTTTGTAATAGATATAATGATAGGAAAGGGTCCGAGTGCAAGATCCATAAGACTTGATCTTCCCAGATTCACTCTGATAGGAGCAACTACAAGGGCGGGAATGCTGTCCGCTCCCCTTCGTGACCGCTTCGGCATTATACATAAAATGGAATATTATGACGAGAAGGAGCTCAGGAATATAATAGTCCAATCCTCAAAGGCTCTTAATGTTGAAGTTGATGAAAACGGGGCTTTGGAGATGGCAAGAAGGAGCAGGGGAACGCCGAGGCTTGCCAATCGTATCTTAAAAAGAGTCAGAGATTATGCGGAAGTAAGATATGACGGCAGAATAACGGAGATTATAGCGAGGGAAGCTCTGGATCTTATGGATGTTGACAAGCGGGGACTGGATCACACCGACAGAAATATTCTAAGCACGATGATGGAAAAATTTAACGGAGGTCCCGTGGGACTGGATACGTTGGCTGCTGCAACCGGAGAAGATGCCGGAACCATAGAGGATGTGTACGAGCCTTTTCTGCTTAAGGAAGGACTTATTATGCGCACTCCCAGAGGAAGAGTGGTGACTGAGGAAGCATATGTGCATATGGGTCTGCTGTTCAGATAAGGCGGTATAAATTCTTTTAAAAACTAAAGCCTGTCGAACGGATAAAAATATCGGCTTGAATGTCGTTATAAACGCGGGTTTGAACAAAAAGTAAAAGAAAGTAATTGGTGAGCAAATTTATTGTAATACGCCCCCTAATTTGATATAATTCCTTGAAAAGTCAGTTTTTCGGAGGAGAAGATGTCATCCAAGACAGATGCCAAGGTGGTTATTGGCGGTAAGATGTATACGGTAAGCGGGTTTGAGTCCGAATCGTATCTTCAACAGGTAGCCTCTTATATAAATAATAAGCTTGAAGAATATGAGAAAATGGAGGGTTTCAAGAGACAGACCTTAGATCTTCAAAATTTTCTTATACAGCTTAATCTTGCCGATGATTATTTTCAGGTCAGAAAGCGTACCGTTGAGCTTGAAGAGCAGCTGGAGGAAAAAGAAAAAGAGCTGTATGATATAAAACACGAGCTTATCACTACTCAGATGAAGCTCGAAAAAAATGAAGAAACTCTTGCACAAAAGACCAAGGAAATAGAGGAACGAGACAGAAGAATATTCAGAATGGAAGCGGAGATAAAGAGTCTTCGCAAATAATAAAAGCAGAAAACACCATTGCCCGGAGGTCGTTACTCCGGGTAAATTATTTATAAAGACAATATGCTGAAAAAGAATTTTATGAAAAAACCTGAACTGCTTTCTCCGGCAGGAACATATGAAGGATTTTTGGCTGCGGTAAATGCGGGTGCGGACGCCGTTTATTTCGGCGGGGAAAAATACAGCGCAAGGGCATATGCGGAAAATATAAACGCCGAACAGGCGAAAAAAGCTATAACCTTCGCAAGATTAAACGGCGTAAAGACCTATCTTACCGTCAATACTCTAACGACTGAAAAAGAGCTTGATGCTTTGCCGGAATTTTTGGAGTCATATGTGAATGCGGGGCTTAACGGAGTTATAGTTCAGGATTTCGGTTCGCTCAAAGTAATAGCCGATAATTTTCCATCTCTTGCCCTTCATGCAAGCACGCAAATGGCGGTATCCGGGGTATATTCCGCAAAGCTTGCTAAAAGGCTGGGTTGTGAAAGAGTTGTTCCGGCGAGGGAGCTTTCATTAAAGGAGCTGGAAAAAATCCGTACAGAGGCGGATATAGAGGTTGAGGTATTTATACACGGCGCCATGTGCTATGCGTATTCGGGGCTTTGTCTTTTTTCGGCAATGATAGGAGGAAGAAGCGGCAACAGAGGAAGATGCGCCCAGTCATGCAGACTTCCTTACAGCTCGGAAAATAAAAAGGAAGCGTATTATCTTTCCATGAAGGATCTAAGTTCCCTTGATAATCTGCCTTTTCTTATTGAAGCCGGAATGGACAGCTTCAAAATAGAGGGCAGAATGAAGAAAAGCGAATATACAGCCGGAGTCACTGCGATGTACCGCAAATATATAGACAGATATTTTAACGATCCTAAGGGCTATGAGGTGGACAAAAAGGACAGGAGGTATCTTTCATCCCTGTACCAGAGAACTCAGGTTATGACGGGATATCTTTACAGGCACAACGGCAAAGAGCTTGTTACTATGGGCGTTCCCGGATATAACAAAAGTGATGATATTATTTTATCGGAAATAAGAAAAAGATACATAGAAAACACAAAAAAAATTCCGGTTAATATATACTGTACTATGATGAGCGGAAAACCGCTTTCCGTAAGCTGTGAGAGTAAGGACACTGTATACACCGAAGAGGGTGATATAGTGGAAAGAGCAAAAAAAAGACCGCTTTCCAAAGAGGATCTGGTGAAGCAGCTCTCAAAAACGGGAGATACATTTTTCAAGGCGGAAAACATCTCCGTAAATATTGATGAAAGCGGAGTGTTTGCGGCGATTTCAAGCATAAATGATACGAGAAGAAAGGCTCTTGCAGGCTTGGAGAGGAAGCTTATAGAATGATAGGCTATGATGTATCCGTTGAAAGCTTTTCTCAGCTTGAGGCTGTGCTCGAGTTATTCAATCCCTTATATATTAACAGAATTTATATAAGCATGAATATTTTTTTGGACGATCACGGCGGATTGAATACTGATATAGGAGATGTGATCAAGAAATGTCCGGCGGAATTTTTCTTATCACTGCCTTTTATGATGAGAGAAGAGGACGGTTTGCCGGCAGAGTCGGATCTGGAAACGGTTACGAGCTCGGCAGAAAGTCTCGGAATATCGGGACTTCTTGTAAGAAATCTTGAAGAGTTGGGCTTTTTACTGGAAAAGGGTTACAGACAAAACGTGGTTTTGGATCACGGTCTGTATATATGGAATCACAAAGCGATAGAAGCTCTTCTTTTCGATGAAAATTTAAAAAATATGCTTGTGGAATATTCCATGCCGCTTGAGCAGAGCATATACGAGTGGAAGGATACTCTAAAAAAGGACGCTTTTAATTTGGAACACGGGATATGCCTATATGGAAGAGTTCCTATGATGATAAGCGCAGGCTGTGTAAAGCTCGATACCGAGGGCTGCAGCGGAAAAAAGGGAGATAATTATTCGGAGACGGTCCGTATGATGGACAGGACGGGAAGGAGTATGCCTGTGACATGTCAGTGCCGTTACTGCTATAATGTCATCTGGAATGCTCATCCCTTGAGTCTGCACAAGGCGTATTTAAAGGGAATGGATATAAAAAGGGCGAGATACAGAATAGAGTTTACAACAGAGGGCTATGATGAAACCGCGGCGGTACTTGAATTTTTCCTCGGACTTTTTGACGAAAATTCAAACAAGCAGCCCGGCTATAAAGAATATACAACAGGCAGATTTTCAAAAGGAGTGGAGTGACTTTGGGCATATTGGTCACGGAAGTATCAAAATATCTTATATGTTTAGTAATGCTTCTCTATGTGATTGAGAGCTTTGCGGCGCTGCTGTATTCGGACTTAAAAAAAGAGAGGTCGGCGGCTCTCAGAATGAGAATATGGATGTTCCTGATAGGAGTCTTATTTTTTGCCCAGGCGGCGGCAAATACAGGAAGCCTGGATCATCTTGCTTATTTTGCAGGCTTATTCATTCTTATAATAATAACACCGAGCCTTTATAACATTCTTTTCAAGGTGGAAGAACCTCTTATCATCAATCATATGTGTATGCTGCTTATGATAGGAATGACGATCATACTCAGGGTAGATACGCATAAGGCGCTGAGACAGCTTATTATCGTCTATTTTTCAATATTTGTCGGGCTTATCGGATTATGGATAATCAGGAAGATAGATATTGCATTTGAAAAATACGGCTATGTGTATTTATTTGCCGGAATAGCGGCGATTTTGGTTGTGCTTGTGCTTGGAAGCATTACCTACGGTTCGCATTTATCCATAAAAATATTCGGTCTTACATTTCAGCCGTCGGAATTTGTAAAGCTTCTGCTTGTATTGTTTTCAGCCGGTATGCTTTATGAAAAGCAGGATATGAAGCATGTTGCCATAAGCGGAGCGGGGGCAGCCGCGGAGGTGCTTATACTTGCTTTGTCAAAGGATTTGGGAGCGGCGCTTATATATTTTGTCGTTTATATTTTTATACTTTATGTCGCAAGCGGAAAGGCGATTTATCCCTTTTTAGGAGCGGTATTCGGAACGGCGGCAGGCGTAGCATCATATTTTATATTTGATCATGTTAAAAACAGGGTGACCGTATTTATTGATCCGTGGTCCCACATATCTTCGGGAGGCTATCAGGTAGGACTCTCATTATTTGCAATATCTGCCGGAGGTTTTTTCGGGCTGGGGCTTTTTAACGGAAATCCCTCCGTTATCCCGCATGTCGAAGAGGATGTAATATTTTCAGCCATAGCGGAAGAGCTGGGTTTTATTTTTGCAATGCTTATGCTTGCGGTCTGCATAGCCGTATTTCTTGTGTACATGAGAGCGGCATCAAGGAGTACGGACAAATTTAAGAGACTTGTGTATATAGGTCTGGGAGTTCAATATATCTTTCAAATTTTTCTTACCGTGGGAGGCGGTACCAAATTTATCCCGCTTACGGGAGTTACCCTTTCGCTGGTAAGCTACGGCGGCTCAAGCGTTCTGTCTACAATTTTTTCCATAAGTCTTTTTGAGGGACTCAGGAGCAAAGAAAAGTATGATGAAGCGGAGTATGAGGAGGGCGGACCTGAATATGAAACTTCAACCGGAAAGAAAAATAATCAAACAAAACGGCTGCTTAAGAAGGGTTGACAGAGTATGAAAAAAATAAAAAAAATAAGTCCCATACTTATTACCGTAATATTCTTTGTCGTACTCTTTTTAAGTATGACTTCTTATACCGCCGCAAATGCTTATTTTATGAGAAGAGAGCTTATGCGCAACAGCTATAATAAGCACCAGGAGCTTTACATGAAAAGCATACTGAGAGGAACCGTTTACGACAGAAACGGGACGGTGCTTGCGGAAAGTCATGTTGATGAAAACGGAAGTCAGACCAGATCTTATCCTTACGGAAAAGCTGCGGCTCATGTGGTGGGCTATGCGGTAAAGGATAAATCGGGAATAGAAGCCTTTTCAAATTATGACCTGCTGTCAACGGACGCTTCCGTTGCCGAGAGAGTTGCTCTTGCCGCAAGAGGAGAGCTTTTTCCGGGAAACAATGTAATTTCCACGATAGATGCGGAACTTCAAAAAACCATATATGACGCTATGGAAGGATATAAGGGGGCAGTAATAGTGTCAAATCCAAAAACCGGAGAGATACTTGCGCTCTGCTCAAATCCGTCTTTTGATCCGGAAAATATAGAAAAAGAATGGGATGATTTAAATGCAGATGAGAGCAGTACAAGCGGAGGGAGTCTGCTTATAAACAGAGCAACCCAGGGTCTGTATCCGGTAGGATCGACATTTAAAATAATTACGACACTTGCTTATTTGAATGCCAACAATAACGACTACGCCTCTTACAGATATAATTGTCACGGATCGTTCAGCAGAAATGGCGAAACCATACATTGCTTCAACTCCATAGCTCACGGAGAGGTTGATTTAAAAACGTCTTTTGCTCTGTCATGCAATTCCTCTTTTGTAAATATAGGACTCGGCACGGACAGGAATGTTTTCAGAGATACATTGAAGGAGCTCTGCTTTTGGGAAAAGCTGCCCTGTGATCTAACTCATAATGTATCCACGATATCCAATCCTTCCACTGCCGATATTACCGAGCTCATGCAGCTTTCAATAGGACAGGGAAAGACTCTCATGACACCGCTGCATATGCATATGATAACGGCGGCGATTGCAAACGACGGCTTAATGATGAAACCTTATCTGGTTTCGGCTGTGTCAAACGGTGCAGGAAAAACTCTTACCGAATTCGGAGCCGATCAAATAAAGGTAGTTATGCAAAAGGAACAGTCCGATATATTGAGAGACATGATGAGGGAAGTTGTAGTAAACGGAACGGGTGAGGTTCTCAAAAATTCCTCTTATCAGGCTGCCGGAAAAACGGGTAGTGCGGAGCATAGAGAGAAGATAAATACGGAGTCGGGAGATGACGCTCACGCATGGTTTACCGGCTTTGCGCCTTATGATAATCCTGAGGTTTGCGTAACGATAATTCTTGAAAATGCCGGATCGTCAAGCTCTTATGCAGTTCCGCTTGCAAAAATAGCATTTGACACATATTTTAAAAATAAATAAAAATGCCCTATACACATTGCAGCTTTTGTAAAAATCTCTATACG
>CAUVOD010000031.1:0-26235 GCA_963553525.1 uncultured Lachnospiraceae bacterium | reverse complement strand
TAATTTCATCATCTTTTCCTTTTCCTTGCGCAGCTGAGCTTTTCCCGAGCCTTTTTTTGCCATGCCTCTAAGAGTGCAGGCGAATTCTCTAAGCTTTTTTTTCAAATAATTATTCATTTCCCTGCTTTCTTCACAGGAAGCCGTATCGGGCATTACATCCTGCGGTACAACGCCGTATTTTTCAACGAGATTTTTGAACATATCCCATTGCCCGCCGTCTTCTACCGGAGCTGCGAGAAGATGCTGCACTATACGGGAAGACGTGTCCTCCTCAAGCGTTTCCAGTATACATTCAAGGAAATGATTCGCTTTTTCAAGCTTGTCATAAAAAAACGGGTATGCCTGTGAGAGCTCCATGTTTTCAAGCTTAAGTTTTTTCATCACGTCAAGTCTCATGACATTGAGCGACGCAAACATCCAGCAGCGTCCGGACTGCTTTTGATTACAGGCTTTTCCGGACTCCACCTCAATAGAAAAGGCTTGAAGGTTAACCGTTTTAAGATTGCTGTTGCGGGAAGCGTTAAGAATACCTGTCGAAACGGTCGCATTCATGACGGCTTCATACAATTTTTCCGCATCAAAATTCTTTTTGAAATTTTCCAGATTTGACATTGAAATAGCTTCGTTCAATTTTTTTTACCTCATTTCGCATTATATAGTAGTGTTTATGGACCCTCTCAGGTCTTTGTATATTTTTTCTTATAAAATGCACCCTCCTTACATGAACATATTTATGTTCGGTAAAGAGGGTACGTACATTAAATAAAAATATTAATCGGGAATTATATCCTTTGCCGGAAGCCCTTCATTGTATTTCTGTACATATTCATGTATTTTTTCGGTAGGGGTAAGCACTCCGGTTATGGATGCGTCATGGTTTATAAAGTCTATTATCGTTGCAAGGAATTTGCTCATATCGGCTTCAAAGAACCATTCCTTATCATTTAGAATAGGATCGTGCCAAGTAAGGTTTGTGGATACAACGCCGTCAAATATGCCTTTTTTAAAGGCTTTGTCAAAGGCGGCGAAGCCCTCCGTAAAAAGACCGAAGGTGGCGCATAAAAATACACGGTTTGCATGCAGCGCTTTAAGCTGCCTTGCCGTGTCTATAATACTTGAACCCGACGCTATCATATCGTCCACCACGATAACGTCACGTCCGCTCAAATCCTCGCCCAGATATTCATGGGCAACAATAGGGTTTTTACCGTTTACGATCCTGGTATAATCTCTCCGCTTATAAAACATTCCCGTATCGGCTCCGAGAACGTCCGCAAAATACACGGTGCGTTCAAGAGCTCCTTCGTCGGGACTTATTACCGTAAGATGATCCTTGTCAACCTTAAGGTCGTCAACCCTTAGAAGAATAGCTTTAAGGAATTGGTAGGTTGCAAGAAAATTGTTGAAGCCGCTGAGAGGAGCCGCATTAAACACTCTGGGGTCATGAGCGTCAAAGGTGATAAAATTATGAACTCCCATAGAGGTAAGCTCTTTGATCATGACTGCGCAGTCAAGTGACTCCCTTGAGCTTTTTTTGTGCTGTCTGGATTCATACATAAACGGCATGATGACATTTATGCGTCGGGCTCTCCCGTTTATGGAAGCGATCACACGCTTTATATCCTGATAGTGATCATCCGGAGACATATAATTGGAAAAACCGCGGAACTGATAGGTTATGGAGTGATTCATAACATCAGTCAGAATATATATATCCTGACCTCTTGCGGATTCCAGAAGATGTGTCCTTCCTTCTCCGGACGGATAACGATCAACGTCAAGAGATATACGGTAGTCACTGCGGACATAATCCTTAAAGGCGGGATCCTTTAAGTTGTTGTGATGTATATCCTTTCTGGCTGTAACGAGGTAATCGTTAACCTGAGCCCCGAGAGCCTTGGCGGATTCCATAACTATGAGCCTAAGCGGTGCAACCGCAAGGTGTTTGTTTAATTCTTCAAAATCAGGCATGGAACGATTATAGCACAAGACAAATAACTTGCAAATGAGTATTGTTAAAAGTATACTTTTCTTTGTATGAGCACTTTTTCAGCCTTAAAATAAGGAGGAAATAATGGAATATAATTCTGAACAAAATAACTTGACGCCTTCGGAAAAGGGCAACTCCGCCGAGAATATGAATACAGCAGGAACATTCAGTCCTTCCGATAATACAAGTCCGGCGGAAAATCCCGTTCAAACGGATAATTCTGCACAGCCGGTAAACCCGGAAACGGAAAATTCCGTTTTAAATATGCCTTCTATCGGAGGAGAAAATCCCGAAAAAAAGAAAAAAGCGCCCCTTCCGGCGATTATTTTAATTGCGGCTGCGGCTCTTATTGCTGTTATATTTTTAATATTCAGACTTGTATCGGGTTCAGATCCCTCAAAGGAATTTATCGCTATACAGCGCAAATTTTTTGAGCAGAGTATCGTAAAAGGAATAAAGGACGGTATTCCCGACAGCAGATCATTTTCTGCAGATATTAAAATAAGCGGTGAGGTAAAGGGAGAGTCTCTGTATGTAGAGTATATATCCAAGCTTTTGGAAGGAAGCTCCGTCACTCTCAAGACGGACGCAAATACAAAAGAATATCTTGCCAACGCCATATTGAATTTAAAGGAAAAAGAGGCTCTGAAAGCGATTTTTTATACGGATGAGAATAAGATCAGCTTTTCGATTCCCGGAGCAAACGAAAATAAATATACGATAGATTCGGACAAGTTGTCCGAAAGCAGAGGTATCAATGCCGAGGAGGGCAGAAATCTCAGAAAAGCGTATGAAAAGCTTTATGACGTTGATCTGAATAAGGTAACGGATTCGATATTTTCTATATATGCGGCAGGAGTAAATGACAAAAATCTTGTTGTCGAAAGGAATGTAAAAATACAATTTTCCGAGATTGCGGGTGAGCTTACGGGATCAGTCTATACATGGAATCCCCAAAAAGAAGACTGCAAAAATATGCTTTTGAAGATGGCTGACGTTATGAAGACCGATGATGAGATTGTTCCCATAATCTCGGATATTGTGGACGTATATTCCAAGCTCGGAGTATATGACGGATCAAGCGTTTCGGATTCGATAGACGAGTATGTCAGGTATATCAATGAAAATATCGATGAGCTTGCAGAGAAGATGGAAAAAGCGAATATTACAGTAATTCTGGGAATTGATAAATCCAAAAAGCTTGTTAAATACAGCATAGAGTTTAACAATGACGGTGTTGCAAACCTGTTTGCCTTTGAAACAAAGAAGGACGGCTCCAATACGAGCAGCGCCGTTTATATAGAAGAGGACGGGATGAGAAAGCTCAAGCTTTCTAATGAGATGAGCATGGACAATAAAATGGCTGCCGGAACCTTCAATATCCAAGCGGCAAGCAGGTACGGGGCTGTAAATATACCCGTAAAATATTCCGTAGATTACAACAGAAAATCGGAGCTCGGTATCCCGTACGGAAATTATGTTGCGGATTTTTCGCAATTAGGAGTAAGCGTTAAGCTCGCTCTTGACGTTCAGGAAGCCGGAAACGGATCGACCGATCACTTGATAAGGATCAGCGGTCTTTCAAGTATCTTCAGTTCGTATAATGCTATCGAGTCGGCGGGAATATTTATAAATTCTTCCACACCCTCGACAGCGGAAAAGCCGTCCGGAACCGAGATTGATGTTTCATCATACAGCGATGAGGAGTTATCGGAATTGTTTAGAGGTCTAATTAAAGATGCGGCAAAGAATTCATCGGAGCTTTCGGAAATATTGTCGGGACTGTTTTGAGAAAAGGCATGGATAATATAAATTCAAAGCTGATATGCAGATTAAGAGAGGTGGAGAAGCGTTTCGAAAGGAATGCTTCTCCCGTGCTTTTTTCAATATCTTTGAACCTGTATTCAGGGCAGGTGTTGGGAGTAAGAGGTGAGAACGGCGCAGGGAAAAGCACGCTTCTTTCAGCAATTGCGGGTGTTTGCCGCATTACGGGCGGAAGTATTGAATATGCGGAGGGTATAAAAAAATCTATCTCATACCTTCCTCAGGAGCTGTCGTTGTATGACGATTTGAGCGGAAATGCAAATTTGAACTTTTACGGAATAGCGTCGGGAACTCCGATTAAAGAGCTTAAGCCTCAAAGGGAGAGGCTTCTAAAGGAGCTTAATTTGACGGATAAGGCAAAAATAAAGGTTGAAAAATATTCCGGCGGAATGAAAAGAAGGCTTCACCTTGCGACCGCGCTTATGCGGACTCCTAAGCTGCTTCTGCTTGACGAACCCACCGTAGGAGCGGACAGGGAGTCGGTAGAATCCATATTGCTTATGATAGAGCACTTTAAAGCAAGGGGAACATCCATAATTTTGGTTACTCATTCAGATGAAGAGCTGTATAGAGTAAGCGATAGGATTATAAACATAAAAAAAGGCAATATAATTTCCGATGAAAGGATAGATAATTGATTAGAGGTTTTTTTGCTTCTTTGTATAAGGATATAAAGCTTATGTCCAATAAGGCGGGGATTTTCAGCCTTATTTTTTGCATTATGCTGCTTCCGGTATTCCTGTTTGCCACAAAGAATCTGTCCCTTGATATAAGTATAGGCAGGTTTCCCATAGCCGTTGTGGATGAAGATAACAGCTTTATGTCGTCAAGCCTTATTTATCAGCTTAAGGAGATTGAATTATTTTCGGAAGTAAATGTCATAAACGGAAAAGAAAATATAGATACGGAAGAAATTTTAAAGGATAATGCGGGAGCGGTGACCATACCGAAGGATTTTTTTTATGCCTTGTACAGCGGAGAGGACTGCCCCGTAACGGTGGTACTAAATGATAAGATGCCCCTGGAAGCAGCCGTATTCAACTCCGTTATAACATCGGTCATGGACATTATAAGTGCGGATCAAAGCTCATGGAGAGGACAGTACAAATTCGTATACGGAGAGCTTGATGAAGATTTGATTCAGGAGTTGTATGAAAATTCTTCGATGGAACTGCTTTCTGATGCTCTCGGCAGACAAAATGTATTTAAAAACGAAATAAATCTTTACGACGGAATTTTAACAAGAAGACGAATAACAGCTTCAATCCTTATAGCCATGTTTTCAATGCTGTTTGCAGTCTCGTCACTAAAAAACATATATGAGGAACGGAAGCTCGGCAGCCTTACAAGATATATGGCGGGCGGAGCCTCGTATTTTTCTTTTGTTCTTTCCAAGTTTATAAGCTGCTTTATATGGATGCTTCCGATTATCCTTATACTGTATTTTTTGTCCGGAATATCCGATCTTCCCATGTTTATCCTGCTGTGCCTTTTCAGTCTTTTGTCCTGCTTTATTGTCGCATTCGGCTTCGTATCGGTAAGCGAAAATGAAATGAGATTTATCGGGATCTCCAATCTGTACATCTCGGTATCCTTCCTTATAAGTATGATCGCCTCGTCTTACAGGGCAAAGAGTCTGTTTATATTTAAATATATTCTCAGATGCTTAAATGCCGTATACGAAGAAAAAGAGGGCATAAAAGCACTGGGACACATGAAGGAATTTTTTTTAATAGCGCTGATAATGCTTGCATCAGGTATTATTTTTAGAATAGCTCGTAAAAAAATATTGCCTAAGGGAAGCAATATTGAAATTCATAAAAATTCTATCCGTGAATATGAAAGAGGAGATGGGCAAAATAATATAATTCTCAGATATATTATTCTTTGCGTCTTTAAAATCAGACTTTATACCGGAGGAGCAGCTGCGGTTATCGTGATTTTGGCAAGCGCTGTTATTTCGGGATATCTCGCAGGCAGATCCTTAAATTCCTATGCGGATTCCGTTGTCGTTGCGGCAGCCGACAATGATAAAAGTGTTCAGTCGGAAAAGCTGATCGGGTTGATAAAGGAAAAGTCTGACGGAATAAGTATAATCGAGGAGGATATCGAGAAAGCGGAAAAAAGTCTTCTTGATTTGGAGGTCGAGGGCATTTTAGTTATAAATGAGGGCTTCGGAGACAGAATAATAAATGATAAAAGGCTTTTGCTTGAATACTGTTCCAAAGACTCTTCATTTTCCGCTCAGGCGGTAAGAGAGGTAATAGCCGGAAAAGCTGCGGTTTTAAGAAGTGCTTACAGGGCTGTGAACAGAGCAAAGGAGCTGCTTGGAAGGGAGCTTGACTATAAAGAAATCAATAGGCTTAACGAGCTTATATATGAAGAATACCTGAATTTGCCGAAGGTGTATAAAATATCATATTTGAGTGGAGACGGAGTATCCGATCCTTTCAAACCGGATATATTGAGCTATCTGAGCATGGTGCTCATGCTGATTGTTGTCAATTTGAGCGCATATACCGCAAAAAGAGAAACAAGGGTCTCAAAAGCAAGGCTGCTTGCGCTTAAAAGCGGAAGACTGCTTGATTATATTACGGATTTAGCAGCCATATATTTTATGTCCGCAGCAATATGCGTCGGCTTTTTGGCGGCTTCCGATATGATAAATATAAAAAGGATTGCTGTGGGACTGCTGTTTTCGTTTAATATATCCGCCCTTTCAATTCCTCTTTCAAAAATGCTATACAAAGAGGGGAGAATTGACATTTTAGTTCCTTTAATTACGCTTATAATATGCTTTACGGGAGGCTGCTTTATTGACATATCCGCTTTGGCGGGCGGACTGTCCGATTTTATTATGATATCTCCTGCGGGAAGCGCTCTTTTTGCGGCCGGGGGAAGCGGCAAAGCAGTGATTTTTCTGCTTGTCGAAGCTTTGATATTTATAAAAGCGGGAATACCGGAAAGAAAATAATAAAAAACAGAGCAAATTGTGTCCGCTTTCGGGTATAATAGCAATAATTTTATATAAACCTATCAGAGGATGAGTCAAATGGAAACTGTTGAACAGATGGTGCTTCGCAGAGGGGTTGAGGAGAGCCGCAAAACCCCAAGAGTTAAGCAGGAAATATTAAAGAGCATAGGTATTCTTGTAGGCGCAGTCATATATTCCGTCGGCATCAATTTTTTTCTTAGACCCTTAGATCTTTATTCCGGAGGCTTTATGGGATTTTCTCAGCTCATAACGAAGCTTCTTCATGATATATTTAAGCTCAATACCGCAGGGATAGATTTATCCGGAATAATTTATTTTATCCTCAACCTTCCGGGACTGATTATTTCGTATATCATGATGCCCCGCAGATTTTTCAGAAAAACCATCTACACCATAGGCTGTATAACAGCTCTCCTTACCATAATACCGATTTCGTCAACTCTCATAATGGAGGAGATGATTGCAAATTGTCTTGTTGCCGGGATTATGGCGGGGATAGGAATAGGCATTATCCTCAGAATGGGCGCTTGTGACGGCGGGGTAAGCCTTATAGGAATGATACTTATACACGGAAAAGGAAACATGTCTGTCGGAAAAATAAATATAATATCGAATATTTTTTTATACGGAACCTTCCTGCTTTTATTCGATATAAAGATAGTTATTTATTCCTTTATATATTCGGTAATAAACGCTTTGGTATGCGATAAGGTCCATGTGCAGAATATAAATGTTCAGGCTATTATTATTACTCAAATGGAGGATTATGTGCCTCTTGAGGTTGATATAATGGGAGAAATGAACAGGGGTATAACCAGATGGGACGCCTTCGGTGGATACTCGGGCAAGCACGCCACGATTTTAATGGTGGTACTCAGCAAATATGAAATAACCAAGTTTAAGGCAATAGTGCACAGAAATGATCCGGACGCATTTTTGATGGTTCATGAAGGCATAAGCGTTGACGGGCACTATCTTAAAAATCTGGTTTAGAAGATATGATGCCGCATAAATTATATTAAGCCTGCGGAATAAACAGGCGCCGGATTTTATTTTCCGGCAGACTGCGGCAGCATATTTATGGTATGATAGCTTAGCTTCAAAAGACATTACCGTGTAAGGCGGCAATATAGGATACGGAGAAAGAGAAAATCTATGAACAGGAACAGAACCTTTGATTTAGTGTATATTGCAATTTTTTCCGCTCTCATAAGCGTTTTCAGTCAAATCAGCGTGCCTCTCCCACTGGGAGTTCCGCTTACTCTGCAAACCTTTATTATCCCGACTGCGGGCATAGTTCTCGGTAAGAAAAAAGGAACTCTGTCAACTCTTTTATATGTTTTGATGGGTGCGATGGGGCTTCCCGTTTTTGCAGGCTTTAAGGCGGGATTTTCCGCAATTTTCGGACTCACGGGAGGATTTATTATATCTTTTCCGCTTATGGCTTTTATATCCGGAGTTTTTTCGGATTTTGCATATAAAGCAAGTGAAAAAGAATCAGGTTCAAAGAGCGTAAGATTTTATTTTGTTATGCTGGCGGGACAGCTTCTGGCGCACTCCTTAAACTATGTAATAGGAACTCTTTGGTATATGGCGGTGTCCGGAAATACGCTTCTGGCATCCATAATGGGCTGTGTGATTCCCTTCATACCGATTACCCTTGTAAAGATAGTTATGATACTTGCGGTTAGTGTAAGCGTAAAATACGGATTGAAAAGATCCGGCATATTACGGACCGTCTGATTGCCATGAAAAATTTCTTACAGAAAAAAAATGTAATAATTTCGCTTCAGCGCTACGGTATCGACGCTCCGTCCGCTATGTCCAAGGGGCTTTTTTGTTCACTGCTGATAGGTACAATTCTTAACACTATAGGCTCTTTAAGCGCTGTTTCCTTTTTGACCGATCCGATAGCAAGAGTAATGGGGAACGAGTATACGGTAGGTGGACTTGCCATGGTAATGAGCGGTCCCGCAATGGCTGTTGCCATAGGCTCGGCTCTTAAAGCGCCTGTGCTGGTTACATATTCTCTTCTTGCAGTGGGTCTTGCCGCAAATGCGGCGGGAGGAATGGGCGGTCCTCTCGCAGTCCTTGTGGTCAGTATATTGACTGCGGAAATAGGAAAGCTGGCTGCGGGTGAAACAAGGGTTGATATCATTGTTACTCCCTTAATAACCACTTCTGCAGGTATGGCGCTTACTTATTTTCTTGCACCCTTACTAGGAGAAGTTGCGACGATTGTGAGCAATGTAATCGGATGGGGAACGGAGCAGCAGCCGTTTATAGCAGGTATTTTGGTATCTTCCCTGGTGGGACTTGCCCTCACCATGCCCATCTCATCAGCCGCAATATGTGCGGCTCTTGGGATCACGGGGCTTGCCGGGGGTGCGGCTCTTGCAGGCTGCTGTGCGCAGATGGTAGGATTTGCGGTTATCTCATATAAACAGAACGGAGTTGGAGGTCTGATCTCACAGGGACTTGGGACATCCATGCTTCAAATACCTAACATAGTCCGCAATCCCAGGATACTTATAGCTCCCACGCTTACGTCGGTAATTACGGGACCCGTAGCGACCTGTATTTTCAGACTGGAAATGAACGGAGCCGCAATAAATTCCGGAATGGGAACCTGCGCCTTATGCGGTCAAATAGGAGTATTCCAGGGCTGGGTTGATCAGATAGTTTCGGGGAATAAAGCGTCCATAACAGCCTTTGATTGGACGGGACTTATATTGATAAGCTTTATTTTACCTATGCTGCTTGCGCCTGCCATAAATAACATATGCCTTAAATGCGGCTTGGTAAAAGAGGAAGAATTTAAACTTTAACATCTGAAAGGAGAGTTACAATGGAGTATAAATATTCAAATGAAAAGATATGGCTTGAGGATGAAAACGGAAAGGAAATTGCATATGTCGAGTTTCCTGAGAAGGAAGAAAATATAGTGGATATACAGCATACGGTTGTAGACGATTCCTTAAGAGGAAAGGGTATAGCCGGAGAGCTTATGAAAAATGCTGCCGAGTACCTGAAAAAGAACAACAAAAAAGCCATACCCAGCTGCTCTTATGCCAAGAAGTGGTTTTCATCAAATGAGGAATATAAGGATCTTATTGCAGAGTAAACAGCTAAAATTTTAAAACAATTCCTACTACGGCGGCTATCGCTATAAATACGGCAGGATGCCATTTCAACTTTTTCTGCCCTATATATATTGCAACAGCCAATATAATCGCGGGGAATTTAATGTTCGATACGGCGTCGGTGAAAGAACCGACGCTGTTATTATGCGCATTAAGAAGGGCAATAAATGCGACATTTATTCCGGCGGCGCTTATCATGGCGATGGATGCGGGTCTTAAGCCGTAAAATGCCCTCTTAACGAATTTATTTTCTGCAAATTTCTTTAAGAAAGTGGCTATAATAAAGATTATTATGATCGAGGGTGTTGCCAATCCGAGAGTTGCTGCAAGTGCTCCGGGTATTCCGGCGGTTGTGAAGCCCGCATAGGTAGCCATATTTACGCCGATGGGTCCCGGTGTGGATTCACTTACAGCCAGCATATCTGCGACGTCTGATCTTGTGAACCAACCGGTATTATCCGCCATTTCATTTAAAAAGGGAAGCGTTGCAAGACCTCCTCCCACGGAGAAAAGTCCTGTTTTAAAAAACTCATAATACAGCCTGAAAAGTATATTCATTTTTTAGCATCCTTTCCGTCGGAGTCTGCATGTCTTCCGAATAAAATTCCGAATATTCCGGCACAGACAACAAGAGCCGCCGCAGGAAGAGGAAAAGGCAGCGACTTTGCAAAAACCATAAGAATAAGTATAGCTATATACATGACGAGAGTCAGAACATCCACGACGGAGGATTTCCACAGCTTGAGAATCGCCTGCAATATCAGCACGCATACACATACGCGTATTCCGGAAAAGGCGTGCTGTATTACGGGATATTCGGCGAAGTTCTGAAGACAGGCGGCAATAATTGAAATGAGTATCAGAGGGCTGCTGATGAATCCGAGCGACGCCGCAATCGAGCCTGCAAGACCCTTTCGTTCATTTCCCACAAAGGTTGCCACATTCAGTGCTATTATGCCGGGGGTACATTGTCCTATGGCAAAATAGTCTCTGAGCTTATCCATTGTAGTCCAATTTTTTCCCGTTACCAGATCCCTTTCAAGTATGGGGAGCATCGCATAGCCTCCGCCGAAGGTTACCGCTCCGATTCTTAAAAAAGTCAGATACAGTTCAATTATATCTTTCATACAAGCTCCTTATTTTTAACGTCGTCATAGATGGGTATAATTCCGAATCTCCTGTTTTTGCTGCAACGGGAAAATTCCTTTATGCGTGCAAGATATACGATTTTTTCATTATAAAAGGCTACGGGCTTGAGTGAATATTGATAGCAGATATCTCCGACCACTATCGATATGCTCTGCTCTTTTTTTACATCTCTGACTCTTGTAAAAAGAGTCAGTATGCGTCTAAGAGTAATGGGCTTTATAAAATATGTGATCGCTTTAAAGAGATCGTTCGGGCTTTTTAGATTAAGCAAAGCCTTGTCATTAGGTAAAAGAGCGGTTATATCCACATTGTCGAAATATTCTCCCGGAATAATATGCGCAAAGCTCTCGCTTACATAAAGCGGAGACAATATTCCGCCGTCATCCAGATAGAGAGCCGAAGGATAGTCACTTATCATATCGGTAAGCCCCGCTTCATCATAGAAGGAAATCAATTCATTGGGCTCTGCGGAAATGTTTTTTTCTTTAAATGAGGCTGTAAGATTATCCAAAGGCTCGGGCATTCCGAAGCGGAGTCCCTGCATTTTTTCACAGCCTATGCTTCTTAAAAAGTCGTATTGCTCATTGGTTTCTACGCCGAGTGCAAGAGTATGTATGCCAAGGCTCTTTGCGGTTAAAACAGTAGAGGTGAGCAGTGTCTTTATCCTGTCATCGAAGGTCTTGAAGGATAATATATCGATTTTAAGCGTATCGAAGTCGAAATTTTTAAAAATGTTAATAGAGGAGTAGCCGCTTCCGAAATTATCTATCCATATTTCATAGCCGCCGGCTCTGAATTTATTTATTATTTCTCTGAATTTACTTTCATCATATACCAAAGCGGACTCGGTGATTTCAATACGCAAAAACGAGCGTATCCAAGTATCGGAGCCCATGGCATCTTCTATAATTTCAAACGGATCGCAGAGCATGAAGTCGTATCCGGACAGGTTAAAAGAAACCGGAGTAATCACATTACTTCTGTATTTTCCCTTTCTGATGGCGGAAATAACGGTACGTATCATATATATGTCAAGCTTATGTATAAGATGATACTCTTCAAGGACGGGGATGAATTTTTCGGGAGAAATAAAACCGAAAACGGGATCGCTCCATCTTGAAAGAGCTTCCAGCCCGTACACTTCTCCCGTTAGAGTACGGATGATAGGTTGAAAATATGCGGATATACAGCCCTTCAGGATAGCCGAGTCTATATTTTCGACTATATATTTTTTTAAAGAGGCGTCTTTTTGGAGGTTGATGTCATATCCTCCGTGAATATCTGCAGCGTCGCTTTTACCTGATGAAAATAATGAAAAATGAGAAGGCGGCGGAGCGGTCGGCTGTCTGAATGGACTGTCCGTATCGAAGCTTGAAGCCGTAATTGTGCAGAATAAAAGCCTGCCCTCATCGGGATCACAGGCGGCACGTAAGCGGCAGTCAATAGAAATGAGATTGCTTTTTTTGGTTTCGGCTCTGAAAAAAATGCGGCTTATCCCGTTCTCATTTTTTTTGAGCTGTTCCTCAATATTTTTTATGCTGAAAGCACTGTCTTCGGAAAAAATCAGAGCCTTGAAGGAAGCCCTGCAAAGATCAAGAAATTCATTTTCGGTATTGCAGTCAAAGAGCCTCAAAATCTCCGCATTAAAATAGATTATGTCCTTATCGAAATTGTCTTTGCAAATAATGATACCGGACGGAAGATTGTCAAAAAATCTTACGGCAGTTCCGTTTAGACCGCAAGAAACCGATTCAAGCATACCCCAAAATGCTCCTCCAAAATAAAAATAACAGATTAACTATATCATCAAAAACAAAATATATCCATATATGCTAATATGGATGTGCCGACTATAATATTTATATATTTTCGTGAGAGCTGTAATATGCCTGTTATGGAAAAAATAAGAGCGACAAGACTGATAAAATTTTTTATATACTGTGTGCTTGCAATGGCAGCAGTCACTCTGATACTTCCCGTTATATATAATAATATTTTTCCGGACTTCGGAGATGAAATCGTATGCCTTAATGACGGATGGTCATTCGAGAGAAATGAAATAACGGCGGAAAACATGTCACGAAAAGACATTTTACTTACTCCGCTTAGGGAAAATGAAGCCATAGCGATAAGCCATGTTTTGTCGGAGAACGGCACAGCTTCCGCCTTCATTGAAATGGAGCTTCAAGCCGTATCCATACGCGCATATCTGGACGGCGGGCTTATTTATCACTACGGAGATACGGACAGATCAGATATTTTTGTGAGAAAGACACATTACATTCCTTTAAATGCGGGTTATGGAGGAAAAACTCTGTCCATAACTCTCATGCCCGGCAAGAACAGCGAGCTTAAAGAGATTCCCGAGATATACATGGGAAATAAAGCGGATCTTTTCTTTGCGGGTCTTCACAGGGACGGCTACTCGATATTTTACGGATCGCTCATGGTAATATACGGTTTTATATTGATATTCGCCGTTTCGCTTATGCATGAGGGGAATATCGGAAAGCTTGGGAGAATTTTAAACGGTCTTATTCTCATAAGCTCGGGATTTAAGATTCTTTTGGCTACGAGTTTTATATTTCTTGCGATTCCGGCAGCGGAGGTTTCACTTACTCTTGAAGCTGCTCTTTTGATATTTACGGCTGTTTCGGTCATAGCTCTTGCAGCGTCATCCTTCAATGAGATACTGAGATTATTCGGCGTCGGGGCAAGGTCAAGTGCGCATGACATAAATAAAGCCGCTTCCGCAGTTGAGCTTATGCCTGTATTTATGTCGCTTATTCTGCTTTCGGGTCTGTTTATGGACAGCTTCTTTTCGGGTATCGGCAGGGGAGGATTTTTCTTTTCATACATAGGAGCGCTGCTTTATGTGGGGAGTCTGATATTAAACCATAATTATTATGCTGCGGAGTATGAGGGAGCCACAGTCAGCAATCGCAGGCTTACAAATGCCGCATTCAAGGATCCGCTCACCGGCAATTCAAACAGAGCGCATTGTGAGAAGCTTATGTATGAGCTTGAAAAGGAGAATGCCTCATATTGCATTATCATGATGGATGTCAACAATCTGAAAAAAATCAACGATACTATGGGACATGCGGACGGAGATCGCTTTCTAAGGGGCTTTGCTCAGATTTTAAATATTTTTTACAAAAATGCTCTTCTTATAGGACGCATGGGTGGAGATGAATTTGTGGTTATATTGAAAAATACCGATCTTGAGACCGGAGCTGCAAGAGCACAGGCGCTTGAGGCGGCTCTACACAAAATAAACAGGGGAGGCGGACCTTTTACATACGAAGCCTCTTACGGGGTTGCCCATTCGTTTGAGGTCAGAAGCGGAAAAGCTGCGGATGTGTATAATCTTGCCGACAGCAGAATGTATGAGATGAAAAATATCGTTCATAAGAGAAAGGGGGCAATGCGTGAGGAATAAAAAGCGCCGGGTTTCCTTCATACTGCTCTATATATTGATTTTGGCATTATGCTTTGCAGTGCAGCTTACAGTTGAGAGGAGACCGGATGTTTATATTCCGATCCCGGGAGGCTGGACTGTAAGCGTAAGCGGTAAGGAATATTCCAACCGAAATATATCGGATATATCCGAAACGGGATCCGGAAGTCTTGCTTTCGGCAGCAGCGTAAGCTTCGAGCATATTCTTCCTTACTTTAACGTGCTGAAGGAAGCTTCCATAAAAATAGATAGCGGGGCAAGTGACATAAGCGTATATTTGGATGACGAGAAGATATACTTTTACGAAGCAAAAGGGGATGAAAAAAGTTCCGCTAAGTCTAAGCCGCATATAGTAAGGCTTCCTGAGGATTATCCTGATAAGCAGCTCAAAATAGAGCTTGTTTTAAGGGATGAAAAAGGAATAACAGGAATGGCTTATCCTGTTGTATCCGATTATGATGCGCTTATAAGGCTGCTCGAAAAGGGCTCTCTCATAAATTTAATGACGGGACTTTTTATGTTGGGTTTCGGTCTTTTTTCACTTGTGATATGTGTGGCGGGATATATAGGTATGAGAATGTCGGATACCGGGATCATATCAGCTGTATTAACCTCCGCTGTCGGTATTTGGACGGTTTTAAATGATCATGCAGGAAGACTCATTTTTTCAAACATGGCTGAGGACGGTATAAAATTTACGGTAATAATATTAGCCGTTATATTTTTGATCATATATGTAAAATCCGTTCCCGGGAAGCTTTCGGAAAAGATTTTCAAGAGAGAATTTGAAAGCCTGACATCAGCCGAAGAAATTCTGCTTATGGACGTATCGGCTTTAGGTTTGGCGGTAATGGCGCAGATAGCGGGTGAAATACTCATCAGAACGAATACCGCCGCTTCACAGATTTATTTCAGGAGAGTGATTTTCTTTGCCGTTGCTCTTTTTATAGCGACAAAGCTTTACAGATATTCAGTGTTTGTTTCGGAGTCCGTTATACAGCGTAAAGAAAATGATAAGCTCTTTAAATTAGCCTATGCAGACGGCTTGACGGGACTTTATAACAGAGCCTGCTGGGACGAAAAAATGACAGAGCTTGATGAGCTGAAAAAGCCCTACGGAATCGTGTCGATAGATTTGGACGGCTTAAAAATAGTGAACGATACCATGGGACACGATGCGGGAGACAGACTGATCAAAGGATTTGCAAGGAGCTTATCGGAAATTTTCAGGGAGCCGTATTTCGTGGCGAGAATAGGCGGCGATGAATTTTGCGTTATATTGCAGGGAGGTAATGAAAAAGATATACAAAAAGATATACAAAGAGCGGTAAAAAATCTCGTTGCTAAATTTTCTTCGCTGGACAAAAAAGAAAAAGATCTGCCTCATCTTTGCTCTTGCGGATATGAGATATGGGACGGAGTAAAAAGCGCTCATGAAATATATATGCTTGCCGATGAAAAAATGTATGAGCAGAAAAAGGAGCATAAGAAGAGCAGGGCTTATACAGAATTAAAGGAGAAATACAAGGAGCATTTAAGAAATGATTCTTTGAGGAAAAAGCCCGTAGTGAATGTCAGCGGATATAAGGAAGAAACGGCTGAAAAAATGCCCGTCGAAGAGCATAAAGCCGTCCCGCTTGAGACAAGCAGGGATGTGGAAAAGGCAAGAGCCAATTTAAGAACTCCTATGAGTGAGATCAGAAAAAAATATTCGGCGGGAGATCCTTTAAAGAAAGCGACTCCGGAGGAAATCCTTTCAAGCGAAGAGGCAGCTTTAAAGCGGATCAATAAAGAAATAAATGTAAAAAAAGCCCTTGCGGCGATAGATGCGGCAAGACAGGACGGGGAGTAAGAAAAAGTCGGATTTTTTAGTTTTTCTTTACAATCAGTTAAGAAAAGCGTATAATCTCCAATGGTTAGTCGTGATTAACTTTTTATAAGCGGAGGTTTTTATGGCTGTTAAAGATATCATAAAGATAACATTGTTTGCAGTGGTCGGCTTTATAGTAAGCATCATAGGAGGTTATGCAAGCGCCCTGTTCGGACCTAATGCGATGTTTATACATGCGTCTATCGGAGCTCTTCTGGCAGGACCCGTATTTGCAGTTATGTGTCATAGGGTTAAAAGGTTCGGAGCAGCTTTTATTTATTATTTATTGGCGGGTATAGTGTACGCCGTAATGGGTATGTGGCCCATGCTTTTAGTCAATTTAGCTGCTGCGGTTGCGGCGGAGGCGGTTCTCCTGGGCAGGGGATCTTATGAAAAGCCCTTCAAGATAGGAGTATCATACGTTTTGGCTGAATTTATTTACTCGCTTCACGGTTTTTTCTTTATAGTATTTATAGGAATTCAGGGATTGGTAAAGCAGTTTCCCACCATGTTTACGGAAGAGACCGCAAGAGGAGCTGCGGATTTTTATTTTAACCCGAAAAATCTGGTCATTGTAATCGCCATACAGCTTACCTTATCAATTTTAGGAGCTTTCTTCGGAAATTATATATACAATAAGTTTTTCACGGGAAAAGAAAAGGAAAAGAAGCTTCTTAACTGAATATTGTCATGAAAGAAAGGTTTTATTTTTTAAATCCCGTAACCATATTGCTTTTAATTCCGGCTGATACGGTTTTACTGCTTTTTGGCAGTAAGACCGTTTACTTGTTATTGCTTGCGTTAAGCTTTGCGATACTGTTTTTTTCCGATAAAAAGATATTTTTCAATTCGCTTGTTTTTACGGCTTTTTTGTATTCTATTATGAGCCTTATAGGTTTGTATATGGGCGGAGTACCGATAGCGTGGATAGGGGCTTTGTATGCGATGCTTTTTGTCATGATCAGGCTTATGCCCGTATGGATGATGGCTTTTCTGCTGTCGTCTCATACGTCGTCGGAACTTATGCACAGCTTAAGGAGACTGTACGTCCCCGTCCCTCTTACCATAGGGATTGCGGTATTTTTCAGGTTTATTCCCGAATTTAAAATCAGACTGAAAGAGATAAGGGAGGGAGCAAAGATCAGGGGCTTTTATTTAACGCCCCTTCATCCTGTAAGAAGCTTTGAGCTTCTGATAGTGCCTCTCATGTTCAGAGCCATCAGCGTCAGCGATACGCTAAGCTGTTCCATTTTGACAAAGGGTATTGAATATACGGGCAAGAAAACGTCGTACAGGGATATGCCCTTTACATGGAGAGATTTTGCCGTACTTGTAATTTTTATAATTTTGACGGGAGTGAGCATATGGAAAGCTTTTTAAAGGTGGATATAAGATCCTTCTCGTATGCAAATAAAGAAAATATCGAGCTGCAAAATATTAATTTTGAAGTAAAAAAAGGGGAATTTATAGTACTTACAGGTCTGTCGGGCTGCGGAAAGACAACGCTTCTGAGAATTATGAACGGTCTGATACCGAATTTTTTTGAGGGAAGGCTTGACGGCGAGGTTATTCTTAACGGAAAAAACATCAATAATTTTCCCAAGGGCGAGCTTGCAAGACACATGGGCAATGTTTTCCAAAATCCTCAGGAGCAGTTTTTTTCCACTATAGCGGAGGATGAAATCGCTCTTGTCGGAGAAAATCTGGGTATGGAAAAGACTCTTCTTAAAGACAGAGTAAAAGCGGCTCTGACCGAGCTTGAAATTGAAGATTTATATGACAAATCGGTATTTGAAATGTCGGGAGGGCAGAGACAGAAGGTTGCAATAGCCTCAACTCTCGTATATGACACGGATATTGTAATATTCGACGAGCCTTCGGCAAGCCTCGATCATAAGGCGGCAAAAGATCTCGGGATTGCGTTGAAGAAGCTCAAGGAAATGGGAAAAACCGTAATAGTGGCTGAGCACAGGCTGTATTATCTCAAGGGGCTTATAGACCGACTTATAGTTATGGACGATAAGACCGTAGCCGCTCAGTACGGTGGGGACGATTTGTGCTACGAGCTTAGAAAAAAGCATAATCTTCGCTGTTTCGACGAAGCGGAGCTTATACGAAGCTGCGATTATGAAACTTTATTGTCGGATATACAAAAAAAATGTGACGGAAACTGTGACGAATGCGAGATATCAAAAGACGATTTAACGGTAATGAACCTTAATGTGCAAAGGAAAAAACGGATTTTGGCACAAGACATATCGTTTTGTATAGAAAAGGGAGAGTGTGTAGGGCTGCTTGGAAAAAACGGAATTGGCAAAAGCACGCTTGCAAGGCAGCTTGTAGGGCTTCTCCCCGTAAAGAGGGGCTCAACCTCATATGCCAGCTCAAGAAGAGGCAGGCTCAAAAAGCTTTTCTATCTGATGCAGGATCCTTCGTGTCAGCTGTTTGCCGATACTGTCGAATATGAGGTAATACCCAAAAACCGCCTTAAAGATAAAAAATATCTTGAGAAGGTAAGATATTATCTCAAAAAAATGGATCTGTGGGATAAGAGGGGAAAGTCGCCGCACGAGCTGTCCGTCGGAGAAAAATTAAGACTGTCCCTCATCTGCGCTTTTCTTTCGGGGAAAGACTTTATAATTTTGGACGAACCTACTGCGGGTCTGGATTATAAGCGCATGGACGCGGTGTCCGATCTGATAAAGAAAAAATCCGCCGAAGCTCCTATACTGCTGATAACTCATGATACCGAGCTGTTGTTTAAGACCTGCACATCCGTGATACTCCTTACGGAAAACTCATGTAAAAAGCTGGATACGGCGGTGCACGGTAAAGAAATACTGGACTTCATTTACGACCCCGCATAGCTTTTTATAAAGCGGTGCATCCCGTCTTTGGATTCGTAAACTCTTACCTCACAATTTTTAGGTCTGGGTCTCCATTTTATTCCGCTTTTTCTGTCCTCAAGATAGCCGCAGATAGGTCTTATTATTCCGCCGTGGCACACTATAAGCACGTTTTCCAAGTCTTTTTGTTCCAGCTCCTTTAAAAAGTCCGATGTTCTTTTTATCATGGAAGCGACAGTTTCCACGCTCTCGGGAGCGGGAAATATTTCAGGAAACGACCAGTAGAGAGTCATGGCTATTCCCATTTTGGTACAGTCGCAGAGCTCGTATTTTCCGAAATCGGTTTCTAAAATCCGTTTATCCGTTATTATTTTGTCCTTATCAACTTCGCCTATGATGGAAGCGGTATCCAAAGCTCTTATAAGGGGACTGGAATATACACGGTCGAACCTTATGCCGCCTATTAAAGTCCTTGCTTTCTTTGCCTGCATTATTCCGGTTTCATTAAGAGGTGCGTCAACCAAGCCCTGAATCTTATTCATTTTATTATAATCAGTCTGTCCGTGACGCGTAATCCAAAGTTTCATTCAATTCGCTCCGCCTGTGATTTTAAACTTAAACGCCATGCTTAAAGTTTACCACAAAAAAGCCCTATCGGCACGATACAATGCCGCCCTCTTCAAGTCGAACGGATACCTCCTCTCGTATATCCGATATTCGTCTTGACCGGAAAGCTAAAAATAAATTGCAATAATATGACAGCTGCGGTTTTATATAGGGGAACATTTTATCTGCCGCAATAAATTTATCAAATAAAAATACGATACTCACATTTATATGGTAGTATAGCAGTTATATTTACTCAAAAATCCATATAGGACGGAAAATACGGATGACAAATGTTAAAGAAATCAGAAACGGAAAACTGTATTTTGACGGCTGCGATACGGTCGGGCTTGCACAAAAATACGGAACACCGCTCTATGTAATGTCTCTTACGGAGATCGAAAACCGCATAAAGGAGCTTAAGACAAGCTTTTTGGAAAAGTATGAAAACACAAGAGCTGCATATGCCGCAAAGGCTTTTTGCTGCGTCGGTATGTGTGAAATCCTGAAAAAATCAGAACTGTGTATAGACGTCGTATCGGGGGGAGAGCTGTATATTGCAAAAAAGGCCATATTTCCTCCGGAAAACGTTGAATTTAACGGCAACAACAAGCAGCCCCATGAAATAGATGCGGCTGTCGAGTACGGGGTCGGCAGAATCATTGTTGACGGCTTAAATGAGATAGCTCTAATAGAAGAAGCCTGTAAAAAGCATAATAAAAAAATGAATATCATGCTGCGCATAACGCCGGGAGTATCCGCAAGCACGCATGATTATATAGTAACCGGAAAAAAGGACTCCAAGTTCGGAATACCTCTTGAAGAAGATGTTTTCATGCCCGTAGTCAAACAGGTTTTGGACTCTAAGTATCTCGAATTTACGGGACTTCACATGCATATCGGCTCGCAGTTATTTGAAATAGAGCCGTATATAGAGTCTCTTGACATACTTATGGATTGGGCGGAAAAAATAAAAGATAAATTCGGAACGGCTGTAAAAGAGGTAAATTTCGGAGGAGGCTTCGGAGCGGTGTATACAGATGAAGTCGGAAAACCGTACAGTTTTTTTGTAGACCCCCTGATGGAAAGACTCGACGAAAGATCAAGGGCTATCGGGATAAAAAGACCCGCAGCTGTAATAGAGCCCGGGAGATCTCTTGCAGCCGAGGCGGGAATCACCCTCTATAAAACAGGTCAAATAAAGGATATTAAGGGCATACGAAAATATGTCTCGGTAGACGGCGGTATGGGTGATAATATCAGAGTAGCTCTTTATCAGGCGGAATACGAAGCCGTCATCGCCAATAAAGCCGATAAAAAAAGAAATGAAAAAGTCACCGTAAGCGGAAAATATTGCGAGTCGGGAGATATTTTATTAAAGGATCTTTCAGTACCCGATGATATAGAAAGCGGCGATATAATTGCGGTTTTTTCAACGGGTGCTTACGGGTATTCCATGGCTTCCAATTATAACGGCAACACTCTGCCTGGGGTTCTTTTGGTAAAGGAGGGCAGGGAAAGCTGGATGATAAAGCCCCAAAGCTATGAACATATGATTCAAAATCAGCTTGTGCCGGAGATAATATGAGCTTCGTCTACGCCCTACATTATCAGGCAAATGACCGTAACCGCAATAATTTATTGCTCCGGTATTTTCCGTAATCTATATTGCTATGAAAATATACTATGGAGATTAAGCGTCTGCAAAATATATGAATAAATAGCACGCTTAAAAGCCTGAATCAAGCTTTCAGCTTACCGCCTGCAATCTTTATCAAAAGCAGTACACAGGTGCAGACATGGGCATAGAGTATGGAAATGCCTATTGAATTTTTTAGAAGGATTGCGATTAAAAATCCGATAGCAATGATCAATAAGGAGAGTAATTTTTCTTTCTTTTTCATAGCCTCGGTCAGCTCATATTTGGACGTATCCGTAGGAGCAAATAAAATACATACGCCCATGCAGAAAATAAGCGCAAAGAAGGCGGTAATTGTCCGATAGGGTACAAATTCAATTATTATCCTATCGGACATTCCGAGGAGACAGCTTGTAGTTATGCAGGATAACTGCGTAGGAGCGTGAAAACCGCCGGAATGCTTACGCAGGGCTGAAAATGCGGCGATCCATATGAAGGTTTCAAAAAGCGCATGAGTGATAAGTCCCCATATCAATAGTATGAAAACGGTAATACCCGTATTCAGTATACATTCCAAGCCGTAGACATAAACCTCCATCTGATCTTCGTCCGGCTCCGTGTGTGAGGCTGCAATAAGTAACAGCGAAATTTTTCGTGCAAGTGCGCTTAACATAATGAACAGCTGTCGAATCTGCTCGAATAGGTGCTGAATTTATCCGTGACGCCGGTCAGGTAGGTGCGTCCTATTTCAGCCCTCATATCGTTTGATAAGGTAATGACAGACCCTGATATTTTACATATGTGCGCCATATTTACTATGTATGATCTGTGAGTTCTTATAAATTCTCGAGGCAGCTTATACATGATTTTATTTAAGGTTGTGTACTGTCGAAAGGTACCGGAGGTTGTAAGTATATCAACACAGTGCGGAAAGCCTGTGGAAAAGGTTAAAATGTCCCTGTGAGGTATGTATATGGTATCCGTTTTACCTTTATAAAGGTAGGAGTCTCCGCTCACGGATTTTAAAATTTCATCCAAACATAAAAATAAGGGTTTTTCCTCTACCGGCTTTAAAAGATAATGCAGGGCGCGAACATTGTATCCGTCGAAAACGAAATCTCTAAAGGAGGTTATAAAGATTATGGCTTCCTTATAGCCTTCTTTTCGTAAGCTCTTAGCTGCGTCCAAGCCGTTCATTCCTTTCATTTGTATATCGAGTAAAATTGCGGAATATTCTTTATACAGGCTTTTGTCGTTTTTTTCAAAAAAATCTTCACCCGAGCGGTAAGCAGAAATTTCAAGCTCACATTTTGCCTGTAAGCTCCATTTATCAAGAAGTGACTTTAAATAGTCGATTTCTATGGGCTCATCTTCAAGAATTGCAAGCTTCAGCTTCATTTTCAGGCTCCTTTTGAGGTATCATGATGTGGACGGTAAATACGTTATTTTCAGCCTTTATCTTAAATATTCCGTTCGCTTCGGAAACAATATCAGCCATTCTTTTCAGACCTATTCCGTGAGCTGCGTCTTCTTTCATTGAAACATATGTATCGTTTTGCCGGATAATCCGGTTATAGCTGTTTTCCATATGAATGATTATCATATCTTGAAACGGCTTGATGTAGAAATGAATATACGGAGCGATATCGGAAGCCGACTTTTGTAAGCGCTCGCATGCTTCTATGGCGTTGTTCCACATGTTTCCGAGCAGGGAAGAAAGCGGTATTTTGTCAAGCGGAAAATCGGACGGTACGGTAACGGAAAGGTCGGTTTTTATATTTAATTTTCGGGCTAAGCTTATTTTATTTGAAACTATGCAGTCAATAGCGGTGTTACCTGTTGATAGCAGAGCATGGGCGTTATCCGACGCCTTGCGGTAGTCATTTATGTAGGCTTTAAGCTCTCCCAAGCTTTCATTTTCCGCCAGATTCTGAATTATATTCAAATGTATATCCATATCGTGCTTAATTTCTCTCAGCACTTTGGCGCTTTGCTTAAGGTTCTTATATTCCAGAGCCTCCAGCTCATGCAGCTTTTTCTTTTCGAGTAATGAGGCGTTTTCCGCATTGGAACAGCCCAGCCTGTAAATATATAAAAGTAAAAACAGAAACAGAATAATAAAAAACAGATTTACCGTTATCAGCTTAGAGGTAAATTCATGATTATGAAATAGAACTGCCGACTCCAGAGTGATAACCGTTATGTATTGTCCTATTAAAATACCGACAAAGGAAAGTACAAAATAAGAAATTTTTTGTATAGCTGATAAGCGGATATCTTTATTAAATATGTTATGAAAGAGAAAAACCATTACCGCAATTAAGGCTATATATGACGCAGTATCGGGTATTCTGAGACTGCCTTCCGGCAGCAGCTCCGCAGAGTCTGAATTGGAAAATATCTGAAAGACAGAAAGAGAAGTGTATTCGGCAATCATACAGATTACGGAATATATGCTTCCCCAGAAGAGGCGTACGGCAAGAGCGTCTTTAAAAAAGAGCAGTGCAAAAATTATATCCGAAGCACAGGAGAAAATAATGGTTATCATGGAAGAAAAATTCATTCGATTCATCAGGCTCAATATAAAAAAATGTAGAAGCAAAAAGGCAAACTGCTTAAGCCTGACATGCTTACATTTATCTGATAAGCGTAGTCTTGTATTGATAAAAATATAAAAGAAGAGCAGTTCCAGAAAATTTATGAAATATTCCCACAAAATAAGGTTAATCGGCATATATAATCCTCTTTTTTGTGAATGAGCAGGCTGACATATATTAAATTATGTATCTAAAAAAATATTATTACAAAAGCGGTTTATTACATTCAGGTATATAAAACCGCCGTTCAGGAAGAGGTTAGTTGAAGTTAACGTTTTTTTTATTATACTGAAAAATATAAAGGAAATAAAGATATTTTCAGCTGAAATGTCGAATAGATTATGTAACTTAAAAAAGGAGGTGAATCCGATGGGGAAAAGGTAGCAAAAACGACCGGGTGCAATCTTAAAAAAAATTGTGCCGGAATTCTGTTGGCTGCAATATCGATTGTTGCGGAAAAAAACGCAGCGGTATTGTGTAGACATCTCATTTATGAACCTACCGTACCGAAAAAATTGAAAAAATAGGAGGTATTACAATGACGAAAAAAATTTTAAGCTTAGTGTTGGCGGCTTGTGCGCTGTTCTCAATTATGTCCGTACCGGTATATGCGGGGAATACGTACTTTAAATTTGAGTTAAAGGACAAAAATTCTAAAGAAAGTATCTTGGGAACGGCAACAAAAGATGACGGCGATATGTACGCATATATAACGCCTCATGCGGATAAATCAAATTTGGCAATTCAGGGTGCAGTTGTTAATTTGAGAGTACGTGATAATGCGAGAAACTATGCAACCGAATATGTGGTATGCAATGCGTATAGAAGATATATACTTAAATATATTGATGGTAAAGCCGTAGCGGGTGCGTCTTATCGTCTATTTGCCAATGTAGAGTCGACAAAGGCGTATAATGTTATTTTGGGAGGGTTATGGTGTCCGTAATATAAGCCATACCGACGAACAGCCGGATTTTTCCGGCTGTTCGTTGGTTGTTTTAAGGCATAAGATCCACAGCCTTGAAACTTCGACAAAAACACTTGAATTGGGGGAATATTATGAAAAGAGTCATTGAAATACTTATATTAACCGTATGCTTGTGTTTCGTAACGGCTTGCGGAAACGGAGGTGCTGCTGAAGAAACTACTAAGGGAGCGGCTG
The DNA here is from genome assembly GCA_963553525.1 of uncultured Lachnospiraceae bacterium. GTDB lineage: Bacteria > Bacillota > Clostridia > Lachnospirales > Lachnospiraceae > Butyrivibrio. Next base: position 954 of record CAUVOD010000031.1, on the reverse strand, counting down.
CAGCTGAGCAGAGCACGGGTACAAAAGAGGCTCAAGTCAATCCCGATCATATAAAGAAAGATCTGTGTGACAACGTAACGGTGGATGCAAAGGTTATTATTCCTGACGGATATTCGGGTGAAGCTCCAATTTACGACGGTTATGTGGTTGATTATGATATAGAAAAGGTATGTAAGGCTCTGAATATCGACTTTTCAAGCTTTACTCAGGTTGTGGACGGTTTATTTAAAAAGGATGAGAAGACCTTTTTAAATTTTACAAAAGGCATAAACGGCAGTTTTAATTTTAGAACGGAAATTGGGAATATATATACTTCCTATTATCCAGATGAAAAAATTGAAATATCCGGCTATGGAGAAAATAAAGAACTGGATTTTATGTCTCAGCAAGAGGTTATAGACAGGATGCAGACGGCATTGACCGATATAGGAATAGAAAACAGCAGGCTGCTTCATATTTACGCTTTGCCGGTGGAATACCATCAATATAGTGAAAACGAATATGTAAAGGAAGGCTATCTTTCGGAGGATGAAAAGCTGGGAGACAGATGGAACGACTACGGCGGCTGTTATGAACTCATATTCACGACGGAGATCAATCGAATTCCGTTAACTGAATTTGGCTATGTCGCCGCAGATGATTTTGGATATAACGGCTGTGAGATCAGCGTTTTATATTCGGCTGACGGTATCCAATATATATCAGTGTCCAACCGGTACAGGGCGGATGAAAGCTCCGCTGAAAATAAAGTCCTGTTGTCGGCAGATGAAATTTTGGATCATTTAAAGAGTAAATTTGAAAGTATTATTATGGATGGAAATTATGTGGTAAAAGAAATAAAGCTTTGTTACTTTCCACAGATAATAGATAAAAAAGAGGGTAAATTCAGGATAATACCCATTTGGCAAATCACTATAAACGATGAGGAATATGGTGACTTTCATTATCGCTTCA
>CAUVOD010000030.1:0-27449 GCA_963553525.1 uncultured Lachnospiraceae bacterium | reverse complement strand
GGACGATATGGAATTGAATAAGGATATGGAAAAATCAAGAGAGATGGCGAGACTTGCGGTTGAAGCTTTAAGCGATAAAAAAGCCGAAGATGTAAGAGTACTGGATATAAGCGAGGTTTCTGTGCTGGCGGATTTTTTTATAATTGCAAGCGGTAAAAATATACGTCAGATTGCAGCCCTTTCGGACAGCGTGGAAGAAAAGCTTGGGGAAAAAGGCTATCTGCCCAAAAATATCGAGGGCAAATCCGGCGCAAGCTGGCTGCTCATGGATTTCGGTGAAATAATCATCCATATTTTTGATGAAGAAAACAGAATGTTCTATGATCTTGAGCGCATCTGGAAGGACGGAAAGCCCGTGGAACTGTAATAATATTACCTCGACAGTTGTAAAAGCGACTTTAAAAACTGTTCATGCTATATGCTTACAGGTTGATATATGAACAGATATTTTTACATAAGGATATCAATTATACAGCCTTAAAACGCCGTAAACCTTTCCGAGTATGAGGCAGTCGTCCACAATAATAGGCTCCATATAGTCGTTTTCCGGCTGGAGTCTTATATGACCGTTTTCTTTGTAAAAGGTTTTGACAGTAGCGGAGTCTTCTATCAAAGCCACCACCTGATCTCCGTTATCGGCTGTATCGGTTTCTCTGACAAAAATCTTGTCGCCGTCATGTATTCCGGCATTTATCATGGAATCGCCTTTTACATTAAGTATGAAGGACTGTCCTCTGGGGCAGATAGATGCCGGAAGAGGGAAGTATCCGTCAATATTTTGCTCAGCAAGTATCGGAGAGCCTGCGGCAACCTGTCCTACTATAGGTATGCTGAGCATTTCGGTTCTGACCGTCTGAAAGCTTTCATCACATATTTCTATGGCTCTGGGCTTTGAAGGATCTCTTCGGATATATCCGTATTTTTCAAGGGTCTCGAGATGAGAATGTACCGATGATGTCGATTTTAAGCGAACCGCTTCGCAGATTTCACGTACAGCGGGAGGAAAGCCCCTGTTTAATATCTGCCTCTTTATATATTCAAGTATTTCTTCCTGTTTAGCTGTGAGTCTGTGCCTTCCGTCAGTCGTATTTGCCGCCATGACAGTATCCCTCCGATATAAAATCATTATTTAAGCTGTACATATGTTCTTATCAAAAAGTATAGCATATATGAGCTTAATAAGCAAACAAGCATTCGATTAAAACCGTATTTTTTCAGTTGAAGAAAAAGTATGCAGTATTTTTTATATCTACAGAATTAAAATCCGTTTTTTATTTGAAAAATTATTGAATAAGTCTTGCAGATACTTGGATACGGAGGAGTTAACAAAATTTTCATTTAATAATAAATATGCAATAATAATTAATAAAAATCAGATATAAACAGAGCTAAATTAAATTGTGGGCGATATTTTATAATTACAATATATTGCGTTAATTAGCTCGTTTTAACCGCTTTATCTTGTGTTTAAAAATATTTCTAAATTTTTAACAATCTTCGGTCCGAATTTGATTATAATCAATGTTTTAGCTATCCCCATATATATAATTAGTATTAAAAAGAGGGAAAGGGAGGCGGTTAAATGATCAAAGGACGTGTACATTCAATCGAATCATTCGGAGCTGTCGACGGACCCGGTGTACGTTTTATCATCTTTTTACAGGGATGTATGATGAGATGTCAATACTGTCACAATGCGGATACCTGGGATATCAACGGCAATAACTTAGTGAGCGCCGATGAACTTCTTGACCAAGCTGAAAGATATCGTTCATACTGGGGAAAGGAAGGCGGCATCACCGTAAGCGGCGGAGAAGCCCTTCTGCAAATTGATTTTCTTCTTGAGCTTTTCAAAAAGGCTAAGGAAAGAAATATAAATACCACACTTGATACCTGCGGACAGCCCTTTACAAGAGAAGAACCTTTCTTTTCGAAATTTGAAGAGCTTATGCAGTATACGGATCTTATTTTAATGGATCTCAAGCACATTGACTCTGAAGAGCACAAAAAGCTTACGGGTTGGACAAACGAAAATATTTTGGATATGTTCAAGTATCTGTCCCAAAAGAATGTACCGATATGGGTAAGACAGGTTTTGGTTCCCGGAATTACCGATCAGGATAAATATCTTTTCAGAACGAGAGACTTTATCAGCAAGCTTCGCAATATAAAGAAAATAGAAGTTTTGCCTTACCATTCCATGGGGGCTTTTAAATGGGAAAACCGTGGAATGCAGTACCCGCTCAAGGGAGTAAAATCTCCGAGTGCCGAGTCCGTAACGAGGGCGCAGAAGATACTTGACGGGACCCTGACTTTGGAAGAAGCGGGAATGACCGCTTGATATACTAAGAAGATAGAGATGTAAAGCATCTTTATAAAATAAAAAATAAAATAATTTATTTCAACTTACTTTAAGTAAGAAATGAAAGGAGCACAAAATGAGCAACACAGCATGGAGAAATTTCAAAGGTGAAAAGTGGCTCGAGGATGTAGACGTAAGAGACTTCATCCAGAACAACTATGAGCAGTATGAAGGAGATGAAAGCTTCCTTGCCGATCCCACCGAGGCAACAAACAAGCTTTGGGCAAAAGTACAGGAGCTTCAGAAGGAAGAGCGTGCAAAGGGCGGCGTTCTTGAATGTGAAACTGAAATCGTATCCAGCATCACGTCTTACGGTGCAGGCTATATCGACGAAGCCAATAAGGATCTTGAGCAGATCGTAGGTCTCCAGACCGACAAGCCCCTTAAGAGAGCTTTCATGCCTTACGGCGGTATCAGAACCGCAAAAGAAGCAGCTTCAACCTACGGCTATGAAATAAATCCCAAGTATGATCAGATCTTCACCGAGTATCATAAAACCCATAATCAGGCGGTTTTTGAAGCTTATACAAAGGAAATGAAGGCTGCAAGACACAGCCATATCGTTACTGGTCTTCCCGATACATACGGAAGAGGACGTATCGTAGGTGATTACAGAAGAGTTGCTCTTTACGGTATAGATTATCTTATTGATAAGAAGCAGGAAGATCTCAACAACTGCGGCGACGGAACCATGGTTGACGATGTAATTCGTCTCAGAGGAGAAATTGCCGATCAGATCACTGCTCTTAAGCAGATAAAAGAGCTCGGAAAGATTTACGGCTACGATATTTCAGGTCCCGCTACAAACGCAAAAGAAGCTACACAGTGGCTTTATTTCGGATATCTCGCAGCTATCAAGACTCAGAACGGCGCAGCAATGAGCGTAGGTCGTATCTCAACCTTCCTTGATATTTATATCCAGAGAGATCTTAAAGAAGGAACGCTTACCGAGCAGCAGGCACAGGAGCTTATCGATCATATCGTTCTTAAGTTCAGAATTGTCAAATTTGCACGTATCCCCGCATACAATCAGCTTTTCACCGGAGATCCCGTTTGGGCTACTCTTGAGATGGCAGGTATAGGTATGGACGGAAGACACATGGTCACAAAAAATGACTATCGTTTCCTTCATACTCTTGAAAACATGGGACCGGCTCCCGAGCCCAACCTTACGGTTCTTTACTCATCGGCTCTTCCCGACAACTTCAAGAAGTACGCTGCGAAGATCTCCGTAAAGACGTCTTCCATCCAGTACGAGAACGATGACGTTATGAAGCCTGTATGGGGTGACGACTATTCGATCTGCTGCTGCGTATCCGCAACACAGACAGGTAAGGAAATCCAGTTCTTCGGAGCAAGAGCTAACCTTGCAAAATGTCTCCTTTACGCTATCAACGGCGGTGTAGATGAAAAGTACATGACAAAGGACGGCAAGCACATGCAGGTAGGTCCTGAGCTTGCACCCATCACATCTGAATATCTTGACTATGATGAAGTAATGCACAAATATGACATCATGTTGGATTGGCTTGCAGGACTTTATGTAAATATTCTCAACCTCATCCATTACAATCATGATAAGTATTTCTATGAAGCGGCTGAAATGGCTCTTATCGATACCAATGTACGCAGAACCTTTGCAACGGGTATCGCAGGCTTCTCACACGTTGTTGACTCGCTTTGCGCTATCAAGTATGCTAAGGTTAAGACTGTTCGAGATGAGTCCGGTCTTGTAGTTGACTATAAGATTGAGGGAGATTTCCCCAAATACGGTAATGACGATGAGAGAGCCGACAAGATCGCAGTATGGCTTCTTAAGGAGTTCCTCAAGAAGATAAGCAAGCACCACACATATAGAGATTCGGAGCCTACAACCTCCATCCTTACCATTACTTCAAATGTTGTTTACGGTAAGGCAACCGGAGCTCTTCCCGACGGACGTGCCGCATTTACACCTTTTGCACCCGGAGCCAACCCTTCATACGGTGCGGAAAAGAACGGACTTCTTGCTTCGCTTAACTCCGTTGCAAAGCTTCCTTATGAGTATGCTCTTGACGGTATTTCAAATACGCAGACCATCAACCCCGGTGCACTCGGACATGATGATGAGGAGCGTAAGGTCAAGCTTGTAAACGTTATGGACGGATACTTCGATAGAGGCGCTCATCACCTTAACGTTAACGTATTCGGTGTTGATAAGCTCAGAGACGCTATGGAGCATCCCGAAAAGCCCGAATATGCGCAGTTTACGATCCGTGTATCCGGATATGCGGTCAAGTTTATCGACCTTACGAAAGAGCAGCAGCTTGACGTTATCGCAAGAAATGCGCATGAAAAGATGTAAAGATTCGGAAAAAATACATTCTGAATATTGTAGGGAATGCGACGGATTCTGTATAGAATCCGTCCCGTTTCTTGAAGGACTGCCCGTTAAAAAGCAACAGCGTTTGCTTGAACGGGCAGTTCATGCTTATTTTAAGAAGGGTGAAACCATATTTAACGAGGGTCAGCATGTTGACGCCATTTATTTGATTCAGAAAGGGAAGGTGAAGCTTTCAACCTATGACGGCGACGGCAGAGAAATGATAGTGGGGATTTTTGCCGAGCACGATACCATATGGGAGGGTATTTTTTTAGAAAACAGCAAATATCCGTATACCTGCGTCTGCATTTCCGACGCTTTGATCTGCATTATAAAACGCACGGAGCTGGAAAGCGAAATTCAGGATCCCGCAATGGCTCTGAAAGTAATAGGCATGCTGAGCATGAAGCTTCATGACGCCAACGAAAGAAATCTTCTTTTATCCACCAGCAGTCCCAAAGCAAGAATAGCGGGATTTTTGCTGTACAGAAAGGAACGTACTGCGGAAAGAGCCGTAAAGCTTAAGCTTGAGGATATCGCAGCGAGCGTATCGCTGCGTCCCGAAACCGTAAGCCGCAAGCTTAAAGAGCTTGAACGTGAAGGAATCATTAAAAAAACAGGACAAAGCAGCATAGAAATTATAAATTTTTCCGAACTCAGATCCATTTCCGGTATTTAATCGTAAACGGCGGATATCCGTATATGTTTTGTCCGTATTTACGACGATATGATTTAAATAAGTAAGCTTACATATCCATAGTATTGCTAAAAATCATATTTTATACAATATTTTATGGAAATTTTATTGACTTATTGATTGTCGTATGCAACACTAAAACAGTAATGAATATCAATTTTGATTTAAACATAGGAGGTTTTAATTTATGTCTTTGATAAATAAGGAAGTAGGAGATTTTACAGCTCAGGTTTATGTTAACGATACGTTCAAAACGCTTACCAAAGCCGATATTGCAGGCAAATGGTGCGTATTTTTCTTTTATCCTGCGGACTTTACCTTTGTGTGTCCCACAGAGCTTGAGGATCTTCAAAATAACTACGAGAAGTTTAAAGAAATAGATTGTGAAATTTACTCCGTTTCCTGCGATACTCATTTTGTGCATAAGGCTTGGCATGATCACTCGGATCGTATTTCGCAGATTAAGTATCCGATGATTGCCGATCCTACTCATGCTATCGCAAGGGATTTTGAGGTTCTTATAGAAAGCGACGGTCTTGCAGAGCGCGGCACATTCATAATCAACCCTGAAGGGAAAATCGTTTCATATGAAGTTAATGCCGGAAATGTCGGTCGTGATGCGGATGAGCTTTTGAGAAAGGTACAGGCTTGCCAGTTCGTACATAAGCACGGCAACGAGGTTTGTCCCGCAAAGTGGAGACCGGGTGCTGAAACCTTAAAACCGGGTCTCAGTCTTGTGGGAAAGCTTTAATCCTAAAGACACCTTGATATAAAAATATTCCGCCCGTATTTCATTTCACATGGAGTACGGGTGTTTTTTATAAATATAAGCATTACTGAATAAATATATTGATTGCCAATAGCTTATCTCTAACTTATAATATTAAGATAATTGATTTTTATTAGTAAAATCTGTATAATTTCCCGGAGGAAAATATTATTAAGTACATTTTTTTACGCTTGCTAAAGGTACTTCCTATAATTATAGGAGTGACCTTGATAACATTCGGCTTGATTTTTTTCAGTCCCGTCGATCCGGCTGAAATGCATTTTCATAATGCCGGGTACACCCCGACTCAGGATATGCTTGAAGCGTTCAGAGAGCAAAACGGGTTGAATAAAGGCTTTATAGAGCAATATACCGATTGGTGGAAAAAGCTTTTCAAGGGAGATCTCGGAGAATCCTACGACAACGGGAGAAAGGTAAGCGAAAATATCGGAAGAGCTCTTCCGTATACCGTTTCTCTTGCGGTTAATTCCATGCTGCTTACTCTGGTGATAGCCTTTCCTCTGGGATTCTATATGGCGATGAGAGAAAATAGTGTTTTGACTAAAATACTGTCGGCTCTAAGCCTTCTTACCGTTTCGCTTCCAAGCTTTATAGTCGCACTTATATTCATGTATGTTTTATCCTCGAAACTTAAGCTTTTGCCCATACTTACCGATAAGCCGGAAGTCGGAGTGATCATGCCGTCCTTGACTCTTGCTGTTATTATGAGTTCAAGATATTTAAGGCAGATAAGAACCGTAGCGGAGGAGGAGCTCAAAAAAGACCATATATACGGGCTTAGGGCAAGAGGAATATCCGACGGAAAGATTTTGTTGAATACCGTTCTGAAAAATACGGCTGTTGAGATCATAACCATTGTGGGCTTATCACTGGGTTCTCTTATGGGCGGAGTCACGATAATTGAAACCATTTTTAACTGGCCGGGACTCGGAAAGCTTATGACCGACAGCGTAATGGCAAGAGACGTGCCCATGATACAGGGAACAATTATATTTATGTCGTTAAGCTATGTCCTGATAAATTTAATAACGGATATTTTATATGGAGTTTTGGATCCGAGAATAAGGCTTGGGGGAGAAGATGATAAAGGATAAAAAAATGTTCATTCTTCTTTTCCTTATGGGAATTATAATAGTCACCGCCGTTATAGGACCTTATTTTTTACCGCACGACCCCAATTATTCTGATATTTCAAACGGTTTAAAGGCTCCCGGAGTCAGGTTCTGGTTCGGAACCGATCTGCACGGAAGAGATATTTTTTCAAGAACGATCGCCGCAGGCAGGATAAGTATAACGGCGTCCTTGCTGATAGTTGCGGTATCGGGAATATTCGGAACCTTTGTAGGAATGATAAGCGGATATGCCGGCGGAAAATGCGACCAGATACTTATGGGGATATGTGATATGTTTTTATCATTTCCTCAAATGGTCATTGCGATAGGAGTGGCGGGGATACTTGGCGGCGGTCTTATAAACGCAATGCTTGCTCTTGCAATAAGCAACTGGATGCTGTATGCAAGGCTTGCAAGATCGGCAACTCTCAAGGAAAAGGAAGAGCTGTACGTAACAGCGGCAAAATTTTCAGGTCTCAGTGATTTTGAAATAATATGCAAACATATTTTTGTAAATATAAAAAGCGTGATTTTCGTAACCATGACGCTTAATTTTTCCACAACGCTTATAAGTTTGTCGGGACTTAGTTTTATAGGTATCGGAGTACAGGTCCCGAAGGCTGAGTGGGGTTCTATGATAAATGAGGGAAGGCTGTATCTGTCAACAGCACCGTGGATATGCCTTTTCCCTGCACTTGCGGTTGTTTTTGTAGTCTTTGTGTTTAATCTGAGCGGAGACTACTTACAAAAAAAATATAATTATAAGGAGTGGAAGGTTTGAAAAAAAGAATTGTATTATTGACTGTTGCATGTATGTGTACACTTGCCGCCTGTGTTCCGGCGGCTAAAGAGCCGACAGCCGGAAGCAGCGACATCGCTGCAAATGTTTCAAGTACGGTACAAACGGCTGATGTGAGTGAGGAAAAAACTTACATTATGGGAGCAGAACAGTTTCCTGCGGCTCTTGATCCTGCAAACGAGTGGGACGGATGGTTTACGGTGAGATACGGAATCGGTGAAACCCTGTTCAGACTGAATGAAAATTTGGATGTCGAGCCTTGGCTTGCCGACTCATTTGAAAGCATTGACGAAAATACCTGGACAATTACCTTAAAGGATGGAATAAAATTCTCCAACGGAAATGATCTTACTCCCGAAATGGTAGTTAAGAACTTTGAAAAAATTGCGGAGCTTAATTCGAGAGCCGCTTATCTTAAGGAAGCCGAATATACGGTTGACGGAAATAAAATCATAATAAAAACTAAAGAGCCGAGAGCTTCATTTATCAACGATCTCACGGATCCTTACTCTGCAATTATTGATCTTTCCGCAGACGGTGATATTAAAACATCGCCGGTAGGAACAGGTCCCTATATGTGCGTGGAATTTGTTGCTGATACTTCCGCAACAATGGTTCCGAACACAGATTATTGGAACGGGACTCCCAAAATGTCCAAGGTGGTTATAAAGAAAATTCTTGACAAGGAAACCGGAGCAATGGCTCTCGGAAACGGAGAGCTTGACGCATTTGTAGAGCTTAATCCTCAAAGCTATCAAACCTTTTTGGAAAATGATGCTTATACAGCAGCCTCTATTCCCACATCGAGAGTATATGCGGCATATTTTAATACAGAAACAATGTCCGATGTAAATTTAAGAAAAGCTATTCATCTTGCTATAGATAAGGAGTCAATCGGTCAATATCTTTTAAACGGCGCAATGACTGCAACGGAATCTCCGTTTATTGACAGTACGGCATACGGCTCCTCAAAGCTTGCAACCGAAAAATTTGATTTGGACGCCGCCAGGGAGCTTCTTAAAGAAAGCGGTTACGAAGATACCGACGGAAACGGTTTTTTGGAAAAAGACGGCAAAGAGCTTAATATCGACATCAAATACTATTCAAGACTCTCACTTGAAGCCATAGCGACCGAGGTTCAGGCTTCGCTTGCAAAGCTCGGAATAAATGCCACCGTTACAAAGAGCGACAACTCCGATTATCTTAAGAGCGGAGACTTTGATATGGGATTCTATACCGTTGTAACAACACCTACGGGAGATCCTCAAAGCTATCTTGAAACGACGATGAGAGAGGGCGGAGTAACCAACTTCTGTAAATACCACAGCAAGGAAGCCGATGCGCTTCTTGATGATCTCAATAAAGAAACCGATTCTTTAAAGAGGGCTGAAATTGCCGTTAAGCTCGGACAGCTTCTTTATGACTCATACAGTGTCGAATATATCGGCTTCAACAATCTTAATGTGGTTACAAAGAAAAATGTAATCGGATACTACCCTCATCCTTCCGATTACTATCAGATAACGGTGGATTTGGATAAGAATTGATGAACAATCATCTTTTGGAAATAAACAATCTGGGCTGCTCATACGGTGAGGCTGATGTTATAAAAAACATCAGCTTCACTGTGGATAAAGCGGAAATAGTAGGAATAGCGGGCGAAAGCGGAAGCGGAAAAAGTACGCTGTTCAACAGCATTTTAGGGCTTAAGAATAATCTTAAGATAAAAAGCGGTGAAATTAAGTTTAAAAATAAAGATCTCTTAAATCTAAATCCTAAGGAAAAAAGACAGCTTTTTGGAAAGGAGATCGGCTGTGTATTTCAGAGCAGCTCGGTTTCACTTGTTCCCACAAGAAGAATTTCAAGTCAGTTTGAAGAAAGCGTTTTATCAAAAATAAAAATTGGCAAACGTGAAATAAAAGAAAAGGCTTTAAATATTTTTAAAATATTTTGTCTTGATAATCCGGAGCGTATTTATAATTCATATCCTTTCGAGCTTTCGGGAGGTATGCAGCAAAGAGTGTCAATAGCTCTTTCTCTTATTCTTGAACCCGATCTTTTACTTTGTGACGAGCCTACAAGCGCACTTGACGTGCGGGTAGAGTATGAGCTTGTAAAAGAGTTTGCAAGGCTTAGAGAGCAAAAGCAGGTCGCAATAGTGATAATTACGCACAATCTTGCTCTTGCAAAGGAATTGTGCGACAGGATTGTCGTTTTATATCGCGGAGACATGGTTGAGTACGGCAGTGCGGAAAAAATAATATCGTCTCCAAGCCATGAATATACCAAAAAGCTTATATCCGCAATACCTAAAATCGGAAGTAAAAAGGTGGAGATTTTGCCGGAGGCTGCAGGATGCGGGATAATATAATAGACGTAAAAGAAGTTTCTAAAAAATTTTCTTCAAGAGGCGTTCAAAATCATGTGCTTAATGATGTAAGCATAAGTCTAAAAAAGGGTGAAATACTCGGAATAATAGGAGAAAGCGGAAGCGGAAAATCGACGCTTTTAAGAGTTATATCGGGACTGCTCAAGCCCGATAAGGGAGAGGTGCTTTTTTATAATAAGCCCGTAAGAAAATACGGAAAAGACTTGTACAGAAATATGCAAATGATATTTCAAAATCCCAGAGCCTCTTTTGATAATAACTACACCATAGGTCAGTCATTTGATGAGATAAAGAAGCATTTATGCATGAAGGACAAAGAAAACTGTACTCTTCTCGATATGGTAGGTCTTGATAGAGAGTACGAGTTTAAATATCCCGATGAGTTGTCCGGAGGAGAGTGTCAGAGAGCCGCCATAGCAAGAGCTCTTTTCGTTATCCCCGAGGTACTGCTCTGCGATGAAATAACAAGTGCTCTTGATGTATGCGTCCAGCAAAACATAATTGAACTTCTTGTTCATCTGAGCAGGTACCATGATATAAGCATGGTCTTTGTGTCTCATGATCTGCCCTTGGTAAGCACCTTTTGCGACAGACTTGTTATCATGGAAAAGGGAAGAGTCGTTGAAAGCGGAAATATCGAGGAAATTTTGAATAATCCGAAGAAAGAATACACCAGGGATTTGTTATCTCATGTACTGGAGATTTGAAGCCTGTATTTTACGCTAATCTGTATTTTACGCTAATATAGTTAACTTGATGAATAAGAGCATAACAAGACAGGAATACAATACCTTTTTTCAGCTTGCCTGGCCCTGTGCAGCCGAGGGCTTTTTGATGGAGCTTTTAAGCTCCATCGACCTTGCCATGGTAGGCACCTTGGGCAGCAAGGCTCAAAGTGCGGTCGGAATAGTAAGTCAGCCTAAGATGATGAACCTTATTTTCGTACGGGCGATAGCCGTTGCGATAACGGCGGTGCTTGCCAGAAGATACGGAGAAGAGAAGCTCACTGAGATGAGATCCGTATTGAAGCAGGGATTAACTATAGTATTCGTCTTATATGCCGTCATTTTATCCGTTGAAATTTTTTCTTTTAAAAATATTATGCTTATAAGCGGCGCAAAAGAAGAGTATCTTGCCATGAGCATATCCTACGGCAGATTGATTTTTATAAGTCTGATATTTCAGGTGCTTTCTATAATGCTTATGAGCGCTCTGGTTGCAATAGGCAGAACAAAAATTATATTTGCGACGAATCTGGCGGGGAATATCCTGAATTGTCTGATAAATTACGTTTTTATATTCGGCAGATTTTCAATGCCGAAGCTTGGTGTGACGGGAGCGGGAATAGGAACCTTATGCGGAAGCATGGTGACCTTTATTATAATAACGGCGGAAATTCAGAAAAAATCATCTCTTTTAAGGCTTGATTCAGGAAACTGGATTCCAAGAGGGTATACCTTTAAAGCCGTAGCAGTGGTGCTTACGGGGACTCTTCCGCAGCAGATTTTTGAAAGACTCGGCATGTATTTATATACGATAATAGTGGCAAGCTTAGGTTCTACGGCTCTTGCAGTACACCATATATGTATGAGTCTCTGCGATGTATTTTATTCCGTTGCAATAGGACTGGGAACCGCAACGTCTTCTATAACAGGACAAATGATGGGAAAAAGGCAAATTGATTCGGCGGTAAGATATGCTAAAATCGGGCAAAGACTCGGGATCATTGTTGCCGTATCGGGATTTGCGGTATTTTCCGTTTTTAATAAATTGATTTTGGGGATTTTTACACATGATGCCGCCGTAATGGAGCTTGGGTCAAAGATTCTGATAGTAGTGGCTTTGGTGTCCTTCCCTCAAACCTTCAGTCTTGTAAATTCCGGTGTTTTGAAGGGAGCCGGAGATACGAGATTTGTTGCCGCATACAGCTTTATAATTATTGCGGTCTTTAGACCAATTTTAACCTACATTCTGATCTTTGTATTCGACATGGGAGTTTTCGGTGCGTGGGCTGCGCTTTTTGTCGATCAAAGTCTAAGGGCGATCGCCGCAAGTATTCGTTTTCATTCAATGAAATGGACAGAGCTTGAATTATAAAAAGCTTAAAAATAATTTTTTTGATAAAAGATTAGACATTTCTAACTGACAGGAATATATTTAAATATATAAATTTATAAGGGGGAAAGTATATGCTTGATATGTATAAAAAGCTGTTTGCCTATGTACCCGAAAGGAGAGTCTGGGCATACATATCGATGTTTTTAGCCGCATGCTCGGTACTTGTATTGATGGGAAGCTATTATTGCTTATGGAAGGTTTTTGAAACCATACTTGTATTGAATGCTCCGGGACTTGCCGTAAAGTACGGCTTTTATTGTGTAGGACTCATGATCTTACGCGGTATTTTTTACATTGCGGGAGGTCTGGCTTCGCATTATCTGGGATTCAGACTTGAAACCAATTTGAGAAAAACGGGGCTTAATAAGTTGTTTGAAGCTTCTTTTACATTTTTTGACAAAAATCCGTCGGGCAAGGTCAGAAAGATCCTTGATGACAATGCGTCGGAGACCCATACTACGGTGGCTCACCTGATACCTGACAACGTCGTTGCCGTATTGACGCCTGTTTTCACCTTTATACTTACATTTTATATTGATTACAGACTCGGTATACTGCTTATAATCACAACTGCCGTAGGAATAGTCCAGTACATAGGAATGTTCAGAAATAAGGATCTTATGAAGGGCTTCACAAAGGCGATGGAGGATATGAGCACGGCTGCCGTCGAATATATAAGAGGCATGCAGGTAATAAAGATATTCGGAATAAGCGTTAAATACTATAAGGCTCTTATTGATTCAATAAATATCTATAAGGATAACGTATACAGATACTCGCTAAGCTGCAGAATCCCGTATGTAAGCTTTCAGGTTCTGTTTCTGATCTATAATACCGTTGCGATCCCGTTCGGAATAATCTTTATTTCAAAGGGAGAGCCTGCGTTGTTTATTCTTGCAAAAATATTATTCTTTTCAGTTTTTTCCAATGTGCTGTTCGTGTCCTTTATGAATGTTATGTTCACCGGAATGAATAACTTCAACGCAATCCAGACCCTAAATAAGCTTCAAGCTGCAATGAACGATATGGATGAGGCTAAGCTGAATCACGGCGAAATAAAAGAAATGTCGGATTTCAATATCGAATTTAAAAACGTAAGCTTTTCCTATGGAGAAAAAAACATCTTAAGTAATTTTAATTTAAGACTTGATGAAGGCAGAGTTTATGCTCTTGTAGGTCCTTCGGGCGGAGGAAAATCAACTATCGCAAAGCTTATATCTGCTTTTTATCCGGTAACATCCGGAGAGATATATTTGGGAAACAAGCCGATAGGCAGTTATTCCGAAGAAGCGGTAATCAAAAATATAGCCTTCGTGTTTCAAAATTCAAAACTATTTAAAACAAGCATTTACGAAAATGTAAAAATCGGAAATCCGAATGCGGATAAAGAAGCCGTAATGAAGGCTCTTGAGCTTGCACAGTGCAATGAGATACTTGATAAATTTCCTGACAGGGAAAATACGATTATAGGTTCAAAGGGAGTTCTGCTTTCCGGAGGGGAGACTCAGAGGATAGCCATAGCAAGAGCCATATTAAAGGATGCCGATATTATTATCCTGGACGAGGCATCTGCCGCCACCGATCCCGAAAATGAATATGACCTCCAAAAAGCCTTTTCAAATCTCATGAGAGGTAAAACTGTAATAATGATAGCCCACAGATTGAGCTCAATAACGAAAGTCGATGAAATATTATTCGTTGAAGAGGGCAAGGTTGTTGAACGCGGCGATCATGAAAGTCTTATGAAGCTTGACGGAAGATACAAAAGGTTTCAGGAGCTTTATGAAAGAGCAAATGACTGGAGGCTGGCATGAAAAAATATTTACAGGAAAAATTTCAGCTTACCGATAAGGGCGCTGACGGTTTATATAAGGCAAGTATTTCGCATTTCTTTTACTATATCTCGTTCATAGCGGCGGTCATGCTGGTAATGAGCTTTTCAAATTATATATTAAATAATATAAATCCGAGCCCGGTACACTATGTTGTCGGGATAGCGATTTCCACTATTATTATGTACATTATTGCAAATATCAATTACAAGGTGGGCTACAATGAAACCTACAAAGAGTCCGCAAACCTTAGAACCGATATAGCGGACAGATTGAGAAAGCTTCCCCTGTCCTACTTTTCAAAGCATGATATAAGCGACATGGCTCAAACTATCATGGCTGATGTGTACAGCATAGAACACGCTCTTTCACATGCAATAGGAAGCAGTATAGGCTTTTTTATGTATTTTGTTATTGCCTCCATATTGCTGATTGCGGGGAATTATAAGCTGGGTCTTGTTATTCTGATTCCCATAGCGGTTTCGGTAATACTGCTGTTTTTATCCAAAAAAGCCCAAACCGATTCCAGAAAAGTTCAATATGATAAATTGAGAGAAATATCTGAAAATTTTCAGTCCTCAATAGAGCTGAGTCAGGAAATAAAAGCTTACAATTTAAAGGAAAGCACCCTAGATAAAATCGAAAAAAATTTGGATGAAGCCGAAAAAATGCAATGGGACTCCGAAATGGTTCAGATTGTACCGCTTGTCATTTGCGGAGATATAACTCAGCTGTCTTTGGGATTTTGCGTGGCTCTGGGATCCTATCTTTTGTTAAATGGTGAAATAAGCTTTATCATTTTAGTAGGATATATACTTGTTGCTGCTAAAATGTGCGACGGAATATCCGGAATATACTCCTACATATCGGAGATTTTTTATCTTGACGCCAGAATAAAGAGAATGAAGGAAATAAGAAGTCAGGCTGTTCAATGCGGAAAAGAGGCGGTTTTAGATAATTTTGATATTGAATTTAAAAATGTCGATTTTTCTTACGACTCTGATAAAAAGGTTATAGATAACATCTCCTTTAAGGCGGGTCAAAATGAAGTAACCTCACTTGTAGGACCGTCGGGCTGCGGAAAAACCACAATATTAAGGCTTATATCACGACTATACGATTATGACGGCGGAAGCATAACCGTAGGAGGAGTTGACATAAAAGATATTGATACGGAATGTCTGTTCAAAAATCTTTCCATAGTTTTTCAGGATGTAATATTGTTTAACACCTCTGTGCTTGAAAATATCAGAATAGGAAATATCAATGCAAGTGATGAAGAGGTAAAAGAGGCTGCGAGACTGTCCGGCTGTGAGGAAATAATTGAAAAGCTTCCGGACGGCTATGATACGGTGATAGGCGAAAACGGAGCAAAGCTTTCGGGAGGTGAAAGACAGAGAATATCCATAGCAAGAGCCTTTTTAAAAAATGCTCCTATCATTATACTTGATGAAATTGCAGCTTCGCTCGATGTTGAAAATGAGGTTAAAATACAGGAAAGTCTGACAAAGCTCATTAAGGGAAAAACCGTCATAACAATATCCCACAGGCTTAAATCCGTTGAAAATACTGATAAAATAGTGGTGCTTGAAAATGGAAAAATAAATGCGATCGGAAAGCATGAGGAGCTTTTAAACAGCTCAAATCTGTATAAATCCATGGTTGAGAAATCAAGGCTTACCGAGGAATTCAGATATTAGGAGAGTGTATATAACTATCGTTACCGTAACGTCTGCCAAGGTCTTTTGGCTTCACTGTCCGCATAAATAAAATTACCCTCTTTACGAGAACATTTTTTGTTTCATGTAAAGAGGGTAAGATATGATTTTTTAGAGCTTGACAGCTTATATCTCTATCTTTTTTCAAGACTTGTATATTCTCTTATGCTGCTGCCCACATATTTGTAAGCGGGGCGGATAATTCTGTTTGCGGACTCCGACGCAACCTCCTCCATCCTGTGGGCGCACCAGCCTCCGATTCTGGCTATCGCAAACAGTGGAGTGAAGATATCTTCGGAAATGCCCAGGATTTTATAAACTATGCCTGAGTACAGGTCTACATTTGCACAAACGTTTATATTATCTCTGTGCCCTTTCTCCTCGCATATCAGGTAGGGAGCCAGCTTTTCAACCTGACAGGCGGCTTCGTATTCCTTATCCACGCCTTTTTTATAGGCAAGATTTTTTGCACATTTTTTCAAAATCAAGGCTCTGGGATCGCTTTTTGTGTAAACGGCATGTCCCATACCGTAAATAAGTCCCTGTCTGTCACCTACCTCTCTATTAAGAATCTTTCTGAGATAGGCTTCCATTTCCTTATCGTTGTTGATATCGTTTACATTTTTTACGATATCCTCAAGCATATGTATTACCTTAAGGCTTGCTCCGCCGTGCTTTGGTCCTTTTAATGAAAGTATGGAGCCGGCTATTGAGGAGTAGGTGTCAGTACCGGACGATGAAAGGACTCTCGTGGTAAAGGTGGAGTTGTTTCCGCCGCCGTGATCGGCATGAACGATAAGACATATATCAAGGAGCTTCGCCTCTTCTTTGGTATATTTTTGATCGGGTCTGTAGCTTGCAAGTATATGCTCTGCTGTATAGAGGCTCTTTTTGGGATAATGGTAAAAAAGAGACTCACGATCGTATGCGTGCTTTTTGGTCTGGTAGGCGTAAACCATCATTGTGGGAAGTCCCGCAATAAGGTTTATAGACTGTTTGATTATATTCTCAAGCGAGGTATCTTCAGCCTTTTCATCATAGGAATACATGGCAAGCACGGAGCGCGCCATCTTGTTCATGATGTTGGGAGAGGGGGCGGCAAGAATCTGCGTTTCCGCAAAGGCATTGGGAAGATCTCTGTGGCCTTCAAGGATTTCATGGAAACGCTTAAGGTGCTTTTTGGTTGGAAGATTGCCGAAAAGGAGTAAAAATACAACCTCTTCAAAGAAAAATCTGTCGCTTTTGGAAGCTTCCTCTACTATATCTTCAATATCAATTCCACGATAAATAAGCTTTCCGTCGATAGGAATAAGCTTTCCGTCCTTTGCCCTGTCGTAGCCCACAACGTCGCATATATTTGTAAGTCCTGCCAATACTCCGGAGCCGTCAGGATTTCTTAAGCCTCTTTTAACTCCCAGCTTTACGCTTATTTCGGAATTGATAAAATTATTTTTTTTATACTGCTCGACCAGAAGCGCAAGCTCGGTTTTAGTCAGTTTTTGAACCTCGGGATAAATCATTTGAAGTATCTCCTTTAAAATTATTTATCAAACAACTTTTTATACATACTAACAAATATAAACAAAATATAAAAACAATTCATTATTTTACCGTTTTTTTTACAATAATCAATAGTCGTAATATATCAATTTTTTTATAATGATGTATAATTATATGGCTTCAGGTAGGGTTGTTTTATATATGAGGGTGAAAATATGTATCTACACGACAAGGGCGTTTTTTATATAAACGGCAAATTGGTTGAAGACGCTCCTTTGGACAAAGAAGAGGGCAGAAAAAAAACTATTGCATACAAAATCATGGACGCACATGATAATCATGCCGATAAAGATATTCTTCATTTGAAATTCGATTCCATGGCTTCTCACGATATCACCTATGTCGGAATTATTCAGACGGCGAGGGCTTCGGGACTTACCAAATTTCCGATACCCTATGTTCTTACAAATTGCCACAATACCCTTTGTGCGGTAGGGGGCACTATAAATGAGGACGATCACAGGTTTGCACTGACGGCAGCGCATAAGTACGGAGGAATTTATGTTCCGCCGGGTCTTGCGGTTATTCACTCCTATAACAGAGAGGTCATGTCAGGCTGCGGTAAGATGATACTGGGCTCGGACTCTCATACACGCTACGGGGCTCTCGGAACCATGGCTGTCGGAGAGGGAGGAGGAGAGCTTGCAAAGCAGCTGCTCGGAAAGACCTATGACATGGCAAGACCCGAGGTTGTTTTGATATATATGAGCGGAAAAATAAAGCCCGGAGTAGGTCCTCATGATATAGCTCTTGCTTTATGCGCCGCAACCTATGAAAACGGCTTCGTAAAAAACCGAGTTATGGAGTTTGCGGGACCCGGAATAGGACAGCTTTCACAGGAATACAGAAATGCAATCGACGTTATGACTACGGAAACGACCTGCTGGTCGTCAATTTGGGAAACCGATGAAAAAACCGAGAGATATTTTGAGGTACATAAAAGAAAAGGCGACTATAAAAAACTGAGTCTTGAAGACGGTGCATATTACGACAGATATATTGAGCTTGATCTGGGAAAAATCGAGTCGATGATCGCACTTCCCATGCATCCCAGCTACGCTTATCCCATAAATGAAATAAAAAGCGATCCTTATAAGTATTTAAAAGAAGCTCAGGAAAAGGCGAACGAACAGCTTAACGGAAAGGTAAAAATGGATCTCGTATCCAAAATAAAGCCTGACGGAAGGATATATACCGATCAGGGAATCATAGCGGGCTGCGCCGGAGGAACATATTCCAATATTATGGCTGCCGCAAAGATATTAAAAAATGCGGAAACCGGAAACGGTCAGTTCAGATTGTCACTTTACCCCGACTCTATGCCGGTGTATAAGGAATTTGCTTCAAACGGGACCATTGCGGATCTTGTAAGCTGCGGAGCGGTATTCAGAGAAGCTTTTTGCGGCCCCTGCTTCGGTGCGGGAGAAACTCCTGCAAACGGGGAGTTTTCCATCAGGCATACGACGAGGAATTTTCCGAACCGCGAGGGCTCAAAGCCCGGAGAGGGGCAAATCTCCGCCGTAGCCCTTATGGATGCCAGGAGTATCGCCGCAACCGCCGTAAATCAGGGTTATCTTACAGCAGCAACCGATATATGCACGGAGGAAGAGGGAGACGATATCTATCCCTATGACGACAAAATTTATAATATCCGCATATACAACGGCTTCGGACATGAAGAGCCTGACTGTGAACTTGAGTTCGGTCCAAACATAAAGGACTGGCCAGAGCAGAAGGAGCTTTCGGAGGATATACTATTAAAAATAGTATCCCACATAGACGATCCCGTCACCACGACGGATGAGCTTATTCCGTCGGGAGAGACCTCATCCTTCCGCTCAAATCCGCTTAGACTCGCCGAATTTACCCTGAGCAGACGAGATCCCGAATATGTTCCTTCCGCAAAGGCGGTATCTTTACTCACAAAAGACTCGGAGGAAGTAAAAAAAGTATATAAAGCTCTGGAAAAAGCGGGAGTCGTTACAGATCCTGACAGTACCAATATAGCCTCCTCCATATATGCCAAAAAGCCCGGGGACGGCTCGGCGAGAGAGCAGGCGGCATCCTGTCAGAGAGTCCTCGGTGCGGGAGCAAACTTTGCCGAGGAATACGCCACGAAACGATATCGCTCCAACTGTATAAATTGGGGCATGCTGCCCTTTATTACAGGCGACGGAGAGCTTCTGCAAAAAGGAGTATGGGTTTTTGTAAAGGATATCAGAAAAGCCGTTGATAAAACTTTTGATATAACTGCATATGCCGTAGACGGCGATAAGGTAAATGAAATAACCCTTAGGCTTGGAGCTCTTACTGAGGATGAAAAACAGATTTTAAAAGATGGCTGTTTGATAAACTTTTATAAGCATTAAAGCTGTGTTTACTTTATTTATGCCGCTTTAAAGCCTTTCTGACTAAATTTTGACTAAATCAGCTTAATTATACAGAGTCTGACTTGTATAAATCTATACCCCTTAGCGGAGGGGAGAAAGGGAAATCCGATTACCGCATGGGCGGATCGGATAATGATCGAGATATGAATAAAATACAGATGAAGAATCCGTTGGTTGAAATGGACGGTGATGAAATGACGAGAATTTTATGGAAGCTTATAAAGGAAAAGCTTCTTTTGCCTTATATTGATTTAAAGACGGAATACTATGATCTGGGACTCAAGCATAGGGATGAAACAAACGACAGGGTGACTGCGGAGTCCGCCTACGCCACGCTTAAATACAAGGTTGCGGTCAAATGCGCAACCATAACTCCCAATGCCGACAGAGTAAAGGAGTACAACTTAAAAGAGATGTGGAAGTCTCCGAACGGTACTATAAGAGCGATTCTCGACGGAACGGTTTTCCGCAGTCCGATTCTTGTAAAGGGGATCGAGCCGCATGTAAGAAATTGGGTCAAGCCCATAACGATTGCAAGGCACGCTTACGGCGATATTTATAAAAATGTTGAAATAAAAGTTCCGGCAAAAGGTATTGCGGAGCTGGTATATACCTCGGAGGACGGAAAACAGATACGGGAGGTAATACATGAGTTTGACTCTTCCGGCGTAATACAGGGAGTTCATAATACCGACGCTTCCATCAGGAGCTTTGCAAGATCCTGCTTTGAATACGCTCTTTCCGAAAAGAAAGAGCTTTGGTTCGGCGCAAAGGATACCATTTCGAAGACCTATGATGCAAGATTCAGAGAAATTTTTGAAGAAGAATTTGAAAAAAATTATAGGAGCAAATTTGAAGAAAATAACATTACGTTTTTCTTTACCCTTATAGACGATGCGGTTGCACGCATTATAAAGTCCGAAGGCGGGATGATATGGGCATGCAAAAATTATGACGGAGACGTAATGAGCGATATGGTTTCAAGTGCATACGGCTCGCTTGCGATGATGACGTCAGTCCTCGTATCCCCTTCCGGAGCCTATGAGTATGAGGCTGCGCACGGAACGGTTCAAAGACATTATTACAAGCACCTTAAGGGTGAGGAAACTTCGACAAATTCCGTCGCAACCATTTTTGCTTGGAGCGGTGCACTCAAAAAGCGCGGCGAGCTGGACAAAACGTCGGAGCTTTCATGCTTTGCGGATAAGCTGGAAAAAGCGACGCTTTCTACGATAGAAAAGGGTAAGATGACGAAGGATCTTGCGCTTATAACCTCTTTAAAAGACGTTACCGTGCTCAACTCGGAAGAATTTCTTGATGAAATAAAGCGCAATTTGGATGGGATTTATCAGTCCTGTTAAAATCACAGAGAATAAGTTTACAATCGGTTTTAAGGATACAGGCAATGTGAAGGAGTCCGAGCTTGCTTGAGCTTACTCGATTGAGATCTTGGCGAATACTAAGGTAATGAGGAAAACTCGTAAAGCGTATTTTCCGTAGTTTGAAACTTTCAATAAGAGGTTCTGTTTTTATGAAGGAATATATAAAATTATACCGAAAAATGCGAGAGGATTATTATCAAAAATGGGGGGAATACTCCCATCCGGAAAGTATACAGGATTTTGAAAAGCGGAATCAAACGATTTTTGAAGAGTATTTAAAAAAATATGAGGATTCTCCCGACAAAATATTGAAAACAAAATTATATATCGACCTTCTTCTTGATAAAATCTGATATTTCGGTTATTATTCCGCTTTCTGTGAAAATGATTTTGAAAAATTGAACAATGCACTTTGGCAAAACGGCAGGACTTGTTTGCTGAAGGGAGGAATTACACATAGCGGAACCTCCTATACGGGAAACATCCTGACAGGAATTTTTACTTGTTTTGCCTGTAATGATTTTGCAGTGATCCAATCCTTTGTTCCGCAGACATTGCCGTTACTGAAAGGCACTTTTTATACTGAAAATGTAATCAACCTATTCCATTCAATCTTTTATAAGGATGATGAAAGATTGGAGAAGGCGGCGTTAAGAGCCGAAGTTTTTTTGACAAAGAAAAAGCTTACCGGAATAGCGGAGTATTATGTTCGTTTTTTCGTTTCTCTTTCAAAAAAAGATGCGACGGGAATAGGAGAATGCCTGCAAAAACTCTGTGAAGCATATCAAAAACAGGGCTATCCTATAGAAAAAATTGATAAATGTTTTACTCCTGAATACCATGGCTTATATAGATTGGTAAGATTCCTTGATGAAAGCCTGTTTGAAAGGGTAAATCCGCCGTCTCACAAGTGTTTTCTTAAAGAATTTGAAGAATGGCAACAGGAAAACAATTTTCCTAAAGGCGGACAGTTCTATGAGTATCCTAAAAAGCTGCATGCTGCGAACCGGATTTTACAAAGTCCTCTTCCCGTTATAGCCGTATCAGATGTTGATGGAAAAATCAATCCGGATGTAGAAAAATTTGCTGAGGATTTAAGTAAATAGAGTCCGTCTTAGCCAGTCGTCTTATATATATAATAAATTATTATACGTTATATTCTAAAAGAGCAGAGCTGCCGGTATAATTTCCGGCAGCTTGAGCTTATTACTAAAAAATTTTAAAAATGTTTTTTTCTTAACACGAATTTTACATCCCCTTTGCTAGAGTGTACCCATCAACAAATTAAATTTGAACTTGAAAGTTGAAAATTTTAAGATTAAAAAGGAGACAGCAAATGAGATCAAAAACTTTATTAACAGCAGCGTTGCTCAGTTCATGCGTGCTTATGAGCTTTACGGCATGCTCCAACGCAGCCGCACCTTCACAAAATGCGGCTTCAAGCGCACCGGAAGAATCCGGAGCTTCAATGTCTGCGGAGGAAGCTCCCGGAGAAATGGCTTATTCTGCGGATGGCAGTTTCAAGCCCGCCGACTATGTAATAAAAAGCCAGGACAAATATGTATATCCCTATTTAGGAGCGGACTTGACGCTTCCCAAATCGCTCACCGATAAGATGGATAAAAAAGAAGTTGCCATGATGGCTGACGAGCAGCTTCAGGAGGGCGACGTACATTTATGCGCCACTCTTACATGGAGCCGCATGACAAAGGAGCAGCAGGACGCGGAGGTCGGACTTAAGGGAACCGGCTTTGCAGACTGGGAAAAGGGACTTTTCAGACTCGGCGCCTTCGGTATGTATGACGTTAAAATGTCAGAGGAAGAGATTTCCGAGATAACACGCTGCGATACCCATAAGGAGCTTGGAAAGAGCAGCGACGGAAAGTATAAATATTATTTAAGCACCAATTCCGAGGCGGAAGAAGACGAGATAAAAGAAATAAACGATATCCAGGCTTCGCTTACGGAAAAGAAGGAAATGCAGGGACTGGTATCCGTATTCATGCAGGAAGATGATATGCAGGGCGGAAATATGGAACAGAAAACCGATGCAGGAAGTATCGCACCTCTCAATACAACAAGTATCGACGGAACTTCTTTTACGGAAAAAGACTTTGAAAAATACGATATTACCATGGTAAACGTATTTGCAACCTGGTGCACCGCCTGTGTAGCTGAAATTCCCGATATTGAAAAGCTTCATCAGGAGATGAAGGATAAGGGCGTGAACGTAGTGGGCGTAGTTATGGACGTTGTAAATCCCGCCGACGGAAGCGAAGATGAGGCGATAATGGAGCTTGCAAGAAAACTTCAGGAAAAAACAAAGGCCACATATACCTTCCTGAAGCCCGATGAAAGCGGATTTAACGGCAGATTAAACGGAATAACCGCTTTCCCCGAAACGTTTTTTGTAGATAAGAACGGAAATATTGTAGGCGAAACCTATAGCGGAAGTCACACATATGAGGACTGGAAGAAAATAGTGGAGAAAGAACTTGAAGCTCTGAAATCCAAATGAGGGCGGATATGAGTATGAAAAACGAAAGCAAAGAGGCAGAGGTAAAACATATAGATTTTGACAAAAAGTATATGAGGGTACTTAGAGTCATACTGCCGTTTATCGCAGCCGGAATGATGGCATACGGTATATATAGAGGAGAAATGGCGGTAGTTTTGGCAAAAGCGACCAGAATCTGTATGGAATGTATTGGTATAGGATGATATGAAAAATAAGGGCGAATGGCACAGACATAGACTACAGGCTTTGTGGGCTTTACTCACAAACAGTTACGTTACAGGCTTTGTAACAGGAAAGATATATCAGGGAAAATCAAAGAATTTATGTGTTCCGGGCATGAACTGTTATTCATGCCCCGGAGCAAGGGGTGCTTGTCCGATAGGATCGCTTCAGGCTGTAATAGGCAATTATAACTTTAAGATGGCTTATTATGTTGCAGGCTTTATGCTTTTAGTCGGAGCCTTGATGGGACGGTTTGTTTGCGGGTATCTGTGTCCGTTCGGTCTTATTCAGGATTTATTGTACAAAATTCCTTTCCCTAAAAAAATAAAGACATTTAAAGCGGATAAATATCTGAGAAAATTAAAATATGTAATTTTACTTGTTTTTGTAATAATACTTCCTATGTTCCTGGTGGATGTTATAGGGCAGGGGTCGCCGTATTTTTGCAAGCTGATTTGTCCGGTCGGAATTCTTGAAGGAGGAATACCGCTTGTTTTGCTTAATAAATCAATGAGAAGCGCAATAGGATTTATTTATGCATGGAAAAGTGTTATTCTCATAATGACAATACTTCTTTCAATATTGATATACAGACCGTTTTGCAAATATGTATGTCCTTTGGGAGCTATTTATTCATTCTTTAATCCCATTGCTATTTTTTCTTACAGGCTTGACGCACATAAGTGCGTAAACTGTGGGGCATGCAGCAGGGCTTGTAAAATGCAGGTTGATCCTGTTAAAAACTGCAATTCCGCAGAATGCATAAGATGCGGACAATGTATCAAGGCATGTCCTACAGGAGCGCTCAGATGTACAAGTATCATGAATGGAAAGGCTGGCATGATAAGCGATGAGAATACTCGTTGTGGAAGACGAAAGGGAACTGCTTGAAAGCATTGCTGAAGGGCTGAGGCTGTCATCATATGCCGTTGATACCGCAAACAGCGGCGATATGGGCGAAGAGCTCGCTCTGGTAAATGATTACGACCTTATAGTTCTTGATATCAATCTTCCTAAAAAGAACGGCTTTTGCGTACTTGAAAGTATAAGAAAAGAAAATAAGCTTGTAAATATAATTATTTTAACGGCAAGGGGCGATGTTTCCGACAGGGTAAAGGGGCTAGACCTGGGAGCAAACGACTATCTGGTAAAGCCCTTCCACTTTGCGGAGCTTGAAGCGCGCATAAGATCGCTTTTAAGAAGACACCAGGTTCAGGAGGATCTTATTTTAAAAACGGGAGAGCTGAGCTTCGATACCAAAACAAAAAAGGCGTACGTATCGGGAAAAGAGCTTAAGTTAACCGGAAAAGAAACGGGCATTTTGGAATATATTTTGCTCAATCAGGGAAGCTTTGTGTCACAAGAGGATTTACTAGAGCATGTGTGGGAAGACGATATGAATGAGTTCAGCACAACTGTAAGAGTACATGTGTCTTCCCTCAGAAAAAAGCTTAAGGCGGAAATGGGTATATCTATTATCCGTAACGAAATAGGGAGAGGATATATTATTGATAAAGAAAAAAATATCTAAGATATCCATTATTACACAGCTGCTTGTATCCACGATTGTCGTATTTTCCGTAATGATGCTGCTATCAAGCTTTCTTATCGGAAGAAAACAGGCGGAGCTTTCAAAACGTCTTGAAGAACGGATAACTGAAAGCGTTTCCGGAGTAAGCGGTTATGAAATATTTACCCTTGTAATTGATGAAGCCCAAATCAAATCAATGACTGAATATCGCGTGTTTGCCGCCGTAGTGATGGTGTTGTCCATAGCGGCGGGCGGGGCGGTATTTTATTTAATTATTCTCAGGAGCTTAAAGCCTTTAAGGACGCTTACTGAAAAAATAAATGAGCTTGATATCAATAATCTGTCGGAAATAAAGGAAACAATGGTAATTGATAAGGGAAGTTATGAGGTAATCAAGCTGTCGTCGTCATTTCAGAGCGCATTAAATAAGATATATGAAGGATATGATAAGCAAAAGAGATTCAGCATAAATGTGGCTCATGAGCTTCGTACGCCCCTTGCAGTTGTACTCACCAGAATCGACGTTTATAAACGACAGAATACGGATATTCCTCCCGAAACACGGAAATTTGTAAACAGTCTCGAGACAAGCATAATACGGCTTTCAAAGCTTGTCGAAGACATATTGTTTATCAGCAGAGAGTACAATGCAGGAAAAGAAGTGGTATCCGTAAAAGAGGTTATAGAAGAGATTGTACTCGATATAGAAGATAAGGCGAATCAAAAGAATATCCGTATAAATATCACCGGAGCGGACGCAAAGCTTGTAACGGACGACGTGCTGCTTGAAAGAGCAATATTCAACCTTATAGACAATGCGATTAAATATACCGATGAAAACGGTTTATGTGAAATCGAAATTGAAGAAGATGACTTGAATGTAAATATTTTGGTCAAAGACAGCGGTCAGGGAATAAGTGACGACCAGAAGAAATTTATTTTTGATATGTTTTACAGAGTCGATGAGTCAAGGAGCCGTGAAAGCGGCGGTTACGGCGTAGGGCTTGCTCTTGTCAAGGACGTCGTCGGTAAAATGGGCGGAGAGGTCAGCGTAAGCGACAATACTCCGAAAGGAAGTATATTTAAACTTAGCTTTCGTAAATAAATTCGGTTTTATAGTGAAAAATAGTGTGATTTTAATGAAAGTGAGATTATAAAACTCTTTATGTAAAAACAAATATAACCATGACTAAAAGCCTTCTGTGATCTTAAAAGAAAATACATCTTCAGGACATAACCTTAATGTTGATAGGCTAAGAGAAGCGGTAGCAAAAGGAGAGCTTGTTTTAGACTGGATCAACGAAGTCATAGACAGGATTTATGTTTATGATAGGGACAAGGTGGAGATTGTTTAGAGATTTGAGGAAGATGGTAGAAAAGATGGATAAAAAAGACAAGATTATGCTTGTAAATCAGGAATCCCTTGCAGAAAAAATTTACATCATCAGGGGACAGAAAGTTATGCTTGACTTTGAACTGGCAGAGATTTATGGGTATGAAACGAAAAATTTCAACAGACAGGTCAAGAACAACATCGAGAAGTTTGAAGGCGAAGATTTTATGTTTAGGCTGACAACTCAAGAAGTTGAAGAACTTTCAAGGTGCAAAAATTTCACCTTGAACAGAGGCACAGGACGAGGTAGTAATATTAAGTACAATCCTTATGT
>CAUVOD010000029.1:0-27951 GCA_963553525.1 uncultured Lachnospiraceae bacterium | reverse complement strand
AATAGAGTTTTTAACGAGGATGTCTATAAAGCGAGGGTAGGCGGAGATGAATTTATACTGATTATTGAAGATACCAATGAAAATAAAATCAGACGGCTTTTAAATAAGCTTGAGAACGAATATGCAGCTGTCGGCAAAAAAGACGGCAATGATTTATATGGCGTAGCATACGGATATTCATTTAGACATGAGGTCGGTTCAGACAATAGAGCAAGGGCTCACGACGTTTTTCTTATAGCGGATGCCAGAATGTATAAATTTAAAAATCAGCAAAAAACAACGCCTAAGTCCATTACTTCGGAGGTGTAAACAGACACGGAGCGTTTCATGAATAATCGGGTGCATATATTGTCTTGTTAATCGCAAGTATGAATCTTATAGCTTAAAAATGGTGAGACGCAGTAGGATAATCGCAATACGGAAATTTTATGAATGAAAATCTTGCTCTTAATGATGAGCAGCTTTTATCGATAGAGAAGCCGGAGAGGTACATAGGAAATGAGGTAGGGGCTGTCTATAAGGACAAAAATTCGGTTGATGTGCGTTTTATAATGTGCTTCCCCGACGTGTACGATATAGGAATGTCTCATCTCGGAATACAGATTTTGTACGGAATGTTCAATTCCTGGGACGATGTATGGTGTGAAAGGCTTTATTCGCCGTGGTTTGATTTGGATAAGCTGATGAGGATGGAGGGAATACCTCTATTCGCTTTAGAGTCTCAGGAGCCCGTAAAAAACTTTGATTTTCTCGGAATAACCCTGCAATATGAGCTTTGCTATACCAATATTCTTCAAATTCTTGATTTATCGGAAATTCCTTTTTTGTCCTCCGACAGAAATGACTGGGAATATCCTCTTGTGATAGGAGGAGGTCCCTGTACCTATAATCCGGAGCCTGTTGCAGATTTTTTCGACTTCTTTTACATAGGAGAGGGAGAAACAAGATACAGAGAAATAATTGATCTTTATAAAAAAATGAGGTCAAAGGGCAGATCCAAGCGTGAATTTTTGCGTGAAGCGGCAAAAATTCCGGGAATTTATGTACCGTCGCTGTATGAGATTTATTACAATAAGGACGGTACCGTAAACAGCATAAAAACGATTTATGACGATGTATCTAAGGTAATAAAAAAGGAGCTGGTTAAAGACCTTGACAGCGCATATTATCCGCTCTTTCCCGTTGTACCCTATATAAGAACGGCGCAGGATCGTATCGTTTTGGAGATATTAAGGGGCTGTATAAGAAATTGCAGATTTTGTCAGGCGGGTCAGCTTTATAAGCCCTTTAGGGAGAGAAGCGTTGATGTGCTTAAAAGATATGCCATAACGATGCTGGAAAATACGGGGCATGATGAAATAACTTTAAGTTCTTTGAGTTCAAGCGACTATTCGGCTTTTGATGAGCTGATAACTTATATTATAGATTATTGCAGTGAGCGTCATATCAATATTTCGCTGCCGTCCTTGAGGATAGATTCCTTTTCTCTTGACGTAATGAACAGGGTTCAGGATATCAAAAAGAGTTCGCTTACATTCGCTCCGGAAGCAGGCTCTCAAAGACTCAGAGATGTAATAAATAAGGGGATAAGCGAAGAAGATATATTGAGGGGATCTCGTGAAGCTTTTATAGGAGGCTGGAATAAGGTAAAGCTGTATTTTATGCTCGGAATACCTACCGAAAGCGATGAGGATCTTGCAGGGATAGGAGATATAGCCAACAAAATATGCGCCGAATATTTTGAAAGCGTTCCAAAGGAAAAGAGAAGGGGGCGGTCGATTGAAGTAAACGCCAGCTCGTCGTTCTTCGTACCCAAGCCGTTTACCCCGTTTCAATGGGCTAAAATGGCAACAGGGGAAGAATATATTGAAAAAGTAAAAAAAGTAAAGCTGGGTATCAGCTCGCAGCTCAACCAAAAACGTATTCATTATTCGTATCATATGTCCGACGCAAGCGTTTTGGAGGGAGTGTTCGCAAGAGGAGACAGACGGCTTTCAAGGCTTATATTAAAGGCATATGAAAAAGGCTGCATATATGACGCCTGGTCGGAGGGATTTGACTTTGGAAAATGGCAGGAGGCGTTTAATGAAACGGGAACGGATCCGTTTTTTTATACGATCAGAGAAAGAGAAAAAGATGAGATTTTCCCGTGGGATATGTTGGATTGCGGTGTGAGCAGAGACTATCTTTATAGGGAATGGGAGAAGGCTAAAAATGAGACGGTTTCCGTAAATTGCCGTGACGGCTGTGAAGGCTGCGGAGCGGCTTCATTCAAGACAGGTTGCTGCATGAAGGATTTTGATAATAAAAATGTTCAGACTCAGACTTAAATTTTCAAAGCACGGTCCTATAAGGTTTATCGGACACCTTGACGTACTCAGATATTTTCAAAAGGCTATAAGAAGAGCGGGTATCGACGTCGCATATACCGGAGGCTTTTCTCCGAGGCAGCAGATAGGCTTTGCTCATCCCCTTTCCGTAGGAGCAACCTCTGACGGAGAATATATGGATATGAATATCAATTCATTCAAGGATATAAGGCTCACAGCCTTATCTTCGACTTCGAATAAGTATAGCGGTAATAAGGAAAATCTGACGGCTTCTTATAATGAATATGTTTCGGAGTCCGAACTTAATGAATTGATAGATCGTCTTAATAAGGTGTGCAATGAAGGAATAAGCATATCGGATGCGAAGCTGCTTTCAAAAAGCGATAAAAAAGCTATGGCGGCTGTTGCAGCGTGCAGATGGAGAGTGGCTTTCAATAAAAAGATTTTTGACGAAGAAGATATTTCCGATGACAGCTTAAATGAAGCCTTTGACGGATTTATGTTGAAGGATAATATAACAGTAAAAAAGGAAGGCAAGGCGGGATCACAAGAAATAAATATAAGACCCTTTGTATATGAGGCAAAAAGATATTTAAATTCGGAATATGAGCTGCTTTTAAAATCGGGAAGCGAGGATAATATAAAGCCGGGTCTTTTTATAGGAGCATTTTACAAATATATAAAGGACAGTGACAGGGACAGATTTGATGATCCCAAATATCCTTCCGAGCTTGAAAAAAGCGTATATAAGCTTCACAGGCTGGAAACTTACCTTTCCGGAGATGACGGAAGAGGAGTTTATATCGAACCGATTATTTGCAGAAAAAAGGAAGACAGGCTTTATATATGAAGGCATATGAGGTATTTTATATAAAGGACGTTCATAGCGGTTACATATAAGGAATTTTGATTACTAATATGGCGAATTGTCTTGATTTTATGGGAGAAAGCATGAAAAAAATATTGAAACCCGCTTTAAAATACAGTATATTAATGCTTAATTTTATTCTGTGCATTTTCTTTTTGACGAATTGTGTATCAAAAGCTGAAAATGCTTCTTCTTCGGTATCAGAGGAAGAAAAAGAAGAGAGTGTTTCATCCATCGGTGAGCTCATAAAGCAGAAAAAATTAAAGGATATTTCTCCCATAAGCCTTAGATTTGTGTATGATCTTGACATGGATAAGGCGGAGGGTCTTGAGGGACTTATAAGGGTTTTCAATGCCGGGAATGATTACGGCATAGAGGTTGAGCTTGTAAGGGCGGCTGCGATTGATTGGGCGGCTTATAACAGTGAGGATAATGAAATCCGCCTTCCCGATATGGTTCTTACGGACGCTTCCGGCATTAAAGGCTCTATATCGTCATTGACGGCGCTTGACTCTTATTTTGAAGAATTTGAAATAGATAAGAATGATTTTTATGAAAGCCTTATTTCTCAGGTGAGCGATAATAATTCCGTATACGGAGTACCTCTTTTGAGTGTTAATTCCGTTGTTTATTATAATAAGGAGCTGCTTGAAGAAAACGCTGCTGAAGGATTTTCGTCAATTGATGAATTATTGGAAATTGCTGAAATAGTAAAGGAAAAAGAGGATATTGCACTTATAGGTACGGCGGATGTCTCCGATCTGTTTGAAAGCTTTTATATAGAAGCTGCAAACGAACTTGCAAAAGATATTTCATTTATTAAAAATAATGAATTCAAGCCCGATAGAGATGTAACGAAAAAAGCATTGGAAAAGCTTTTTTCAGCCTGTGAAAACGGTTATATAAATGTGTATTCGGATTATGAGAGTATGCATTCGGATTATAAAAACAAAAATATTGCGGGATATGTTTCGGATTCATCGGACGGATATTACGAAGAGCTTGAAAGCGTCGAAACTTCAGCCTACATGACGCCTGTATCCGGTAAGGGAATAAAAACCCTTTACAGCGGGTATCTCGGAGTTACGGCAAAGGACGAAAATACACGGAAAGCGTGTATGGAGCTTATCTCTTATCTTATCGGCAGCCACGAGCTTGCATTATTTGACATAGCTACCGCTTATCAGCCGGTAAAGGAAGGATCTTCCGGAGAGAGCGAGTATAAAACCTATGCGGAATATGCAAAAGCTGCCGGGGCATACCTAAGCTTTGCGGCAAAGGTCAAGAGACACGAGCTTTATGTGTCGGAGCTTTACGAAAATAAGGAAATAAAAGAAAAGCTTTCCGATATTTTGTACACGGAGCTTAGAAATGAAAGCAAATATGAGGAAGCCCTGGAAAGTATTTTAAGCGGGTTTGAACAGGCGGAGTAGCCGGTAAAGGTTAGATTTTTTAAGAGCTTATTCCCGTGCAATGATCAGCGATTATATCTCGGCGGACTAAGCGGTTTTGTCTGAAGAGTGTAATAAATAAAAAACGATAATTTGAAAGGAGCAAAGCTATGCAGATTTACGACGAACTTGTAGCAAGAGGACTGTTGGCGCAGCTGACGGACGAAAAAGAAATTAAAGAACTTATTAACACAGGTAAGGCTGTATATTATATCGGCTTTGATCCTACTGCAGATTCATTACATGTCGGACATTTTATGGCGATGCTTATGATGAAGCGTCTGCAAATGGCGGGAAACAGACCCATAGCTCTTATGGGCGGCGGAACGGGTATGATAGGCGATCCGTCCGGAAGAGATGATATGCGCAAGCTCATGACCATTGAAACAATCGATCATAATATCGAATGCTTCAAAAAGCAGATGAGCAGATTCATTGAATTCGGAGAAGGAAAAGCCACCATAGTAAATAACGCCGATTGGCTCAGAGATCTTAATTTCCTTGAGTTTATGCGTGAAGTGGGCGCTCATTTCTCGGTTAATGAGATGCTGAGAGCCAGATGCTATGGAAACAGACTTGAAAACGGACTTTCATTTTTTGAATTTTCATACATGCTTTTGCAAAGCTACGATTTCCTGAAGCTGTATCAGGATTACGGCTGCAATATGCAGTTCGGAGGAGATGATCAATGGAGCAACCTTCTCGGAGGTACGGATCTTATCCGTAAAAAACTTGGGGAAAAAGTATATGCCATGACCATAAAGCTCCTTTTAAAGCATGACGGAACCAAGATGGGAAAGACTGCGGGCGGCGCTCTTTGGCTTGATCCCGATAAAACGAGTCCCTTCGATTTCTATCAGTATTGGAGAAATGTGGATGACGTGGACGTCATACGTTTCTTACGCATGATGACCTTCCTCCCGCTTGAAGAGATTGATGAAATTGAAAAATGGGACGATTCACGCATAAATGAAAAGAAGGAAATTCTTGCAAGAGAGCTTACTTCGCTCGTACATGGAGAGGACGAGGCTAAAAAGGCTGAAGCCGGAGCAAAATCGCTCTTTATCGGCGGAGCGGATATTGATGACGAGCTTGTTCCCAAGACTTATCTTGAAGATGGCGATTTTACAGGCGGAATTGAAGAAGGAAAGATTGATATTCAGCAGCTGCTTGTTGCGTCAGGTCTTAATACGAGCAGAGGCGATGCCAGAAGAGCCGTTGAACAGGGCGGTGTAACCGTTGACGGTGAAAAGATTTCCGATCTCAAGACTTTCTATTCAAAAGAGGATTTCAAGGACGGAAAACTGGTAAGAAGAGGAAAGAAGAATTATAAGAAAGTCTTTTTAAAATAGCATTCATAAAGGATCGACGTATATGACCGCTGTAAAAAGCAAAGAAATAACCGGCTATGAAGAAATTAAAAGAGCGGCGGACGGTATAAGAAAAATCACGGACTTCATCCCGAGGGTCGCAATTACCCTCGGGAGCGGTCTGGGAAATTTTGCGGACAGCATCGAAATTGAAGAGGAAATTCCTTTCAGTGTAATTGAGGGTTTTCCCGTTTCAACTGTTCAGGGACACGACGGCAAATTGATATTCGGCAGGATAGGAAATACAAATGTTGCCGCACTGAAGGGAAGAGTCCATTACTACGAGGGCTATGATATATCACAGGTGGTAATGCCCGTAAGGCTTCTAAAAATACTCGGAGCAGAAGCCCTGTTTTTGACAAATGCCGCAGGAGGCGTAAATCCGTCATTTGCAGCAGGCGATCTTATGCTCATAACGGATCATATTTCCGTATTTGCTCCCAATCCGCTTATCGGCGCAAATGATGAGAGGTTCGGAAACAGATTTCCCGATATGAGCGAGGTATACAGCAGAAGGCTCTGTGAGCTGATAAAAGATCAGGCTGCTAAAAATAATGTTCCGCTCAGAACCGGAATATATTGCCAGCTTACGGGTCCGAGCTACGAAACTCCCGCCGACATCAGACTTCTTCAAAGACTGGGAGTAGATGCCGTGGGTATGTCTACCGTGGTGGAAGCGATTGCCGCAAGGCATATGGGCATGACCGTGGGAGGAGTGTCATTGATAAGCAATCTTGCTTCAGGTATTTCAGCTAATCCTCTTTCCCATGCCGAGGTACAGGAAACTGCGGATAAAACTGCCGTGCTGTTTACGAAGCTCATGAAATCCTGTATGGATTTTTACAGATAAGCTTCTCTGCTAAAAAGCGTAGCTATTGTGGAAGACTTATCTGTTGATAAAATTTTATGTATAAGCTTCTCGATATAAAGGATTTTCAATTGAAATGTCTTTATACAGCTGAAAGCTTTTCAGCAAAGAAGCATTGTATCTTTATACAGCAAATATTTTCTGTTACTAAAAGCATTTAATAAAATAGCTTTCAAAGCGGCAGTAAATAATAATATGATTGGAATTTTTAATGGAACAAATTGTTTTTTTAGCGGTAATAGCGGCTTGTCTGATTGTTTTTGCTTTGTTCGGAATTAGAAATGAAAAAATAAGTCGAAGGAATTTCATGAATAAAATGAAAAACTCCTTCGGAAAAGCCCCGAATAAAAAATATACTTCTGAAAGCTTTCTGCATATTCCAAAATATTTTGAACAGCATAAAACTCCAAATTCGATAGATGATATTACATGGAAGGATCTTGATCTGGACAATGTTTTTGCGCGTATAAATTATTGCAGAAGCGCTGCCGGTGAAGAGGTTTTATACAATATGCTCCGCTGTCCCGACATTGCTCTTGAACAGGAAGATCCGGAAAAATTCAGAAGAAATTTTGAAGAGCATATCGAATTTTTTGAAAAAAATGAAAATGAGAGAATAAAGGCTCAGCTTTTCTTTGAGGATATGAGGCAGATATCAAAATATTCCGTTTATGATCATCTTAACGTGCTTATATCCGAGAAGGGGCGGTCAGGTTATTCGGATTATATATCTTTGA
This sequence comes from uncultured Lachnospiraceae bacterium, assembly GCA_963553525.1. Classification (GTDB taxonomy): domain Bacteria; phylum Bacillota; class Clostridia; order Lachnospirales; family Lachnospiraceae; genus Butyrivibrio. Next base: position 20,327 of record CAUVOD010000029.1, on the reverse strand, counting down.
TATTGCTTATACTGTGTGCGGCAGGCTGCTTTTTTAAGTTTGAGATTTTTTTTGTACTCACAATAGGTGTAATTATAGCCAATATACTCACGTACTATAAAAAGAAAAATGAAATGGCGCCATATCTTGCGACTTTTTCATATGTAATAAGGCTGATAAGGGGCTCTGAGAATCTGCTTGGTTTGTTAAAAAAGAAAGAATACGTAAGTTTATTTAACGAAGAGACAAGCGGTCTTGAAAATAATATAAAGACGATGAAGCCGTTTCTCAGAGGTTCGTTTTTGGTTATGAGCTCTCAAAATTCTGGAAGCGGTTCACCCCTTGATATAATTTTTGATTATATAAAGATATTTACGCATATAGATCTCATAAAGTTCAATTCAATGTACAAACAGCTTTTTTCCAATAAAAAGCAGGTTGACGAGATGATTTCGATAACGGGATTTACGGAAGCTTCACTAAGTATAGCCTGTCTTAGAGCGTCTCTTTCCGGAAAATATTGTAAACCGGAATTTATAAGTGACGATGAAAGGGATAAGAGACTCATATTTGAAGAGGCTTATCATCCTCTTATTGCAAGCTCTTCGACTGACAGCGGCGTAAGCAACAGCATTAGCAACAACATAAGCTGTGAAAAAAATATTCTTATAACGGGTTCCAATGCTTCGGGAAAATCTACATTTTTGAAGATGACAGCCATAAATGCCTGTATGGCGCAAAGCTTCAACACGGTTTTTGCCAAAAGCTATAAGGCTCCTTACTATGATATTTATTCCTCCATGGCGCTTTCCGATAATCTAAGCGAGGGTGAGAGCTATTACATTGTGGAAATAAAGTCGCTCAAACGTATTTTGGACGCTGTAAAGAAGAGTCGAAGAAGGATACTTTGTTTTATTGATGAGGTGCTTAGAGGCACCAATACACTTGAGAGGATCTCAGCGTCGGCTCAGATATTAAAGAGCTTTTCACACAGCAATGTACAATGCTTCGCCGCCACACATGACGGAGAGTTGACGGAAATACTCGAAGATATTTATGATAATTATCATTTTGATTCATCTATTGAGAACGGCGATATACATTTTGATTATAAAATCAGAAAAGGCAAATCAAAAACCCGTAATGCAATACAACTGCTTCGGCTTATCGGTTATGACGAGGATATAGCCGGTGAAGCGGAAAAAATGGCGGCAAAGTTTTTGAATGAGGGCGTATGGGAAAAGCTTAGTTAACGGTCTTACAACTATCGTTCCCTGGGCATTTGCAAAGATTTAGAGCGGACTCGGACTTCGGTTCATTGTTCACGTAAATAAAAATCAACAAAAAAATAATAAGAGTCTATCGAAAATATGTCGATTTTTCAGAGAAAATAAATATTGCAAAATAAAAAAAAGGTGATACAATTGCAAAGATGTGTCCGGGTGACGCAGGTTTCGGGGGCGTAGCTCAGTTGGGAGAGCACCACACTGGCAGTGTGGGGGTCAAGGGTTCAAGTCCCTCCGTCTCCACTTGGGTAGTGCTTGCCGCAGTGGCGAGCATATCGGATCAGGGACTCAGGTCTCTGATTTTTTTTTGCAAAAAAGGAGGAAATAAATGGGCAAAAAGGATAAAGCAATAGTTGATGCGTCGGCTTTGGGTGTTCCCAAAATGATGATATTGGGAATACAGCACGTATTCGCAATGTTCGGGGCGACAATACTGGTACCGATACTGGTCAATCAATATTTTAACGGTGAGGGGCTTTCGGTACAGGTAACATTATTCTTTGCAGGGCTCGGCACACTTATCTTTCATCTAATGTCCAAATTCAAGGTTCCGGCTTTTTTGGGTTCATCATTCGCTTTTCTCGGGGGTTTCCAAACAATAGCAAATTTAAACAGCGGAAAATTCGCAGATATGTCTTACGGAGAAAAATTACCGTATGCATGCGGAGGAATTGTTGCAGCCGGTGGCCTTTACGTGGTACTGGCTTTTTTTATTAAGTTTGTAGGGGTAAAGAGGGTAATGAAGTTTTTACCTCCGGTAGTGACGGGGCCTATAATAATATGCATAGGTTTGAACCTTGCGGGATCAGCCATAAGCAACGCCTCAAACTGCTGGGTACTTGCAATAATAGCGCTGGCTGTGGTGGTAATATTTAATATATGGGGAAAGGGAATGTTCAAAATAATTCCTATACTCATGGGTGTGATAATATCCTATATCTGCGCTATAATATTCCAGGAAGTTTTCGGAATTACGAATGCCGACGGCTCGGCAATAATAGCTTACGAGTCCATAAAAGAAGCAAGCTTCATAGGACTGCCGCAGTTCTTCATAGCTAAATTCGACATATCGGCAATAATAGTAATGGCGCCCATTGCGATTGCGACCATGATGGAGCACGTAGGAGATATAAGCGCAATATCGGCTACGACTCACAATAACTTTATAGAAGATCCGGGACTTCACAGAACTCTTATAGGAGACGGTATTGCAACGTCTTTTGCCGGTATGTTCGGAGGTCCTGCCAATACCACCTACGGTGAAAACACGGGAGTGTTGGAGCTTTCAAGAGTATTTGATCCCAAGGTTGTCAGAATAGCTGCAGTATTCGCTATAGTGCTGAGCTTTATACCCAAGCTTTCAAGTGTCATAGGAACCATGCCGAGTGCAATTATAGGAGGAATAAGTTTTATACTTTATGGTATGATATCAGCCATAGGAGTAAGAAATGTCGTTGAGAACAGGGTTGATTTAACAAAGTCTAGAAATCTTATAATAGTAGCTGTTATAATGGTGTCAGGACTCGGCTTTATACAGGGAATAACCTTTGAGGTTTTAGGCACACACATTACTCTTACATCTCTTGCAATAGCGGCGATAGCAGGTGTGCTGCTGAATGCCGCACTGCCGGGAAATGATTATGAATTCGGCGTAAGACACGAAGGCGACATTAACAGAGGCGTAAGCTTCAATAATGTTTCTGAGCCCGATGAAGAGGGCGGCGAAGAATAACCTGTCCCAAGCTTTTAAAAGAAGGAGATTCAAATGGCAGCAAACAATAAGATCGAACCGTATAATCCTGCGGAAATTGAACTTAAGTGGCGTAAAAATTGGGAAGAAAAACCGTTTAATGTCGATGACGGAAGCCGCCCCAAATATTATTGTCTTGATATGTTCCCGTATCCTTCCGCTTCGGGACTCCATGTAGGACATTGGAGAGGCTATGTTATCTCCGACGTGTGGAGCAGATATCAGATGATGAACGGTAATCACTATGTAATCCATCCTATGGGTTGGGATGCGTTCGGTCTTCCTGCCGAGAATTTTGCCATAAAAAACGGTATACATCCGGCAATCACGACAGCCCGGAATATTTCCAACATAAGAGAGCAGATCAAGCAGATAGGATCTATTTACGACTGGGATATGGAACTAAGCACTACGGATCCCGAGTATTATAAATGGACTCAGTGGATTTTTGTACAGATGTTCAAAAAAGGTCTTGCTTACGAAAAGGAGATGCCTGTCAATTGGTGTCCGTCATGCAAAACGGGACTTGCAAATGAGGAAGTGGTTGACGGTAAATGTGAACGCTGTCATACGGAAGTTACAAAGAAAAACCTTAAGCAGTGGATGCTTAAAATCACGGCATATGCGGACAGACTCCTTGAAGGTCTCGAGGGTCTTGACTGGCCTGAAAAGGTTAAAAAGATGCAGTCGGATTGGATCGGAAGATCCTACGGTGCGGAGGTGGATTTTAAAATTGATTGGTCGAATGCCGAGAAAAAGGCTGATGAAGATCATATGACAGTATATACCACAAGACCCGATACGCTTTACGGAGCAACCTTTATGGTAATTGCGCCGGAACACGCTATTGCGGCAAGCCTTGCAAGCAGGGAGCAAAAGAGTGCGGTTGAGGAATATATAAAGCAGGCGCTAAACAAGTCCAATATAGACAGACTTCAGGATAAAGAAAAAACCGGAGTATTTACAGGAAGCTATGCGATAAATCCTCTTAATAATGAAAAATTGCCTATCTGGATAGCTGACTATGTACTTGCGGATTACGGAACGGGAGCAGTAATGTGCGTTCCTGCGCATGACAGCAGAGACTTTGAATTTGCAAAGAAATTTGACCTTTCCATAGTACAGGTCATTTCAAAGGACGGTAAAGAAATAGAAGATATGAAAGAAGCCTATACGGAAGCGCAGGGTACGATGATCAATTCCGGCGAGTGGAACGGAATGGAATCATCCATACTTAAAAAAGAAGTTCCGGATTTCATAGAGAAAAAAGGCTTCGGTCATAAGAAGGTAAATTACAAGCTCCGCGACTGGGTATTTTCACGTCAGCGTTATTGGGGAGAGCCTATACCCATAGTGCATTGTGAGGATTGCGGAGCGGTTCCGATTCCCGAAGCGGATCTTCCGCTGCTGCTTCCCGAGGTTGAAAAATATGAACCGACCGGAACGGGTGAATCGCCTCTTGCTGCAATTGATGAATGGGTAAATACAAGCTGCCCCTGCTGTAAAAAGCCGGCAAAGAGAGAAACAAACACCATGCCACAATGGGCGGGTTCGTCGTGGTATTTTTTAAGATACGTGGATGCCCATAATGACAAGGAGCTTATATCAAAGGAAAGGGCGGCTAAATATCTTCCCGTGGATATGTATATAGGCGGCGTTGAACATGCCGTTCTGCATCTGTTATATTCAAGATTTTGGACAAAGTTTTTGTATGATATAAAGATTCTTGATTTTGACGAGCCGTTTAAGAAGCTCTTTAATCAGGGAATGATCACGGGCAAAAACGGAGTAAAGATGTCAAAGAGCTTGGGAAATGTCGTATCTCCCGATGATCTTATCAGAGATTACGGCTGCGACGCTTTAAGACTTTACGAGATGTTTGTAGGACCTCCCGATCTTGACGCCGAGTGGGATGATAGAGGAATAGAGGGTGTTTATCGTTTCCTGTCCAGATATTGGAGACTTGTAAATGAAAACATGGACAGGGACGTAAAGGAAACCGACGAGCTTGTGAGAATACGCCATCAGTTCATACATACGGTTTCAACAAGGCTGACTTCCTTCAGTCTCAATACGGTCGTATCGGCGTTTATGGAATTTAACAACAAGCTTCTCGAACTGTCGGGAAAGAGCGGAGTAGATAAGGAAACGCTTAAGGTATTTACACAGCTTACAGCTCCTTTTATCCCTCATCTGAGTGAAGAGCTTTGGGAAAGACTCGGAGGAGAAGGAAGCGTATTCAACAATACATGGCCCTCTGCCGATGAAGAGCTTATGAAGGAAGAGGAGATTGAAATAGCCGTACAGCTTAACGGAAAGCTTAAGGCGACGATAAGGGTAGCTTCGGATGTTTCAAAGGATGACGCAATTAAGGCAGCCAGGGAAGCGATTGCGGATAAGCTGACAGGAAGCGTAATAAAGGAAATTTATGTTCCCGGAAAAATTGTAAATATCGTAGCCAGGTAAAATCTACCAATCAAAATCAAAGCCACCGACTGTGAACTGACCTCAAAAAGTTGGACGAAGGATTTAACTTAAGGAAGTCACCTCACTAAGCCGGTGGTTTTAATTTTATGCCGGTAATGAGAAGGAGCCCCGGTCTGCTTGAGATTTTGTCGAATGGCTAGGTAATGATGGTTATATGTTAAATGCTTAAGTTATAATCGATATTAAAATGCCGACTAAAGAAAGCGTTAAATATTACTTTTCCGTATTATGAGAAAAATAGTATCCCAACGCACCGCCGATCGAAAGTAAAGCAGCTGAGATCACTGCTGATATTTTAGGAAAGATATTCAACGGATTTCCCGAGAAATTTACCTGTACTACAACTATATACATATTATTTTCAAATCTTGAACGCCAATATAATGCGTATACCTGTAATGCGGGTTCAGGCAAGCTCAGACTTCGGCTCATTGCTTGCGTAAATAAAGCATAACTTGCAACATATTGAAAAACGGCTCGTAAAAGCATGATTTAAAAACATATATAGCCTGGTAAAAAGAGATTCTATACTATAAAAATGCGTAAATTTATGGTATTATTCCAGTTTATAGTAAAAATATTTATCAGTCTGAAAGTAAAGAGAGGGGGAGCTTTATGAACAGAGTCTATAATTTTTCCGCAGGTCCGGCGGTTCTTCCGGAAGAGGTCTTAAAGCAGGCTGCCGCTGAAATGCTTGATTATAACGGAAGTGGCATGAGCATAAATGAAATCAGCCACAGATCAAAGTATTTTGATGAGCTTATAAAAAATGCCGAAAAGGATTTTAGAGAGCTGCTCGATATTCCCGACAATTATAAGGTTCTCTTTTTACAGGGCGGAGCGTATCAGCAGTTTGCAGCCATCCCCATGAATATGATGAAAAATAAAAAAGCCGGATATATAATAACCGGACAATGGGCAAATAAGGCTTACAAGGAAGCCCAAATTTACGGAGAGGCGATAAAGCTTGCAGACAGTTCTGATAAAAACTACTCTTATATTCCCGACTGCTCGAATCTTGATATTTCAGACGATTTAGACTATCTATACATCTGCCAAAACAACACAATTTACGGAACGGAATATAAGACGCTCCCAAATACAAAAGGACGTGATCTTGTAGCCGACGTTTCGAGCTGCTATCTGTCAAAGCCAATGGACATAAGTAAATATGCCGTTGTTTACGGCGGAGTTCAAAAAAATATCGGTCCTGCAGGGCTTGTAATAAGTGTTATCAGGGAAGACCTTATAAGAGATGATGTGCTTAAGGGAACGCCGACCATGCTGAAATGGAAGACTCAGTCCGATAACGGATCTCTTTTCAATACGCCCAACTGTTGGGCAATATACATATGCTCCCTTGTTTTTAAGTGGCTTAAAGATAATGGCGGTCTTAAGGAAATGGAAAAGAAAAATATTGAAAAAGCTTCCGTACTGTATGATTTCCTTGATAAGAGCAGACTGTTTAAGGGAACGGTCAGAAAAGAAGACCGCTCACTTATGAATGTGCCTTTTATCACGGGCTCCGATGAACTTGATGATAAATTTGTCAAGGAAGCGGCTTCGGCAGGCTTAAGCTCCTTAAAGGGACACAGAAGCGTAGGGGGAATGAGAGCCTCAATATACAACGCAATGCCCAAGGAGGGCGTTTATAAGCTGGTTGAATTCATGGAAGATTTTGAAAAAAAGAATTTGCACTCATAAACAAGAGTATAGCTGTTAAGATCAAATAATATCGGGAAGCGGGAGAAGGGTTTTATGTCATATAAATATAAATGCTACAATGCCATAGCAAAGGCGGGTTTGGAAGGCTTCAGTGATGAATATGAGCGGGTTGAAAACGATAATGAAGCGGATGCGATTCTTGTAAGGAGCGCCGATCTGCACGGAATGGAAATCCCCGCAAATTTAAAATGCGTGGCAAGAGCGGGAGCGGGAGTAAATAATATTCCCGTTGAAGAATGTGCAAAAAAAGGAGTTGTGGTTTTTAACACGCCGGGTGCAAATGCAAACGCCGTAAAGGAGCTTGCCATTGCCGCTATGCTGCTCGGAAGCAGGGATATTATCGGCGGAATTGAATGGGTAAAAGAAAATTCGGATCAAAAAGATATTTCCGCAAAAACCGAAAAGGAAAAGAAAAGATTTGCGGGTAATGAAATCGCCGGAAAAAAGCTGGGGATTATCGGACTCGGAGCAATAGGAGTAAGGGTTGCAAACGCAGCCACCGACCTCGGAATGGAGGTTTACGGCTACGATCCGTTTCTTTCAATAAATGCCGCCTGGAGTCTAGAGAGAGATGTAAAACATATAAAAGATATAAATGAAATTTACAGAAGCTGTGACTTTATAACCGTTCATGTGCCTGCAATAAAAAGTACGGAGGGTATGATCAATAAAGAAGCCATAGCCATAATGAAAGACGGTGTGGTGATCATCAATCTTTCCAGAGATATTCTGGTAAACGAAGCCGATATCATTTCGGGAATCAATGACGGAATAATAGGGAAATATATAACGGACTTTCCGACCGAGGGTATCATGGGTCAAAAGTCCTGCATTGTAATACCTCATCTGGGAGCTTCGACTGAGGAGTCGGAGGAGAACTGCGCAGTTATGGCTGTACAGGAGGTAAGAGATTTTCTTGAAAACGGAAATATAACCAACAGCGTAAATATGCCGGGCTGTGATCTCGGCGCCTGCAACTGCCCGCGAATCGGAATTATTCACAAAAACAATCCGGGCAAGATCAGCAATTTTACGGCGCTTATAAGCGAGCTCGGTTACAATATTTCCGATCTGTCCAATAAGTCAAAGGGAGAATACGCATATACTCTCATGGATATCGAAAATGATATAGACATCAGTCTGGTGGAAAAGCTCAGGAATATTGAAGGTGTCATAAACATAAGAGTGATAAGAGATAAGGTGGAAAAGTTTTAATCAATGGATTTTGGATTATAACAGGAAAGAAATTGATGAGTTGTTTGTAAAATAAGTGTATTCTTTTATGTACCGAAATTCAGTTTATACGGTATAATAAATTAAGAATTTACGAAAAAAGCAAACACTCTTTATTTACGGTTTGAGGAAAAGAATTAAAAATGACATTCCGTTAAGGAATAAAGTCAAAAAAGTGAAAGCTATCGTTACCAGGGCATTCGCCAATGTCTCAAATTGAGCGGGTTCAATCAAGTTCATATTTGTCTCATTGCTCGAATAAATAAAAACAATAATAGGAGGGATTATGAAAAAGAGATTAGCGGTATTGGGTGCAGTAATGTTGGCACTCGTAATTTCGGGCTGTTCATCGGCGGAAAAAATGATTTCCAAGGGTGTGAATGATGCTGCTGAAAAGATTGGAGATGCAGCTTCCGACACGGGTGTGGCAAGTACGGAGGCGTATAATAATTACGTAGACCTATATAACTCAATGGTAAGCGGAAGTCTTAAAAGGCGTATAGATTACTATTTTGAAGGCGTTCAGGATACCGAGGAGTTTGAGGTTGTAGAGGGCGAATCTTATACATCATACGGATTTTCCGAATATGACTATGAGCTTATTGATAATGTTGAAGAGCAGGCAAAGCAGGGGACAGGATATGAAAAGCTTGATGCAGCTGCGGCAGCGATATGTCCGACTGCAAGAAGGCTTATGGAGCTTATAGATTCCGCTGCGGCATACGGCAATCAGCAGGGATATGCGGACGACGATTATGCAAAGGCCAAGGAAATTCATGCGGAGTTTTATCCGCTTCTCAAAACCTATTACACCGATGCAAGCGTCTTTGCAAATGAGCTTGATATAGTTGCCGAGAAGCGCAGCGCCAAGGAGCTTGAGGACCTCAAGAACAACGGATATGAAATAAGGTCTTCAATGCTGGAAATGATGAATCTGGCAGCTAAGATCAGCAGTGTGCTTTATGCAGATGAGAATATTACTTCTGCAAATATTACGGAGCTTGATGTTACGAATATTAAACCTCTTTACAATGAATTTGCCAAGAAAATCGCAGACTTTACAGAACTTATAAAGGATGAAAGTAAGATTGAAGAAGAGGGTTTTGATCCTACTTTCAACAGGGTTGATGATTTTGCGGATGCAGCTGCGGATTTTAAGGTCGAAGTACAGAAAATCATAGAAAGAGTAGAGAACAATAAGCCTCTTTCAGAGACGGATATCCAGTTGGGAGATCTTACAGACGGGAGCTTTGAAAAATTTTCAAAGCTTTATGGAAATCTGATAGATAGATATAACGGGATGTAATTAAAATTATTTGAATTAAAACTCCGGCTTAGTAAAATGACCTCCTTTAGTTAGATCACGGGTTTAACTAAAGGAGGTCATCTCACTTTAAGTATTATATTGTTTTTGCGCTCAGGTTCAGACTGAGGGGATTTACTCAAAGCTTTCATACAGGATTCTTTTTATCACGGATGACATATATCTTTATAAAGGTTATAATTAAAATATCAATAAATAACTTCAACCACAGTATTTAAGGTAAAATCAGGAGATTTCAATGGCGGATATCAGAGCATTCAAGGCATTAAGACCGAGAAAAGATCTTACTTCTACAATAGCTTCGCTTCCATATGACGTGTTCAATAAAGAAGAGGCAAGAAGCTATGTGCTGTCGCACAAGGGCTGTTTTCTTGCCATTGACAGACCGGAGACTTTTTTTCCCGAGGATTATGACATGTATGCAAGGGAAGTATACGAAAAGGGAAGAGACGAATTAAATAAAGAAATTTCCGAAGGAAAATATGTTCAGGATGAGAAGGAGTCCTTTTATCTGTATGAGCAGGATTTTAAAGGAAGAGTTCAAAGAGGAATAGCTGCCGTTTCTTCAATTGACGATTATGTAAACGGTATTATAAAAAAACATGAGAACACAAGAGAAGAAAAGGAGAGGGACAGGATAAGGCATGTTGATATTCTGGACGCCCAAACAGGACCTATTTTTCTGTGTTACAGAAAAAGAGAAGATCTTTCCGGGCTTATAAACGAGATTTCCAAAAGAGAGCCTTTTGTAAGCTTTGAGGGTCAGGACGGAACAAAGAATCGGATATTTGTAATAGATAATGATGATGAAATAGAAAGAATTACAAAGGCTTTTAACGACACGGAGGCAATTTATATAGCTGACGGACATCATCGCTGTGCTTCCGCCGTCAAGGTGGGCTTAAAAAGAAGAGAGGAGGGAAGATCTAATCGTGAAAGCGATTATTTCCTGAGTATTCTTTTTGCGGATGATGAACTTGAAATTATGGACTATAACAGAGTCGTTAAGGATTTGAACGGTCTTGGTACGGAAGATTTTTTGGCAGAGGTTTCAAAAAAATATGATATAAGCGGGGTTTCTTCTGCTGTCAAACCGAAATCAAAAGGAGAAGTGGGACTCTTTGTGGACGGTAAGTGGTACAAAATGACTGCCCGTGCGGATATATTAAGCGACGATCCCGTTGAAGGACTTGACGCTTCCATATTGCAAAACGAAGTGCTTGCTCCGATACTGGGAATTAAGGATCCCAGAACCGATAATAGAATAGATTTTGTAGGAGGAATAAGAGGATTGGAGGAGCTTGAGCGCAGATGCAGAACGGACTGTAAAATAGCATTTGCTCTTTATCCGACGTCTATTTCGGAGCTTTTTAAGGTAGCGGACTCAAATTTACTTATGCCGCCGAAATCCACCTGGTTTGAACCGAAGCTGCTCAGCGGACTTTTTATACACAGTCTCAAATAATGAAGGGGTAAAAGCATGAATAAGAAACTGTACAAACTTATGAATTGGCCCGAAATTGAGGAAATTGTTTATTCCGACGGAAATGATCCTCACCGTATCTTAGGTGCGCATAAGGTAGGAAATTCATACCTTGTACAGGCATTCAGACCGGACTCCGAAAGGATATCGGTGCTTATAGGAGACGGAAAAAACAAAAAAAACTATGAGATGGAGCTTGCCGACGAGAGCGGATTTTTTGCGGCTCTTATTCCATATTCAAAGGGCAGTGATGATTATAAGCTGGAGATAACGGATAAGAGCGGAGATATATTTAGAATAAGAGACCCTTATTCTTTTGACCCGACTCTGACAAGAGAGGACGCAATTAAATTTTCCGGTGCGGTACATTATTCGATATATGATAAGCTCGGTGCTCATGTAATAAAGAGAGACGGTATAGAGGGCGTAAATTTTTGTGTGTGGGCTCCCTTTGTTTCCAGAGTGAGCGTAGTCGGAGACTTTAATAATTTTGACGGAAGAGTACACCAGATGCGTATGTCCGACGCAATAGGACTGTTTGAGATTTTTATACCCGGACTGGGAGAGGGTGCGGTATACAAATATGAAATAAAAACACATGAAGGAAATATATTTTTAAAAGCCGACCCGTTTGCAACCGAATTATCTGAGGAAGACAGATCCTTGGCGGTTGTCGGAAAACCTTTAAAATATAATTGGACCGATAACGAATGGCTGTTAAAGCGAAAGGAATATTCCAAGAGGGACGCAAAGCTTGCAATCTGCGAGCTTTCACTTGAGAAATTCAATATCGATCATGGCGGTATGTATGATTATGAATCCATAGCCGACATTTTGACGGAGTATTTGGTTGAATCAAATTTTAATGCCGTAGAGCTTACACCGGTTCAGGCTCACATGCAGGACGATCCTTATTCCATACAGGGATATTTTGCGGTTGATTCCGCTCTTGGTACTGCAAAGCAGTTTGCAAAGCTTGTTGACCGACTGCACAAGGCGGATATTAGAGTCTTATTGGATTTTCCCGCAACATTTTTTTCAAAGGATAATCCTGCACTTAAGGAATTTATCGGCTCTCCCCTTTATGAATATGGAGATTCCAGAGGGTTCAGAAAGGGATCCGAATATATAGTTTTCGATTACGGCAGAAAAGAGGTTCAAAATTATCTTTTGTCTTCCGCTCTTTATTGGCTGGATACCTTTCATATAGACGGCTTAAGGCTTCCGGACATTTCAAAAATTCTTTATCTTGATTACGACAAGCAGGCGGGCGAATGGACTCCCAATATATACGGCGGAAGTGAAAATCTGGAAGCCGATGAATTTATCCGTGCGTTGAATACAATGGTATTTAAAAAGGATCCCGGACTTTTGATGATCTGTAAGGAAACTGCTAATTATCCTTCAATAACGGGATCACTTGCAGAGGGAGGTCTGGGCTTTGATTTTAAATGGAATAACGGCTGGTCGGGAGATTTCTTTTCATATATAAAGATCGATCCGCTGTTCAGAGCGTCACAGCACAATGTACTTACCTTTTCCATGATATATCAATATACGGAAAGGTTTATACTGGCGTTTTCTCATGAGGATATAGGCGGTTTGAAGCCCATGCTGGATATGATGCCGGGCGAGGACTGGGCAAAGGCTGCAAATGCGAGATTTGCCATTGCGTATTTGTACCTGCATCCGGGAAGAAAAATGATTTATCGAGGCTTCAGTGATTTTAAGGGAGAGGGCGGAAAACATATAGGACGTTTGATAAGAGAAATGAACAGACTTTACCTTGAAAATCCTGCTCTCTTTGCAGCGGACGATGTGCCGGAGGGCTTTGAATGGATAAATTCCATAGCTTCCGAGGATGGCTATATGGCATTTGTGCGTTCGGACGGAAACGGCGAATATATATATGTTGTCTGCAACATGGCGGGCATAGACAGAGATTTGAAGATCGGAACTTCAAGAGACGGAAGATATTATGAAATATTGAATACGGATCAGGTGAGATATGGAGGCTCCGGTCAGATTTACAGAGATATTCCTATAGAACCTGTTCATTCACCTCGTGACGAAAGGGAATACACTTTAAATGTTCATATTGCGGCTCTTTCAATCATTGCTTTCAGATATGAGCCTTATACGGAAGAAGAGCTTACTATAAGGGCTATACGCCACGAAACACACGATGCGTTTGAGTCCGAGAAATTTTCAATAATAGATTTGCTTGAAGCAAAGAGAATAGAGGAAGAGGAAAAGGTTCTTCTTGAGCTCAGAGCAAGATATGAGGAAGAGATAAAGCAGCAGGAAATAGCCATAAGCGAAAAGTACGCAAAAGAAGAGGAAAAAAGGATTAACGAGGTTCTTTTTTCCGCTCAAAAAGCAAGCTCAAGAAAGAATATAAGCAGTATCAACGACAGATCAAGGAAAAGTAAGGATGACCCTTCAAAAGAATGATGTAATACAGGTAAAAATAACGGATTTTTCAGAAAGCGGGGAAGGCGTCGGCAAAGCTGACGGCTTTCCTGTTTTTATTAAGGATGCGGTTATAGGAGATACTGTCGAAGCGACGGTTACAAAGGTGAAAAAGTCATATGCTTACGGTCATCTGAATAAAATTGAGCTGCTTTCGGAGCATAGGATAGAACCCTTTTGTAAGGCGGCAAGACAATGTGGAGGCTGCAGTCTGCAAGCGCTTTCTTATGAAGAGCAGCTCCGTTATAAAGAAAACAAAGTAAAAAATAATCTTATAAGAATAGGAAAGTTCGATAGGGATTTTATAGATAAAATTTGCGAACCCATAATAGGAATGGATAATCCTATCCGTTACAGAAATAAGGCTCAGTTTCCTATAGGAACGGATAAGGACGGAAATATTATAAGCGGCTTTTATGCCGGACACAGTCACAGGATAGTGCAGATTGACGATTGTCAAATAGGTGCGGTTGAGAATGAGCAGATTCTGAAAATAATATCCGCTTGGATGGAGCGAAATAAAATAAGCGCCTATGATGAAAACACACAGAGCGGCTTGGTAAGGCATGTAGTTATTAAAAAGGGCTTTTTTACAGGAGATATTCTGGTATGTCCTGTGTTAAATCTCGGAGGAAAGAGAGAGTCTGACAGATTTTCAAAAGAAAAAAGTAAATTTTACAAAAGGTCAAATGCAAATATGTCGGGGGCTGACAGCTTTAAAGGAGAAAGCGGCGAGGAAAAGCTTGTCAGGCTTAAGCCGGCGTTAGCTGCACTTGCAAAAGAATTAAGCTCAGCTGTAAAGGGCATAAAATCAATAAGCGTAAATATCAATAACAGCACCACCAATGTAATAATGGGAGATGAAACAAGGCTTATATGGGGAGATGATACTATTGAAGATATGCTCTGCGGTCTTAAATTTAAAATCTCAGCAAGGTCGTTTTATCAAGTCAATCCGATTCAAACGGAAAAGCTTTACAAAACCGCTGTTGAGTACGCATCCTTGCGCGGAGAAGAAACGGTTTGGGATCTCTACTGCGGAATAGGAACTATATCTCTTTCCATGGCAAAGAGGGCGAAAAGAGTTTACGGAATCGAAGAAGTACCTCAGGCAATCGAAGATGCCAGGGTAAACGCAAGGCTTAACGGGATGAACAACGCAGTTTTTTATGCGGGAAGAACGGAAGAAATACTGCCTAAGCTTTATGATCAGGACAAAGCCGATGTGATCGTGGTCGATCCTCCAAGAAAGGGCTGCGCCAAAGAAGCCCTGGACACAATGCTCAAAATGTCCCCCCGCAGAATAGTATACGTAAGCTGCGATCCCGCGACTCTCGCAAGAGATCTTAGAATACTTGCAGACGGCGGATATGAGTTGAAGAGAATAAGACCTGTGGACATGTTCCCGTGGAGCGGACATGTGGAGGGGGTATGCTTGATGGAGAAACCGGATATAGAAAAGGCATATTAGATTGTAGTTTTATATTTATGAAATGGACTTAATAAATGTATAGAGTGAAGCTGCTTATGAACAAATTCAAAATCATGTGCTTGAAAAGTATGGTTTCAAAGTATCGATGCTTTTATATATGTGAATGAAATAAAGTTGCTTAGATTTAATAAAGGTTTGAGATAGTTATGGATACAACAGATGCTTTAAAAGTAAAATACTATTCTGTAAACGATTTAAGCGTACAAAAAATGAGAATCAGAAATTTCAATATGTCCAATTGAAAAAAGAAGAAGCTATTTTGGATGAGTTGAAGTATTTTAAGCTATTTAAAGAACCATTCAAATGATATGGGAGGTTATATATGAACCAACAGGAAATAATGAAATTGATTCAAACCGGAGAAAAGATAGATGTTGAATTTAAAGAATCCAAGAATGCTTTAACCAAAGACGTCTTTGATACAGTATGCTCTTTCAATAATAGAAACGGAGGACATATTTTACTTGGTATAAGTGATAAAAGACGGATTGTCGGTGTTAGTAAAGATAAAGTAGATAAAGTGATTAAGGAATTTACTACGACAATCAACAATCCACAAAAAATGTATCCTCCACTGTATTTAATTCCTGAAGTCTTTGATGTTGATAAGAAAAAAGTAATTTATATCAGAGTGCCGGAAGGTTATCAGGTATGCAGGCATAATGGGAGAATTTGGGATAGGTCTTATGAAGGAGACATCAATATCACAGATCATTCAGAACTTGTCTATAAGCTATACGCAAGGAAGCAGGGGAGTTATTTTGTAAATAAAGTATATCCGAATCTTGATATTGATTTTCTTGATGCCGCTGTCATTGCTAAGGCTAAGAGCATGGCTGCCGCCAGAAATAAAAATCATGTTTGGGAAAATATGAGTGATGAAGAACTTCTCAGAAGTGCTAATTTGATTTTGACAGATCCGGAAACAAAGCGTGAAGGCATTACATTAGCTGCCATTATGTTATTTGGAAAAGACAACTCTATTCAGGATAAAATCCACTATTTGAAGAAGGCGATATTTTCAGAACGATTATTCCTCTGAAGAAGATAGCAACTCAAAAGGTTGGTGGCGGAAATGTCCTTCGAAACGTCCCTCGAATGTCCTCCGAAGAATTGAAGAGTAAAATTATTGAGATGATAAAAAAGGATAGTAAGGTTAGCCGTAAATTTATGGCTGAAGAATTGGAAGTTAATGAAAAGACGATTTCAAGGTATATAAAGGAAATCTCTTATATCAGATATGTTGGGAAAAGAAAAAATGGACATTGGGAAGTGGATTAAAGAATATTAAATTGAATTTGTTAGAACTAAGAAATATTTTATATGACAAGTTAGAATTAATTGTAGTAAATAGAACCTTATGAAATAGGAATAGATGCTAAAAAGTCGCATTTGAAGGGGAGACAAACTTGATGTCTATAAGCATATAAACGTTGAAATTGAGCCGGATGAACTTGATTTGATAAGTGCTGAAAGTTAGACTTTTTAGTAGTAAATTCCAAATTGAATTTTGAAAATTATATAAATGATGAGTTTAATTTATAGTAGCAGATATTGTTGAATAAATTGTAGAAATGGAAGGTAAAAGTATGTGCGGTAAGGAAAAGAGAATAGAAAGGCGGCATGAAAAGTATAGGGAAAAAATAAAAGATGAGACGTTTGTAGTATTGGAAGATTTATATAACTTTATAGAAGAAGATATAGAGATAAAAAATGAATTGCCAGAATCAATACAAGTTGATTTGAAAGATAAAAAGGCTAATCTGAAATATAAATGTAGTCTTTATTACATTAGATGGTGCAGCATAATAGAAGGATTAATAAATGAATCCAAAGATAAAGAACATATTTTTTATTATCTGATCTCTAACAGTTTGAAAGAAATGAATATTTTAGGCTTTACCTCATACTATGATGTGAAGTATGAAAAAAAGGTTGAAAATTTATTATATAGTACCGGGTATGGAAAATGCAGTAATTGGATAAACTGGCTTAAAAAACAAAATATAACGAAAAATGAAATTAAAGAAAATGGTATGCAGTTAATTTTTAAAGCCTGTAACGAACATATAAATCGAGGAGGAGAAGTTGAATTAAAATCTTTATCAAAATGTTTAGGTGTAGATTTATTTAAATATATGCAGCTTGATAAAAATAACAAGGCGAATTTATATATTATAAAAGACGCGAAAGTAAATTTTATAAAGATTGATGATAAAGAATGTGAATTACAAAAATATCTGTTATCTGATCAAAGTTTTGATATAGATAAGAACCCGCAATTCTGTTTGGATTTTAGTAGTCCAAGAAATTACAAAATTGAAAATTATAATAAATGGTCTAGAAGATTTCTAAGTGATAGTAGCTATATTTCAGAAGCAGAGTTTTCTGAAAGTAAGGAGCAATATTGTGAAGATAACTCTTCAAAAAGCTATTGGCTTGATTCTTGGATTTTGGAATATATGAGAAAAAGTCGAGCTAAAGACGGAGAGAAAGCTATTAGTTCAAGAATTAGTCCTATTGCTGACAAAGAAGTTATAGCAAGTGATACATTTTGGAGTATTGAAAAGTATGGTACAAATATTGAAGAGTACGGTACAAATATTGAAGAGTACGAAAAAAATAAATGCTATCATTTCGTATTTGAAAAAAGTGAATACTGTCAGCTGATTTTTTTGTATTTCAAGAAATATACAGAGGAAAAATTAGGAAAAAAAGTTTATGAGTCTAGATATAGTAATCAAATAAGTAATGAACTAAAGAGTATAAAAAGTATAATTTCTGAAAAAGAGAATGATAATGAAAACCAAGCTGATAATCACGATAAAATGCTTAATAGTAATGATTTGATAGAAATTTATAAAAGATACCAAAACTTTTTAGAAGAAAGAAAAAAATTTAATAATAAGGATTCTAAGAAAATACAAATAGTCCTATCCTTAGTTGAATGGGAAAAGGAGATAATACCTAATAGATGGTCATTAAATAACATTTATCCTGTAGAAGAAAATGAAGAAAATCTCTTTATTAATCTATATAAGTGTATTTGTAAAAGATCTGTGGGAGAGTAGAGTGATGGAAAATAATAAGATGCTGTCATTTAAAGATATAATACAGAACATTTTTAAAACTCATGAGGTTTATATTCCATTAATACAGAGAAATTATAAGTGGGATGCTGATACAGCATCCGGATTAGCCTCGGATTTGTGGGATAGTTTTAATAATAAACAAACTGCATATACAATAGGTATGATAACATTTTACAAGGAAAATGATCAAAAACTGCAATTAATAGATGGACAACAGAGGATTATCACTTTATATATGCTTTTAGAATATCTGCAATCCCTACATAAAGAAGGTAAAAAAGAGGATTGCTTCACCGTTACTTTTGAAAGAGATGATGGTATTAAAGATGGGGAAAAAAAGCGGGAAGTTTATTTGAGAAATATTTCTGAATGCTCAAAATGGAATGAAAATGAATTGTATACAGATATCAGAAGATTTAAAGAAAATTATAAGGCGATAGAAGATAAATTAAAAAACACACAGTTTAATAGCGAAAGAAGTGTAGATTTTATAAAGTATATAAAATCTAGTGTATATTTTCTTCTGCATATATCTGAGACAGAACCGTTTGATGAATTCATGAATTTAAATAATAATAAAACTCGCTTTGTTATCTCAGATAGAATTAAAGCAAATTTAATTATAGATTTCGATTCAGAAAAAAAATCAAATATATTAACGCTTTTTTCTGAATTATCATATTACTTATTTTCAAATGAAGATGTATGGAACTGTGTTAGCCAAGGATATACGGAGAATAAAGTACCTGAAGGTAATGAAAAACGTAAAAAAAATAAACTATACCCGGATGAGAATAGGCTCAAACTGCTATGTTGTGACCGTTATGGCAAGGATGAGTCTGATGTGAGCAGTATACTGGGTTATTGTAAATATGAGGAATTCAAGAAGTTAAAAGAATATAAAGAGATATTAGCTCAGTTAGCAGATGATATAAAAAATAAAAATTGGAACAGCTATAATGCTTTTATTTGTTTATATAAGTTAGATGATAAGGAAATTCGATTTTTTAAAATGCTCAGTGAGAAGGATATAAATATTTTAGAGGAATGTTTGATTAATCAAGCGGATAAAATGTCGTGGTTTCAACAAGCTTGTTTTATAGCATCTCAATTTGAGCAGGAAAAGAGTGAATTAAAGTTTATTGATGATAATAAAAATATAAAACATGAAGAAAACAAAGATACTAAGTGGTTTAATGATGGTTCCGTAGAATATGAGTGTTTTAAAAAAGTATATAAATACTATATTGAAGAAAAATATGAAAGGAGTAATCGTTAAATGAAAACGACAAGCATATCTTTCAAAGAGTTTTTGGAGTCATATAACAAAATTATCATACCTGATGTACAAAGAGATTATGTTATGGGCAGCGGCGGAGAGAAGCTGGAAAAGCTTTTTAAAGCTATGGCAGATAACAAAAGTGAAAATTTTAGATTTAGCTGTATTGTCGGACATAAAGATAAAGATAATAATTTATATATTTATGATGGTCAGCAACGTATGGCGACATTAATATTTCTATGTTCATTTTTGGATAAAAATCGAGAACAAAAAGATTTATATGAAAGATTTAGTTTTAAAGGTAGAGATGAGGCTAATAGATGGATAGTTGATTCACAAAAAATTAAAGATTCTAAGGAAGTTGATTTCACAACATATTCAATAAAAAAATTAATAAATGTATTTGAATCTGACTGTTTGTAGTCAGACACCGGTAAACGCAAACCTTGTGACATAATAGATATGGATTTTCTTTTGAATAAGGTTTCTTTTGATATGGTTTTAGTAGATAAGGTAAGTGATGCGGAGCAATTTTTTTTAGATATCAATGATGGTTTGGACTTAAAACCTTATGAAATATTTAAAGCAGAATTATATCATCATGCTAATGAAATTTTCCCAAATGAAAAAGATGTTTTTAAAAGAATCTCTCTAAAGATGGAAAATGAATGGCTTGAATTATGTTTGAAGTATAATAATGAAATTTATGAAGAAGAGGTTTT
>CAUVOD010000028.1:0-28293 GCA_963553525.1 uncultured Lachnospiraceae bacterium | reverse complement strand
ACAGATTCTATGATCAATGGGATTAGCCATCAACACGTTTTGTCCTATAACTCCATTATTTTTTAGATAATCACGCATCAGTTCTCTCATTGCTGCTTTTTGTGGACTCTCTTTTCTTCTTGACATAAAATAACCTCCAAACTGAGTGATTTTTATCTTACATCAGTTTGAAGGTTTACACAAACTTTGGGATGCTACCGCGGCTTTCCTGGACATTTACCTGTTGCAATGTGTCGTCAGAGGCGTTTCATCCGGATATTCGTCCGGTTCAGGAGAGAGAATGTTTCTATCGGATCGCCCGGCTTGAAAAGCCGCTGTGCGATCAGCTTTATACGAGATACCTCCGGAATCTAATACAACGGAGCTTTTGCGGCTTATTCCCGTAACGTATATGAGCCGAGACTGTGCGATATGCAGTCCCTGTTTTAAATCGATACATAAACCGACGCCAAAAAGCGGCCGTTTCTTACTTCAAATTCCGCAATGCCCTGATGCTTCTGCGCAAAATACTGAATACTGGCTATGCCGTTGCCGCAGCCGTCTGTATTTTTTGAGGACAAAAACCGATCATCCTGACGTCTGATCGTATCTTCCCGGCAAAAATTCTCCACGATAACGCCGAACGAACCGCCCTTAACCGATAGCTTTACCGTAATACGCCGTTCTCCTGCCGTTATCCGGCGGCTGCCCTCCACCGCATTTTCTAAAAGATTTCCCAAAAGAACCCATAAATCCGCATCGGTCAGCGGCAAAACCGACGGAACACAGGCTGAAATATTGATTTCAATTTGCTCCCGTCTGGCATACTCATAATAATACGATAAAATCATGTTGACCGTTGAATTTTCACAAAAAACCAAAGCCTGTTCAAAGGTGTAGCATTTGACGCTTTCCTCCACATAACGAGCCAGTTCGGTATAGTTTTCCTGCACCAAATACATCTGGATTGCTGTAAAATGATGCTTCACGTCATGTCTTGCTCTTTTGGCGTCAGCAATTTTTTCGGATAAGGCAAGAAACTGCTGCTTGGAAATGGCAAGCAGCATTTCCTGCGAATGCTGCTGCTCCTTTAGATCACTCATCCGCTTGCGGTTATCCGTTATTTTTTTAAATAAAATGCATAATATAGCCGTTTGTAAAAATCCGATCAGCCGAACGCACAGCAAAGCCGTCGGCGACATCCCCGCCCGGCTTTCCAAGGTCAAACCTCTGGCTGTGGAGATGATTCCCAAATAAACCGGCAGCATAACCAAAGTGAAAAAACGGGTATATTCCTCCGGTTCCTCCGTCAAAGGCATAATTATTTTCTTTAAAAAATAAAAGCCCAGCCAGACATAGGGCGGCATAAAAATAAGGATAGCCGCCACGAAAATCAGTTCAGGCGCCGGCACCGTCAGAGAATCTTCCAAAAAAACAGCCACAGCCAGCGGGACAGAAGCAAAACCGGTACTGATGAGCCAAACAAGGATGTGACGAGACGGTTTTTCTTTAATCACGAGACAGGAAAGCACAAAATAAACCATATAAAAGCCGCTGCGGAAAAAATCGGCATTACTTATGCCGAGCCAGCCGCCATGCTCTACGATTTGTCGGTAGCTCCATGTTTCCAATAAAAGCAGGACTAAAAAAATAAATCCCAGCGTTCTTATCCGGATCCGCAATTTATTCCGAAACGGATAGTAGCGAAGTACTGCAAAAGGCACAATTCCCAGTGCCATAGCCAAAAAAGTCAGACCAAAAATTACCATTCGCACTCTCTCCGTACTTTATCCATAAAATAGTGATAATATACCTCTTTCAGTTCCTTACGCCCCTCCCGACGCAGCAAAATCCGCTTTCCGTCCGTCATCACGAACGAATCGTCCTCCACCCGGTCCACCGCCGCCAAATGGACAATCGAATAGCGGTGGCAGCGCAGGAAATTGCTGAACTGCAGGCGTTCCATCGCCGCCGAAACGGAGCAGCGCACAGGGATCGCTTCCTTACGGCAATAAATCATGATTCCGTTGCGAATGGTTTCAATATATAAAATCTGATTTTTGGGAATCAGAATTTCTTTACTGCCGTTGGGAAGGGCAATCACACTTTCTTCTTTGACAAAAAAATCCCGGAGCCGATACATTGCCTCCTCGATTTTTTTCTCCGTCAACGGCTTGATCAAATAATGCGTCGCCTCGACCTCAAAGCCGTCTGCTAAGTGATCGGCGCTGGTGGTCGTAAAAAAGAGGCGCACATCCTCATCCCTTTGCCGGATAGCTCTGGCTGTTTCCACCCCGTTGATACCGTTCATATAAATATCCAAAAATACGGCGGAAAACTTACCCTTTTGAAATTCCTTTAAAAAATCTTCTCCATTGGAAAAGCCCTGAGTATAAATCGTCCGGTGACGCTTTTCCCCATATGCTCCTGCCAGCTTCAAAAAAAGCTCCAGGTCCGTTTTACTGTCATCCACTGCTGCAATCTTCATCATCCGCCTCTTAAATTTACGCTTTTTTGCGGAAAAGCTTTCGTTTTCAATAATTTGATGAAATATGCCGAGGCATATATCACCCCAACATATCCTATCATCATTTCGGAGTTAAAAAAAAGACAATTCAGCACAAAAAAGGACAATCCGGCACAAATCTATTGCAAAATCCGCATGACAGCCTTAAAACTTATTTCGACCGACTATAAGAAAGGGGAGTATAGAATGCTAGGGGTTAAGGTTAAAAATGTAACATTCAACAAGGAATATACTTTGGAGGAGCTCTACGACGCAATTAAGGATTATCCGTTCAGCGCCGGCGAGCCTTCGCTTACCAAACACGGTATGGCAACCATTATCACATTTCCGCCGTTGGACAGACAAAATCAGGTATGGGTCATGAAAGTTGGCTTCAAGGAACGATCCGCCAAGTTTTCCGTTCAAAAAGGCGAGCAGGCAGGCGTAGGTAAAATGGCAGGCAACATGGTGCTGAACGAATTGACAGGCGGAATTTTCGGACTATTCGGTGCGGTTGGTAAAAACGTTAAAAATTGTGAGCAATTAGTCGAAGCCACCGCCAAAGAACTGTCGAATATGAGCCTGTAGATTGTCGGTTTTTTGTTTTGCTCTGTCTTGTCCTGCAGTGTCCTTATATCCGGGAATTCAGAGCGGCATTTCCGAACAAAGTATTGAAAAGTTGAAATTTTAATTAAAAAAGGAGATAAAAATGAAAAATTTAAAAGTATTGGCGTTATTTCTTGCAGCTGTAATTATAAGCACCGGTCTTTCCGCTTGCGGTGGTGATAAAAAAGCGGAAACATCGGTTTCTAAGAGCGAAAGCGCCGACATGGAGGACGAAGAAGAGGCGGATGAAGACGCCGAAGAAAGTACCATGGAAGACAGCGCTGAAGAAACTGTTGAAGATAAAGCCGAAATGTTAAAACAAGTATTAACTATCGGCTATATCGGTACTGATGAATATGATTCCACCGTTTATTGGGCTATCAGTGAGGATGCTGATTTTGGCGTTTTGTTGGTGGTTTCAGCCGACGAGTCACAGAAAATTTCTTTTGTAGGAGATATTGTATCTGAAGGCACGACTTTGACCATTACCGATGACAGTACCGGCAACTCCAAAACTGTCGATATTCAGGAAGCTACCACCGAAGATGGCAATCAGGAAGCCATTATACTGACGGATGAAGACGGCGATCAGACTGTTTTGATTCCCGTTGAAGTTGACAAGGTTATTGATGCCATAATGGAAGCGGACGCACAATAAATTCTTTTGTCCGGGAGAGGAATTAAAATTATATTTGTGTTCTAAAGGTTAATAAAGGAATCATGCGGTCGGAACTACTCCCTCTTAGATTGTCGGCCGCTACGGTAAAGTGTTCGGTTTTATTCCGAACACTTTATTTTATGCAGGCAATGAGAAGGAGACCGGGTTTATATTTGCAACGGTACAATCGCAACCCCCTAATCCTGTCGGTAAAATTATGGCTGCATTCTGCTTATCTTATACAGCTCAAATTCGCTGTGCTCAATGCCGAAATGCCCCATATGCTCCATAGTGTAGTGGGAATTGAAATAATCTCCGCAGGGAAGAGAATTGAAGGTGGAATACATGAGCCACACGGTTTTCGTGTTGCTTTCCCAGTCAAAATCATCCATGAATACGACGTTGTTGTCAGGGAAATAGTACCTGTAAATAAATCCGTATATATCCCAGGTGTACATCAGAATATCATCATCTTTAATATTTTCGTTAAAAAATTTTCTCGTCTGAACCAGATAGGTGCTTTTATATTCCTGACGGTAAACCTCCTTGTACTGAACTGCTCCTACAAAGAGTAGAAAGGCGCATATAATCGTTAAAACAATCCTGTTCAAATCTTTTACCGTGACTGCAAAGAAAAGCGCAAGCAAGCCCAGAGCGGGGAAGATATATTGATCTCTATATATGGGCGATTTGCCGGGCATAACTGAAAGCAGTATACCCAGCAGACAGGTCAGAGCAGGAATCAGCATGGCGGCGAGTGCGGGCATATAGGAGTATTTCTTTTTAAGTAAGAGATATATAAGCCTCATACCTATCACAACAAGCCCCGCCGTAAAAATATATTCGACGTAGGGAACAAGCTGAAGCCCGAAGGTCCATTTGAAATAGCCCCAAACGGTTTCGGGTGTTATGGGCTGTATCCAGTAATCGGCTCTGACTCTTTTTATCTGTGAAAACATGGGAGACATCCACGGAATATACAGGATGATCTGTGTAATCGTCGATACTGCGAACGCTTTAAAAAGTTTTCTTTTCCTGACAACGATAAAGAAAAACAAAATAACGCCTATCCATATAACCGACACGAAAGAAAAGTAATGAGTATACGCCGCACCCAGTAAGGCTGCGGAGTAGTACAAAAAGTATTTTTTTTCTCCTGAGGAAAAGGCGGTATAGGCGCTTACTCCGCATATTGTCACAAAGAACAGGGCAAGAGAATACATTCTCACCTGCACCGCAAACTCCATCGAGCAGGGGATACAGCATATAAACAGGTTGAATAAAAAGGAAGCCTTATCTCCGAAGATTTTTCTTATCACGCTTGCGGAATATATCAGCAGCGCGGTCATTGGGATAATCGACGCTATTTTTTGAGCCTGAACCGAGTTTCCGAAAAAGAAATGAAAGACTCTTGTATAAAAATAGTAAAGCGGGGGGTGAACATCCGTTATCAGATAGGCTACCATTTCGCCGACGCTTTTTTTATTTAAGGCGGTCATGGTAAATACTTCGTCCGTCCAAAGATTATCATTGAATATCAATGATATATACAGAATAGAAAAAAATATTACTGTGCCCCATATTAAAACGGAAAAGAGCTTATTATTTCCGGCAGCAGTGCCTGATCTTGATTTCATATACAATCCTCCTTCCCGAGTATAGCATTTTTTAATTTTTATGCTAAACAAAAATATAATAAAAACTTTCTTTACCCGGATATAATGAAGTGCATATAATTATCATGTGAATGAAATGATGCTAAAGAGACAGCGACACACATATATGCATACGCGTCGATAGGAACAGGAGGAAATTATGGAAAAATCAAAGGTGTACTTTACCGAAACGATAAATTCCGAAAGTCTGGTCAGGATGTATGAGGCGCTTGGACGTGAGCTTAAGGGCAGGGTTGCGGTTAAGATTTCGACAGGAGAAAGCGATAAGAGTAATAACCTTCGTCCGGAGCTGATAGAGGCTCTTGTTAAGAAGCTGAACGGAACAATTGTCGAATGCGGAACCGCTTACGGCGGAAATCGCGAGGATGTGCAGCTGCATTGGAAGGAAATTGAAAAAAGAGGCTATAAGGATATTGCCGATGTGGATATTATGGATGAAAAGGGAGAGTTCGGCATACCTGTTGAAGGAGGCTTCCATTTAAAGGAAAATATTGTCGGTGAAGGAATAAAAAATTATGACTCCGTACTTATACTCTCTCACTTCAAGGGACATGCATTGGCGGGTATGGGAGGAGCTCTTAAAAACATTTCGATAGGAATAGCGTCAACGCACGGAAAGAGCAATATTCACAGCGCAGGTAAAACCACGGATTCCAAGGCTGTATGGAAGAATCTTCCCGAGCAGGATCATTTTTTGGAGTCCATGGCGGATGCCTGCAAAGCTGTGATAGGCTATATGGGAGAGGAAAATATGCTTTATATTTCGGTTGCAAACCGTCTGTCGGTAGACTGCGACTGCGACCCCGATCCGGCGGAGCCTGAAATGGCGGATATCGGAATCTTCGCTTCTACCGATCCCGTTGCGATAGATCAGGCATGCTATGACGCCGTAATTAATTCCGGGGACGATGGAAAGGCTGCGCTTATAAGCCGTATGGAAGACAGACACGCCATACACACGGTTGAGGCGTCGGCAGATCACAAGCTCGGCAGCAGGGAATATGAGCTTATCACAATAAAATGATAGTGTAGCCTTGATAAGCAAAAGATAATTAACGGTTATAATTACTTTAAAAGCTTGATTTAGGGGAGTGAGATTTTTTCATTCCCCGTTTTTTACAGTAATATTCAGTAATATTCCGCTCCGCTTGACGCATATTTCATATCTCAAAAACATTATCCGACCACGAAAATATCTAAGGATTATTTAAGTAAATAAATTTTGAAATCAAACAGCAGTTATATAGAAAAAAGCACGTATGCCGCATACATAGAGAAATTCATGCAGACAAAGTGCCGCCTTTTATGCAACTTATATAAATAAACCGTAAACTGTACTTATAGGAATAGTCGGAATTACATGGTATTATCGCTAATATGCGTTAAAGGACGAATTTAAAATAGCACAATAAAAGGTGATTAAAGGCTTAATCAAAGAAATAAGCACTTTAAGGAGCGGTTAAAAAACCATCAGGCAGTCAAGCGGCTTAAAGAATAAGTTTAAATAATGTGGTGAAAGAGCAGAAAATGAAAAGCTTTATTATGGATATTGATTACAAAAAAGAAAACATAGATTACTGGACGGACAGAGCGCCCAGCTATTCCGAGCAAAACCGGGAAGAATTGGATACCGACAGGCATGAACGGTGGCAAAATTATATTCACGGTGTTATCAAAGAAAAATTTCCTGAAAAAAATGCCGGAAAAATAAAGATTTTGGATATCGGAACGGGTCCCGGGTTTTTTGCTATTATTTTATCTCAGCTGGGATATGACGTGACTGCGATAGATTACACCGACGAGATGCTGTCGGAAGCCAGGGAAAATTCTAAAAAATATGGAGTAAATCCCGAATTTATTGAGATGGATGCGGATGCTTTAAGCTTTGATGCTGAGAGCTTTGACGTAGTTATATCGAGAAATGTGACATGGAATCTTCCGAAACCCGAAAAAGCCTTTTCGGAATGGCTGAGAGTGCTTGCAGACAAAGGTATCCTGCTTATTTTTGATGCCAACTGGTACGGCTATCTTTTTGATGAGGATAAGAGAAAAGAGTATGAAGAGGATAGACAACTAACCGAAGAGCTTGACATATATGATGAGTATATTCATACGGACATAAGCAGAATGGAGGCAATAGCCTATGAAGCGCCTCTTTCAAGATGCACCAGGCCTGCCTGGGATAAGGAATATTTTGAAAATACGGGCTGTTCTTCGATCGAGATAGATGAAAGAGTCTGGGAGACCGTATGGACAAGGGAAGAAAAAATAAACTACCGTGCAACTCCGATGTTCAGAGTGCTGGTACAAAAATAATCCGGAGAATAGCCAACCGGAAATATAGTGCAATATAAATTAAAAAACGTTGCTTCATTTTTTGAGGGATCTCCGAAAATCGAACTTTGGCGGCGAGAGGGTTTTAGTCTTCCTGCCGTTTTTATGCAATCTTCATCTATCCGGGCAGTCGATTTAAAGCGGCAAAGGATCATAAAAATATCCTGAAAGCTCTATCTGCAAAATCAATAAAAATTTTTTTCGAATTGTTGAAGACTTTCTATATCCTGATTCGTTATATTAAATGTAAGCGGAAATGGAGGTGGAAAGGATCGATCGAAGAGAAAATTTAATACGTCTGATAGATCAGTACAAAAATCTGATTTTTTCCATTTGCCTTAAAATGACCGGAGATTATTTCGCATCGGAGGATATTTGTCAGGAAACTTTTATTTCAGCTTATGACAGCTATGAAAAATTTGACGGCAGGAATGAAAAAGCGTGGATATGCAGGATAGCTTCAAATAAATGTATAGATTATTTGAGAAGTGCGGCGGCAAAGGAGAGGAGATTTACTGATGATACGGACGCAATAAGCGAAATGCCGTCAAAAGAAAAGGATCTGCCGGAGCTGTATATATGTGAAGAGGTTTTGGAAAAAGTGAAGACCGGCTGCGAAGCTCTTTCCGATTCATATAGAGAAATTGCAAAAGCCTATTTTATAGAAGGCTTAAGCGCAAAAGAAATAGCTGATAAAACGTCAATCAACATCAAAACTGTTCAGACCGGTATATACAGAGCCAGAGAATATCTGAAAAAAACCTTAAGAAGGGAGGATCTGCTTACATGAAATCGGAGTATTTGTCTGATAAAGAGCTTGAAAGACTCATTGAATCCGCAAGCATGGAAGAGGTAAATGCACCGGCTGATATTGCGGATTCCGTATTCAAAAGGATAGGAGGGTTGAGCAGTGATACGTTTAAGTCTCACACCGGGAAAAGTGTTGTTGATGACAAGGCTGCTTATATTGATAAAAAACGGGAGGCTTTCAGAATTTACTGCTTTAAGGTTTCTATATCAATTGCCGCTGCCGTTATTATTATGATCACCTCTCCGTATATCAACAAAAATATTGATAAGACACCTGCGAAAGAAACGGTGGTTGTAAAGGCGGAGCTTTCCAAGCAGGAAGCCTTGGAACTGAGCGAATACAATGAAAAAGGCATTATCGACAGATTTAAGGATAGATTTTTAGGAAAATAGGGAGGAAATGTTCAATGAAACCGAAGAAAAAAAATAATGTGCTTACATTTTTCTGCTCCTTCGTACCGGGTGCGGCTGAAATGTATATGGGTTTTATGAAAATGGGCTTCAGCATGATAATACTGTTTATGATAAGCGTTATGTTCATGGATATGCTGGGGAGCCGGTTTACTTTCGGTATACTGGCAGCGTTTTGGTTCTACTGTTTTTTCCATGCGCTAAATTTTATATCGCTTACGCCCGAAGAATTTGACGTGATGGAGGATCGCTTTATTTGGGAGGATGTTTTAGGCTCAAATCCTGTAAAGATATCAAATAAAAGCATTCAAAGATGGATGGGAGTCGTGCTTATAGTAGTGGGACTCGGAACTTTATGGAACACATTTGAAAGAGTTATATATAATTATATACCGGACTATTTGTGGGATACTTATTACTCCGTAGTAGTAAGAATACCGTCAATACTGCTGGCTGTTATTTTTATAATAATAGGATTCAGACTTATATTCGCCAAAAGAAAAGAGCTTGAAGTTGCCGAAAAGGAAATTGAAGATAAAAAAATAGGATAAGATAATCGCAGTTAAAAAAGGAGCTTGCCTAAACCTTCGTCTTAAACGTTCGGAGCGGCAGGCTCTTTTTTTTGCACAATTATAAGTAAACTTTTTTGCGGAACAAAACGTCCTGTTCCCATTGCGGAGCTTTAGGAAACAAAAACTCCTTCTATGCGGCTGTACATATTAATAATGCCGCTTATTTTTAGATGCTGCTTATGCAGTTTAATATTTTATGATTTTGAAGTGCATGTGACATTTTCCCCGGAATGAAGGAGTATAAGTTATAGAAGAGCCGTTTTTGGCTGATAAGGATATAAGAAAATTCGTAATACCCTATGTTTTATGCCGTATAGTGTATATAATATTATATGTTCGGTGTCTAAAGAGCACGATAGGCGCGGCTTTAGGGACTTCTTTTTGCAAAGATACAGGCTGATTGCTGTAAAGTACATAAGCCCTGCTTTGCGGATGTAAACTGCCGGCTTGACCTCGAAATACGTTATGAGCTAAAATTCTGTGTCGGCGTTAAATCGATTTAGGATATGAATTTTATGAAAACAGAGAAAACACCTATTAAAGAAGTAATTATCAATTATGCAAGAATAACATTTGCATCTATATTATACGGCATATCCATGGCGCTGTTTCTGGGACCTCTTAATCTTGCTCCCGGAGGAGTTTCCGGTCTTGCGATTGTACTGTCGAGCGTTTTCAATATAGGAGTCGGAACATGGTATATACTGTTAAATCTTCCGATACTTTTGATTGCGGTATGGAAATTCGGAATAAAATTTACCGTTTCTACTATATATTGTGCTGTTGCCACTGCTATTTTTACAAACCTTATTACAAAGTATTTTGCCGCTTATGCCGTCAACGATATGATTTTGGGAGTTATATTCGGAGCGGTTCTTGTTGCTCTCGCCATGGGGCTTACATTTTTTTCCGGAGCAACTACCGGAGGCGTGGACGTTATTGTAAAGCTTTTGCGTCTTAAGTGGCCTCATATAAAGACGGGCGCGTTTTTCTTTATCATAGATCTTTCTGTTATAGGTGCGGCAATCATAGCGTTCAGAGATATAAAGATAGGTCTTTACTCGCTTATTTCCGTATGGATAATGAGCTATGTTACAAATATTGTTTTATATGGAAGAGATGAGGCTAAGATGATTTATATTATCTCGGATAAGTATGATCTGATATCAAAGCGTATTTTAGAGGAGCTTGAGATAGGTGCAACTCATATTAAGGGCTACGGTGCATATAGCAGCAAAGAAAAAGACGTTATAATGTGTGTTATGAGAAAGCATATTTATCCAAAGGTGGAAAAGATAGTTAAGGAAGAGGATGAAAAGGCTTTCCTTATAGTAAGCAGTGCTACCGAGATATTCGGAGAGGGTTATAAGAGTTATTTTGATGAGAGACTTTGATTTACGCAAGCAATGAGAAGGAGACCGGGTCTGATCGAGATCTTGTCGAATGCGGTGATAATCACAGTTTAATAAAAGAAAGGAGCTGATCATGAAGGAAGTTACTTTTTTCTATGTTGCCGGCTGCCCGTATTGTACACAGGCAAGAAAGGCTATTGAGGAGCTAAGAAAAGAAGACCCGAGGTTCGCAGATGTTGTATTTAACGAAATAGATGAGCATAAAGATGAAGAGCTTGCCGCACAGTACGACTACTGGGCGACTCCCGCAATGTTCATAGGAAAAGAAAAAATTTACGAGGGAAAATTATTCGAGTCCTACAATTCCGCAAAGCAAAACGTACGCAGGGTAATGGAAGCGGCGGTAGCGGCGGAGTAAAAACTTTTTGAAACTGAGATGGAATAAAACAATAGAGGGGTCTCCGTAGGAGACCCTCTCTATTGTTTTATGTATGTACTGAGTAAGTATGGAGTAACTGAAATCAGCTCTTATATTCGTCCATAAGCTTCTTGAAAATAGGAATGGACTTTTCTATTTTTTCGGTATCGATACAATATGCAAGTCTTACATATTCCTTTGATCCGAAGCTTGCGCCGGGCACTATGAGAAGATCGTATTTCTTTGCTCTTTCATAGAATTTTTCGCCGTCCTTTTCGGGAGCTTCAACGAACAGATAGAAAGCGCCGCCGGGATTTGCTACATGGTATCCCGCATCCTTAAGTCCCTTGAGCAGGATTTCTCTGTTCTTTCTGTATACGCTGATATCGGGTTCTACATCAACACACTTTTCGATGACCTTCTGGAACAGCGAAGGTGCGCAGATATATCCGAGAGTTCTTGCTGCGCCTCCGACAGCCGCATATACGGTTCTGCTGTCCTCCATCTGATTGGGAACAAGCACATAGCCTATTCTTTCGCCGGGAAGGGAAATGGATTTGGACCATGAATAGCAGACAAGCGTGTTGTCATAGATTGAAGGGATATGAGCAACCTTTTCATCGGTATAAACAAGCTCTCTGTAAGGCTCGTCGGTAATAATATATATAGCGTGTCCATATTCCTTGGATTTTCTGTTGAGAAGATCCGCAACAGCCTTAAGGTTGCTTTCAGGATAGATGATTCCGGCAGGGTTGTTGGGTGAATTGATTACGAGAGCCTTTGTATTTTTGTTTATTGCCTTTTCCAAAAGGTTCAGGTCAATATTGAGCTCCTTGTCGGGATCTACCAGAACCATTTTTGCTCCCTGACCTTCAATGTATACTTTATATTCGGGGAAGAAGGGGATGAATACGATGATCTCGTCATCGGGAGAGGTTATAATAGCCTTGAAGCAGATCGTAAGGGAAGCTGCCGAACCGCAGGTCATGAAGAGGTTGTTCATATCATAATCCGTGCCGAAGCGCTTATTGAGATTGTTGGCTATGGCGGTTCTCGTGCCGTTGTCACCTACCGAGCTTGTATAGCTGTGGTAAGCCTTGGGAGGGAGATTATCCAGGAAATCTCTTATAGTGTCCTGAATCTGCTTGGGAGCGGGAACGCTGGGATTTCCGATACTGAAATCTATTACGTTTTCTTCTCCGACTTCCGCATTTCTCACCTTTGCAATTTCAAAGATTTCTCTGATAACCGATCTTTCAGTTCCAAGTCTTGCCATTTCTTTTGATACCATAATAATACCTCCTGAGATTTGTTAAATATATTTTGTCTGATACTAAAAGCCGTTATTGTTCCGCAGCTGCCGGAGTTTTGTTTGTGCCGTATGCAATTATCGTAAATATGATCATGCCGATAAGCGCAGGAACGAACCATGCCATACCTACATTTCCGAGCGGAAGATTGGAAATCGCACTTCCGAGTGAAGCAATGACTTCGTTTTCTTTAAGAGGAGTGGAAGCGAGACAGGATATTATCGCAACGGGCGCTATTCCGACTGCAAAGCCTATATAGGTGGCGTTGAATTTTATCTTCTTGTCGAATATTGACAGGATTATCATTCCTATTACGAAAGGATAAACCAGACTTAAAACGGGTACTGCAAGGACAATGATTTTGCTTACTCCGAACTGCGATATAAAGAAGCTTATTATTGCTGAAAAGATTACAAGGTATTTATACTTAAGCTTACCCTCGGATATCTTTTCAAAATAGTTTCCGAAGGTTGAAGTGATACCTACGGACGTCGTAAGACAAGCCAGAGTCATGGCGATTCCGAGCAGTCTGAGACCGACGGTTCCGAACATCAGCTCAACAAGTCCCATAAGAAGAGGAACTCTTTCCGTGTCGGGAGGGAAGTATGATCCGACCGTAGCTCCCACGTAAGTAAGTCCGCCGTATACGTACATAAGCAGAACAAGTGCTACAACGGAGGCGCAAACCGCCATTTTAAAGGTTTCTTTCTTGTCCTTATAGCCCCTGCTCGCAATATCGCTGAATACCAGACCTGCAAGCAGTGAGCTTACAAGACCGTCCATGGTTTGATAACCTTCCGTAAAGCCCGTTAAAAATTCGTTGTCCAAAGAAGACGGTCCTATGGGGCCAAGAGGAACCGCTATTGAACGGACTATGATAACGGTAAGTATTACGAGAAGAGCCGGAGTTAAGAATTTTCCAACTATATCCAAAACTTTTCCGGGATTTATAGCCAGATATATCGTTATTCCGAAATAGATGAAAGAGGTGATTGCCGTCGGAGCGTCGGGGAAAAACTGCATAACGAATATTTCGTGCGTCGTCGCGGCAGTTCTCGGAACCGCAAAAATAGGACCGCATATAATCATACAGATTGCAGCGAGTATTTTTGAGAATAAAGGATGAACCCTTTTGCCGAGACTGTCTCCCTCTCCGCCTATCGTAGCGGTAACTATAAGACCTACTATCGGAACAACGGGATCCGTTGATAAAAATCCTAACATGGATTTAAACCAGTTTCCTCCGGATAAAAGACCAAGATACGGCGGAAACATAAGGTTTCCCGCACCGAAAAAGATTGCAAAAAGTGCAAATCCTATAGTTAAAACGTCGATAAACCGTTTTTTGCTGCCCATAAACGTTCCTTTCCGGATCAAAGTCCATTAACGATATTGTTAGGTCTTTCGCCTTTTAAAATTACCTTGGTAAAGTTTTCGTAAGCCCAGGTGAACATTCTTTCAAATGCGCTGTCCGAAGTACCTGCCATATGAGGTGTCATAACCATTCTGTAATTACCCTCTTCCGTAAGGCTGAGCAGAGGATGGCCTTCCTCGGGCGGCTCGGGAGCAAGCACGTCAAGTCCGGCATAAATTCTCTTGCTGTTAAGCGCTTCCGCAAGGTCTTCGTTATTTGCGATTTCTCCTCTGGAGATATTGATTATTATTGCGTCCTGCTTCATTTTGGCGATGTTCTCTTTATTAATAAGCCCCATAGTTGAAGGGAGAATCGGAACGTGGTAAGAGATAATATCGCAGTTGGCATAGATTTCATCACGTTCAACAAATTTAAGGTTCAGCTTTTTCTCAACTTCTTCGGAAGCCCTTACAACGTCGTTATAAAGAAGGGTCGATCCGAAGCCGTTCAGTATGCCTGCAACCCTTGATCCGATTGCGCCAAGACCTATAAGACCTACGGTTCTTGTGGACAATTCATTGTGTCCGGTTGCACGGTAGTGATGGAAAACCTTGTCATAGCTCTCTGCTCCCGCTTTGCACTGAGCGTCGGCATACGGAAGTCTCTTAAGAGTTGCGAGCATGAGAAGTACGGCGTGTTCTGCAACCGACATGGCGTTTGCTCCCTTGTTTGCGCAAACGTATATGCCTTTTTCCTTTGCCGCCGCGGAATCAATTTTATCGAAGCCTGCACCTATTGTCTGAATGAGTTTGAGTTTAGGGCATCTGTCGATTACATCTTTTCTTATGTACTCCATAGATGCGCTGAAAAGTGCGTCGGCATCCTGCAAAGCCGCTACCAATTCATCATCGCTGCAAGGATATTCAAGGTATACGTACTCTATACCTTCGGGTTTAATCTTTCCGAACTTCTCATTCAAATTCTTGTTAACGATAGATACAACTTTTGCCATTACGTACATCCTCCTTTTTGGATTAAAAGTAAGTTTGCGTAGTGTGTTTTCAGTTCGGGATGAACACACTAAGCGGTGTTTGGGTCGAATTTTTGCAACGTTTTCCCGAACATACCCCAAATGGGGTATATTTAATAAAAATGACTGAGGTTTTATTTGATATGTACCCTCTTTATCGTGCACCCGGTAAAGAGGGTACATATCGATCATTCAGCCTTTATTAAATTTTCTGTTTTTGATAGTACCGATCACTATTGTAGGGATAATAAGAAAAACGATTGTTATGACGCCGAGATATCCGTAACCTTTAAGAACAAGGGTATCAAGTCCCACAAGTGAAATGCCGGTAGAAAGAGCCATAGTAAAAAATGACAGCAGCATTCTTCTCTTAGAAACGTCCATTTGTTTCAATATATTATCCTCATATCTTGCAACTACACCGAATACGCAGCCCACGCCCGTTGAAACGAAGGCGAGGAATAAGCTTACGGAATATGCATATTTAACCGCCGGAACATTAAGACTTTCCAGTATCGCGAGTATAGGAAGGGTTTCGTTTGCTATAATCGGAAGGTGTGCAAGAAGCATCCAGCAAGATAAAGTGATCATCACTCCGTTAAGAATAATTCCCAAAACGGCAAATCTTGTCACGGATTTCCTTGTAGTTAAGGGCTTGCCCGAGCCGAGCATGATGGCGAGAACCAACGACTGAAAGCCTGCATACCTTAGAGCATTCCATAAGGCTAGCGTCCAGCTTGTATTTACATGACCCGAGCTTACGATATCTATGAAGCCCTGAGGCTTGGAACCCAGTCCTACCAATATGATCAGACTTAGAACTACAAGGAGTATCAGAGTTATTACCGCAGAGCTGTTTCTTACCAGTTCCGCACCGAAAATAGTCAGCAGGAAAAATACCGAGCCCGTTATCAAAACACCTATTATATAGGGCAGTCCGAAAAGACTTTCCATAAGCTTTGCGCCGCCTGCAATTGAAGCGCCCGTTCCTACAAGAGCCAATAAGAAAAATGCAATATCGAAAACATATCCCATAGGCTTTCCGTAAGGCTCAAAAAGCTTGACTATCCAGTTATGGTAATTATATTCATTTGTATTTCTTGCAAACTGCAATCCTTCATAAAACACCCAGGCAATTATGAGTACGGAGACAAAAGGTAAAAAAACTGCGGGAAAGCCTGCAATCGCAAAAAATGTTCTGGTTTGGTTGCCTGTCGCAAAGCCTCCGCCTACATGAGATCCGAACCATACTGCTGCAACACCGAATATAGTTTTCCAATTTACGTCATTATTTTTGCCGTTCGTATTCATAAAGAGCCTCCTTTCATAGCCTTTTATCCGGTTCATTGCTTGCGTAAAAAGAAGGCAGATAAAGAGTGTTTTATTTTATGAACCCTTCTCTATCTGCCCGAAATATTACTGTTTACCGGAGAGTAGAGCGGTGTGTATGTTAAAGAATATCCGCAAAGGTCTGGATTCTGGTTTTTACCTGCTCGGAACCCTTATCCTGCTGATCGATTTCGAATGTAAATGCCTGAATTCCTCCTTTTCTTATTTCGCTCATGCAAATCGGCATATCGTATTCCTCAAAATCCGAGAATTTCGTGAGTGCGAAAATTGCGGCATCGGCTCCTCTTTCCTTTGCAAGCTTTGCTATCAATGAGCCTCTGAGCATCTTGGGATCATATGCTCCGGAAAAGCCTTCAATATTTTTCCACTGCAATGAAATATTTTCTATCTGAGAGCTTCCGTCTTTGGGAACGTCGGTGTTGTATTGGATCGACTCCATAACCACATAATCGCCCGCTATTCGCAGATTGTTGTCATCCAACGCTTTTAAAAGATTTGGATCGTCAAGCAGGATACCGGTTGTTATTATCTTGTGTCCGTTATATTTTTCTTCGGGCATTTCCTTGAGCAGAGAGTTTATTTCGTTTACTATCTGCAAGTGATCCTCTTTTGTTATGTATTGCGCACTCTTATACACAAAGGCTCTGCTTTCGTTGTTTATTGAATTGGGATGCAGAGCCGCAAGACGTGAGAATTCACGCATTGCTTTTCTGTGCTCGTTGAAAAGGTCTATGCTTTTTTCCAATTTTTCTTCGGAAATTTTTACACCCGAGATTTTTTCAAGCTTTTCCTTTACGTTGTTAAGCTCGTCATTTAAATATTCTATTCCGCACTGTATAGCTCTGTTCTGCGGATAGACTATGGAAATGAAAGGAACCTGACTTACACCGCTTTTCCAGTTCTGCCCGAGAGAATTAAGAGTATCCGACATGCCGGGGATTATTACGGCGCTTAAGAAATCATAGCTTCCGTTTAATCCGAGCTCCATTATCGCCATGACAAAGGAGGGGCAGAAGGCGGGGAAATATTGCTTAGACAGATCGATCTGAACATCATAGCTTCCCCACATACCCACGGGCAGCATATCTGCGGCGTGTACAAGCTCTGCGGGATAGAACATCGGAACCATGCCTATGGATTTAATATTTTTTTCTTTTGCATATTTCTCGATATCCTTAGGAGTATAAAATGAGATCTGCTTACACTTTTCCAGTAAATTATTTAAACTCATTTTGCACCTCCTTTATTCTGCTCCATAACTTCGACCAATCCCTGCAATCTGGTTTCGAATTGTCCTTTTGCAAAGCCTCTGGGATCCGCCTGATCCCCGTCGAAGCCGGCATAAGGCAGCTTGTTTTTATCGTGTACCCGTCTTGCCATTTCATACTGAACAAAGCTCATAAGCTTGCAGCTTCTGTTCATGTGATAGAAGGTTCCCGAACAGTTGCCGTCCACCAGAGCCTGAGTTCTGTATTCAACCATCTTGTCCATGTTTACGTTGTTGAACATCGAGCTGTATGCTCTTGCGAGCCCGTCCAAATCATTTTTTTCATACTCGAGAGCCCACGCATAAGGGTAAACGCTTCCGGTCATGTTTACTCCGTATTGAGCAAGAGCCTTCATCTTGTATCCGATATAAGGCCAGCAGGGAATGCCCTCCATCATGATTCTGTACTTTTCTTCTCCCCTGAAAGATGAGGTTCCGTTTTTGGCATTTTCCGCCAGCTCTTCAATGAGCATCTTGAAGGCTTCGGTTGTTTCCGCTTTTCCTCTGTAGCAGACTATAATTGCCATATAGCTGAACAGATCGAAGCCGTTCATGGGAGACGGGTAAACGTCCTTTGACATCTGCATGGATTCTTTCCACAGCTTTCCGTTTTCTCCGGATATCTCCATAACCTTGGATAATTTTTCGGGATCGAATTTTTTTCCGGAAATTTCTTCAAGCTGCTTTATAGCGTATTCAAACTGACCTCTGAAATATTTTATTCTTGATTCGCTTACCTGATCTTCGTTGTTGAAAGGCGTATCGATCATGATCAGAGGTATATTCAATTTTTTTGAAAGGTTTTCGTACCACTTTACGACCTCGCTGCATATGTTATTGCAGCAGCAGACAAAGTCGGGAAGCGGCATATTCAGATTTTCGGTGCCTCCTCCGTTTAACACAAATCCGAAGTTGGTTCTCGCATAGGCGCACAGGTCTATGGAATATCCCTCGGACTCGGAGGTTTCCTGTAATGCCTGAGACTCTTTTTTTGCCGCAAGACCCGCAGCCTGATTTTCCGGATAGCACAGAGGAAGTCCGAAAGCTTCTACAACTTCCTGAGGAAAAACGGAAGTGGACCAACCCACGGGTATGCCGTTTTTCTTAGCTTCCCAGGCTTCCTCATAGGATCTTGCAAGCAGACCGTTTATCACCTTCATTGCACTGACTTTTTTTACTTCTTTTACTTCTTTTACTTCTTCAGCCATAATATCCCCCTTTTTTAATGCATAGACGCTTCTCCAACCGTTGTTTCCGCTCTTCAATTTCCGGGCGCATAACAGAACCTGAAGCTTTGGCGGCAGTGAAATCCGTATATCCTGCACAATGCCGCTGACACATCGTGCAGACGGGTTGTCTGCCGGTTTAACCTATAATTTTTTCATCCTTTAAGGAGTTGATTTTTTCATCGCTGTAACCCAGATTCTTAAGGGTTTCAAGCGTGTGCTCGCCCTTCTTCGGAGCGCGAACAAATTCTTTGATGCCGTGTGTTTTGTACAATACGGGCGTATTGTAGAGGATGCCCTCGTGTCCGTTCTCATAAGTGTGCTTGAACAGATAGTCGTTTGCCCAGCACTGCTCGTCTTCCAGTATTTCTCCGGGAGTCTGGAGCTTTTCGTAAGGGATACCGCAAGCCTTGAGTCTTTCGCACCACTCGTCTATGGGTCTCTTGGCAAACTCTTCTTCCATCAGAATTACAAATTCTTCAACATAGTTGACCACGCTCTTTAAGGTTGAATATTTGGTTCCGATGTATTCGGGCTTTTCTATGACATCGTTGCAGAAGCCGGGGAACCACTTGTCATACTGGAAGAACGCAAGCTGTATCCATTTGCCGTCCGAGCACTTAAAGGTCGTATTAAGCGGATTGGGCGGATTTCTTCTGGTTATGGGCATTTTGTAGCCGTACTGGGAAGAAACTACCGGAAGACCCATTCCGAAAACCGCCGTATGGAACAGAGCAACGTCAACCTTTTCTCCTTCGCCGGTTCTGTGTGTCCTGTGAAGAGCCGCCAAAACACCTGCAGCAAGGCTCATTCCCGCATAATGATCTCCGAAAGCCGCAGCCGTATTACAGGGAGCAGTGCCTTCTTCCATAAGACCCAGAGCTATGCCGCCTCTTGCAAAGTATGCGGTATAGTCAAAAGCGGGAGTATCCTTTGCGGGACCTTTTTCGCCGTAGCCCAAAAGATGGCCGTAAATTATCTTGGGATTGATTTTTTTAAGTGATTCATAATCGAGATTGGTTTTAACAAGAGCGTTTTGTCTGGTATTGGTGATAAAGATATCTGCGTTTTTTACGAGATCATAGATTATCTCTTGACCCTTTGAGGTTGT
This sequence comes from uncultured Lachnospiraceae bacterium, assembly GCA_963553525.1. Taxonomy (GTDB): domain Bacteria; phylum Bacillota; class Clostridia; order Lachnospirales; family Lachnospiraceae; genus Butyrivibrio. Next base: position 8,323 of record CAUVOD010000028.1, on the reverse strand, counting down.
TGCGTCGATGACTATGCCCTTTTTACCGGCATTTTCATTTTCCATGAGCGGATTTTCATCATCCGCAACAGGAGCCTTCCACTGAGCGCCGACAACTCGCATAGTATCTCCGAAATGCGGTTCGATCTTGATAACGTCGGCACCCCAGTCAGCCAACAGTCTTCCGCAGCACGGAGCCGCAACAAAGTTTGCATATTCGACTACCTTTATTCCCTCTAACATATTTTGTCCCATTTGCATACCTCAGTCCTCCTAAATGGTGTAGTAAAGTTTAAAAAAGTAACCTGATAAAAATAAAATAAAAAAACTACTGGTAAAAAATTAACAATTAAAAAAGTGGTATTACCTATCTTAGTAAACAGTAAAACCAAGAGGATAAAAAAGTCAACAGGTATTACCAGTAAAAATATTTTTTATATATTTCTAACAAGGATAATTAGTAGAAATTAAGGGGATTAGTTGGTGCAAGTTGGTATAAAATTTTATTAAAGATTTATTGATATTAACTTTTTCATGTGCTAGACTGCAAAGCTATAACAATTTCTGTTCTCATGAATCCGTTCAAAAAAGGAAAAAGATGTGTTTAACACTCCTCAATATATTGAGATTGAAAATTACATAAAAGAAAAGATCTACTCCAATGATTTTAAAATCGGAGATAAGCTGCCTTCCGAAAGAGAGCTTGCCCATACCTTCGGGGTGGGAAGACCTACCGTAAGGGAGGCTATTTTGTCGTTGGAAATACAGGGACTGCTCAATTCGGTACAGGGCAAGGGGACGTTTATCTGTAACCAGATAAAGGACAATATGACAAAGAGTCTTTCCCATATAACCAACATAAGCAACATAGACATAATAAAAATAGTGGAATACAGAGAGATGTTTGAATATTCCACGGTGAGACTTGCCGCAAAAAACGGAACCGATGAGGAGATAGACGTTTTAAAAGAGATATTGGACGGAATGGAGATCATGACCGATCCTCAGGATATGAAAAAAATGGATTCCAAATTCCATGAGCAGATTTCATTGATGTCGCACAATGAGCTTATCAGTACGACATTTTATTCCATGAGGCACTTTTTTGAGGAAAGTATAGACGCATCGGTCATGCGCGTTCTTCTTCACGATGAGAGCATCGTCCTATACCACAAGTTCATATATGAGTCCATACGCAACAGAGACGGAAATGCCGCATATATGTTCATGCAGAAGCATATGCAAAAGGTATATGACGTTTTGGAGCGGGAATAGCCGCTTTCATTATTGGGGATATTTGTAAATCAGTGTATAGAGCCTTTAAATTCCGGAGAGGAGTTTAGAAGCTCTATTTGTTTTTCTGAAAAATATTTCTAAAAAAAATATAGATAGGGCTTGACAAAATAATTTGAAGGGAAGTATATTGGTTGTGTAAAGTGGTAATACCAGTAATACCATTATTGCATGTGACTGTTTATGGAGGTAAATATGGGATACATATTGAACGACGAACAAAAGAATGTTGTTGATTTGGCAAGAGATTTTGCGCAAAAAGAGGTTGCTCCCAAGGTTAAGGAATACGATATCACGGGAGAACCGCCCGTAGAGCTGTATCAAAAGGCATTTGATATAGGTCTTCATGCACTTGAAATACCGGAAGTATACGGCGGAAGCGAAATGGATTATTACACGGTCGGCGCCGTATATGAGGAGCTTGCAAAGGTTGATGCCGGTTTTGCAACGGGTGTTACCGCTACGGGACTCAGCTTGAAGCCCGTTTTGATTGCAGGTACGGATGAGCAGAAAAAATATTATTCGGAGTTTATAGTGGGTGAAAAGGGCAATTGCTGGGGAGCTTTCGCTCTGACGGAGCCCGGTGCGGGTTCGGATGCTTCCGCAAGCACCACCACCGCCGTAAAAAAAGGCGATGAATACATAATAAACGGCAGAAAGTGCTTTATCACAAATGCCGGATTTGCCTCTATATTTGTTGTATTTGCAGTAACCGATAAAGAAAAGGGCGCACATGGAATTTCAGCTTTCATAGTTGAGCGTGACAGACCCGGAATTTCCATAGGAAAAGAAGAAGACAAGATGGGTATCAGAGGCTCAAATACCGCTGACGTGGTATTTGAAGATGTACATGTTCCCGCCGACCATATGCTCGGAGCGGAAGGAAAGGGCTTTGAAATCGCAATGAAAACTCTTGACCTTGCCCGCCCCATGGTAGGTGCAATGGCGGTAGGAATAGCTCAGAGAGCTATTGAAGAGTCCGTAAACTACGCTAAGCAGCGTATAACCTTCGGAAAGCCCATTATCAAGCATCAGGTTATTTCCTTCAAGATAGCAGATATGGAAATGAGAGCCGAAACCGCAAGAGCAAATATCATAAATGCCGTTAATCACTATTATGCGGGTCTTCCTTTCGGAAAGCAGGCTGCTATTGCTAAATGTTATGCGGGTGATATTGCGGTTCAGAATGCTCTTGAGGCTATACAGATCCTCGGCGGATACGGATATTCAAGAGAGTACAATGTTGAAAAGCTCCTTCGTGACGCAAAGATCATGCAGATATACGAGGGAACGAACGAAATCCAGAGAATTGTCATCGCCGGATATGCAACAAAATAAGTACAGGTTGATACAACCCTGATCTCGGGGCTGACTACATAAAAAGGGGAAGGCTTTATGCCTTCCCTATCCTCATATTCAGCCCTATTCTCTGCTTGGCGATATCGATAGAAATAATCTCTACATCCACAATATCTCCGATAGAAACGACCTCAAGCGGGTGCTTTATAAACTTATCCGACATACGTGATATGTGAACCAGGCCGTCATGGTGGACTCCTATATCGACAAAGGCTCCGAAATCCATTATATTCCTGACGGTTCCCTTTAAAATCATACCTTCCCTTAAATCTTTAATATCCAAAACATCACTTTTCAAGATGGGAGACGGCATACTCTCTCTGGGATCCCTTGAGGGCTTTTCAAGCTCGGATATTATATCAAGAAGCGTAATTTTACCAAGTCCCAGCTCGGCTGCAAGAGCGTCCTTATCACCGGTAAGCTTTAAAAGACTTCCCGAAGCGAAGCTTTGCTTTTCCGAAAGGCTTATACCGAGCTTTTCCATAAGCTTTTTTGCGGCTGAATACGACTCGGGATGAACGCTTGTGTTGTCAAGAGGCTCTTTCCCGTCATGTATTCTTAAAAATCCTGCGCATTGTTCAAATGCTTTGGGACCGAGCTTTGCGACCTTTTTCAGCTGGATTCTTGAAGTAAATGGACCGTTTTCCTCCCTGTAAGCAACTATATTGGCGGCAATTGCTTTGTTTATGCCGGATATGTATTGCAGAAGCGCCGCGGAGGCTGTGTTCAGGTCTATACCCACTTTGTTTACGCAGTCCTCAACCACTCCTGCAAGCGATTCCGAGAGCTTTTTTTGATCCATGTCGTGTTGATACTGACCTACTCCTATTGATTTAGGGTCTATCTTTACCAGCTCCGCAAGAGGATCCTGTAAGCGTCTTGCCATGGAAGCCGCACTTCTTTGCCCTACGTCAAAGTGCGGAAATTCCTCCGCTGCAAGCTTTGATGCACTGTAAACGGAGGCGCCGGCTTCGTTTACGATTACATATTTAAGAGGGACGTCAAGCTCTTTAATAAGTTCTACAATTACCTGCTCCGACTCTCTTGAAGCCGTTCCGTTTCCGAGTGATATAATATCGACAGCATATTTTTTAATAAGCTTTTTTAATTCCTCTTTTGATTCTTTTACCCTGTTTTGTGGTGCGGTAGGGTAAATTACCGTTGTATCAAGAACCTTTCCGGTTTTATCAACAATTGCGATTTTACAGCCCGTCCGAAAAGCCGGATCCCAGCCAAGTACCGTTTTACCCGCAATCGGCGGCTGCATGAGAAGCTGATAAAGATTTTTGCCGAAAAGCTTTATTGCCGAGTCTTCCGCTTTTTCGCTGAGTTCATTTCGTATATCTCTTTCTATTGCGGGGGCTATAAGCCTTGTATAAGCGTCGTCACAGGCGGATCTTAACACTTCTACGATATCTGAATCCGCACGCACACCGGAGAAATCCGCATTAAAGCTTGCGGTATCGAAGCCTTTATTCTTTGAAGCGGAAAAATCTTTTTCGTTATTGATAAAAGTATCAAGGTTTATATTGCTGTTTGCAAAAATTCCGTTAAAAACCTTTGCGGGAGCTGCTTTTTTGGAGCCGGCATAAGTATTTTTCTTTTCGGAGCCTTCAGATCGCAGCCCAGCTCCGGGAACGGTTTTGGCATAGAGATAGTTTTTTATTTTGTCTTCGGGCGCAACAAGCTTTACCGACAGGATTTTTTCGGCTTCGCCCCTGTTCACGGCAAGTATTCTGTGCGGAGCGGCTTTTTTTACGGCTTCCGTATAATCATAATACATTTCATATACTGCTTTTTCATCGACAGCCCTTGCAGCCTCGTTTTTAAGCTTTGCTTCAAGTAGTCCTTCGTCCCGGCTCAGCTCTCTTATATAATTTCTGTAATCCGCATTATCCGATATTTGCTCCGCTATGATATCCTGTGCACCGGAAATTGCGGCTTCCACGTCATTAACATCCTTTTTGCTGTCCACAAAGGCAAGGGCTTCTTCTGCAAGAGGCTTTGTGTTTGTACTTTGAAGAATTATTTTCGCAAGCGGCTCCAAGCCCCTTTCTTTCGCTGTACTTGCCCTTGTTTTTCTCTTGGGACGGTACGGCAGATACAGATCCTCCACCTCTACAAGGGTTGAGGCGTTAAGTATTTTTTGCTTTAGATCGTCCGTAAGCTTTCCCTGCTCCTCTATGGAGGAGAGCACGGTTTCCTTTCTGTCCTCAAGGCTCCTTAAGTACCTAAGCCTTTCGTCAAGCCGTCTAAGCTTCTCGTCGTCAAGCTGTCCGGTTGCCTCTTTTCTGTATCTTGCTATAAAGGGGATAGTATTTCCTTCATCAATAAGCTTTATAGCCGCCTCGACCTGCGATTTTTTGACATCCAGTTCCTCTGAAATTATTAAACTTATATCCATAAAGATAGATCCTTTCATCAGCCGTTTAATGCTTTTTTCCTTGAGATAGGGAAGCTTCGGCAAAACAGCTGTAATTATACCAATTATGATCGCTCTTTTAAAGCGGGCTGTCCATATGACGGAATAAGCGGAGCGCATTTTATGGATCGGGATTTTTGACGATGATGAACGGAGTCTTCCGGGGAAATATAGATTATATAATTGTGAAATGCGCATCAGGACTTGGCGAAGCAAAATATCAGGAAGGATGTTCAAAAAATTTCATACGTCCTCTTGACTATGACGTAACGTAATAGCTTACTCTTATATTTGTCAGGAGGAAAAGATATGTATCTGATAAACAAGGTAAGTAAAATCAGCGGTGTATCGGTGCGCACTTTACATCACTACGATGAAATAGGTCTGTTATCTCCACGAAAATACGATAACGGATACAGATATTACACGGAAGAGGATTTGACCGTTTTACAGGCGATACTGTTTTACAAATATTTGGGATTTCCATTAAAAGAAATAAAAAAGCTGCTTGCGGCAAAAGACGCCGATATTCTTTCTCATTTGGAAGATCAGCTTAAATTGATGCAGGCGGAAAAAGAAAGGCTCCTGACGCTTATAGACACGCTTGAAAAAACGATTAAATCCGCAAAAAGGAGGAAAAAAATGCCTATAGAAGAAAAATTCAAAGGATTTACGTACAATGACAATAAGAAATATGAGCAGGAGGCAGTCGAAAAGTACGGAAAGGATGTTATAGAAAAATCCCTTAAAAGGCATAAAGGAAAAGAAGCCGAGCTTACAGACGGTCTGAATAAGATCTTTTTCGGATTTTCGGGCAATAAAGCTCTGGGGCTTTCTCCCGAGGCAAAAGAAAATATTGAATTGGCAAAAGAGCTCCACGAGCATATATGCAAATATTCCTTTGACTGCTCCAAGGAAGCTTTTTCCGGAATAGGTCTTGCTTATGTAGAAAATAAGGAATTTAAAAACAACATAGACAGGTTCGGGGAAGGAACTGCGGAATATGCCTGTACCGCTATTCAGAAATACGTATCGCTGTAAGAAGAGACGGAGGATATTGCCTGCGCTGCGGAAGTAATTAAAAAACACATCAACACGGTAAAGACTATAAGCGGATGTTATTTAAAGAGTGTACGTCAAAAGTATAAAAAAGCATTCTTATACGGCGAAAACCGGTAAAGCGGCTTTGTTAAAGGTGCTTTACCGGTTTTCGTAAGCTTTTGTTATTTATGTCTCTGAGCGTAATAAAGCTTATTCGTCCCCCTCAATCTTTTTTCTCTGAGCCTTAAGCACAAAGGACATTACAAACGACATGGGTAATGTCCTGCCCAAAACAGCCGCGATTGAATGAAGAAGGGAAGGTATTATAATAACCTTTCCTTTTTTCATGTCTTTAAGACAGTTTATTACGCACTTTCTTGCCGAAATTCCTCCGAGAGAAAATTTGACGCCTGCAATGTCGTTAAATTCCGTGTCTACGGGACCGGGGCAAAGAGCGGAGATTTTGACATTTGAACCCGTATATTTAAGCTCCTGATCTATTCCGTTGGTCATGGATACGACATATGCTTTTGTTGCGTAATAAGTAGCCATCAGCGGACCGCCGGGCATAAGACCCGCAAGAGAAGCCGTGTTTAAAATATAGCCTTTATCCGCCTTTTTCATCTGCTTTAAAATACCGTGAGTAAGAATATGCACAGCTCTTACATTGGTATCGATCATTTGGATATCTCTGTCCAAGTCATTTTCTTCAAAAAGACCTATATTTCCGAAGCCGGCATTATTTATAAAAAGATCGACGCTTTTGCTTTCCAGATATTTTAAGAGCTTTTTACATTCGACTTCTTTACTCAGATCGGCAATTACAATTTCACACCTTGTTCTGCACTTATCCGCAACGTTTGTGAGCTTTTCTTTGTTTCTGGCTACAAGCACAAGATCATAGCCTCTGTGCGAGAGCTGTCTTGCAAACTGACTGCCTATTCCGGAGCTTGCTCCGGTTACTACTGCGAGCGCCATATACTACCTCCTATATAAAACAAAATCATACGGGTTCTTTCCCGTCTCTGAATAACAGCATCATCTCGTTTGTGAGCGAAAAATTCGTCGGCTGAGAAATGATATCGGAACGTTTTACCCATACGGCTTCCTTAAGTTCGTCCGGATCCATATTGATATCGGTATCTCCGTCAACGTCACAATAATACCCTGCCAGTATATCACAGGCTATCGCCCACGGCTGAGATTTGTAATAGCGAATGTTTTTTACCTTGAGCCCGACCTCTTCCATGGCTTCTCTTCTGACCGTGTCCTCAAAGGCTTCTCCGATTTCCGTAAAGCCTGCAACCAGAGCATAGTACGGGACGTCCCGCCCCCTGTATTTGGTAAGAACGATTTCATCGCCGTTTGTGATTGCCACAATGACTGCGGGCATGATTTTGGGATAAATATGTCTGTGGCAGCGGGGACACAGCAAGGCTCTCTCTTGGGTGTCAGGAAAGGTCTTATGCCCGCAGCTTCCGCAATATATATTTTCATCATACCATGCCGCAAGGTGCGACGCCGTCATAACGGCAAAAATCAGATGCTTGGGAAAAAGAGACTTTCTTTGGATGTCTCTTATGGAAAGAGTCTCGGTTTTAATGTCCTTAAGGAAAAATTTATCATTATTCCTCAACAGAAAAAATTCGTCCTTATCCAGACTGAAAAGATAAGTACAATCGTCGTTTATTTCTTTAAAGTCCGAAGCGGATAAAAGCTCGTATACGGAGCCGTTTTCATCAGGCTCTGTTTTTTTTACAAGCAGGCAGCCGTTTTTTATGTAAAGAAGCCTGCTTTCAGGTTTTATGCTTTTGTTATAGAAACGGTTAAAAAGTTTATGAGGAGCTATATCGTGTAACATATCTGTCCTGACTCAAGCGGGGGTTTGTGATTTTATTAAATATATAATTGTTCATGTTGCAGACAATACCGCCGGTAAGTTCAGTACCGTCGTAATAAAAACAATGAACTTGATTATTGTAGCATAACTTAAAAGATATGGCAGTACGGAACAGAATAAACCTAAGCCGGATATCTTTTTTGTTGAATAACAGATAGATATCATCGTAATATGAATTAATGAAAAAATGGCGTCTATAAAAAACTCCCGTGTAAGCCGATCTGCCTGCACGGGAGTCTCATATTTCAGAAAAATTTTCAGGTGCTATATATCTATTGCTTTTTCGGGCAGCAGTAGATCATTATCGTTTACCAAATTTCATATTCTTC
>CAUVOD010000027.1:0-30105 GCA_963553525.1 uncultured Lachnospiraceae bacterium | reverse complement strand
CGAACATGCTTTTTTAAAGAAACTGTTATTTATTTTCAATTTAATTATTCTGCGGGGGTTGATGATAATATTTAAAGTCCTGATTATGTTTGACGCAAGTATAATTATCCCCTTGGGATTATCCTTTTACACCTTTATCCTCATGGGCTACGCAATAGATGTGTATATAGGTATATGCGAGCCGCAAAAGAATATATTTAAGACCGGCTTATACGGATTGTTTTTTCCCGTACTTACGGCGGGACCCATAATTAAGATAAGGGAGGACGGTTCACAGCTTTTTACACCTCATAAGATTTGCTATAAAAATTTGACCTTCGGTGCGCAGCGCATGCTGTGGGGCTTTTTTAAAAAGCTTGTGCTTTCAGAAAGATTTTCTATAATTTCTTCTTCAATATTTGCGGACAGCGCTGCATATAAGGGAATATATGTATGGTTGGGAGCGGTTTGCTTCAGTTTTAGGCTGTATACGGATTTTTCGGGCTGTATGGATATTGTTATAGGACTTATGGAAATGTTGGGGATAAGGCTTCCGGAAAATTTTGACGTACCGTTTATGTCCAAGAGTATATCCGAATTTTGGAGGCGCTGGCACATAACGCTTGGAGATTGGCTTAGAGAAAGGCTTTTTTATCCTCTGCTGAGATCAGGAACAATAAATAAGATTTCCAAGGTAGCAAAAGCTAAATTCGGAAAAAAGGCTTCAAAAAAAATCACTACATATACAGCAATGTTTTTCTTATGGATGGCTGTCGGTCTATGGCACGGATTCGAGTTGAAATATATAGTTGCAAACGGTTTGCTGCCATTTTTTTATATAGTCACGGGAGAATTGATCTGCCCCGTTTTTGAAAAGGTATTTTCTAAAATAGGCATAAATACAAAGTCTAAATTTGCAGATTCCGTTAGGATTATAAGAACCTTTATTTTAACCGTTATTACACATATATATTTTAATTCCGCATCCGTAAACGCCGCAAATAAAATGATCCGTGCGGGAATCACGGTATGGAACCCCGAAATTTTATTTAACGGGAGTGTTCTGAATTTGGGACTGGATATTGTAGAATGGGCTGTATTATTGATTTCACTTTTACTGCTTATAATTGTTGATATTAAGAAATATATGATAAAGGAAAAAGAAAAACTTGATCCTTCATATCAGGGATGCCGCGGAATAAGAGAATATATAGCTGAAATGCCTGCGATAGCCGGTTGGGGAATATGGTTCGCCTTTTTATTTTACTGCATTATTTTTGCAAAATACGGTCCGGATTATGTCGCTTCGGATTTCATATATAGAGGTTTTTGAAAAAAGGCTTTGTTATGACAAAAAAAGAAGCATTAAAAATAATATTATTCGTAGCAGTTTTTTTAGCTTTGCTTGTGCCGCTCAGTTATATGCTTCGCACGAACGGAGAGGTCAAGGACAGATTTGTAGGATTTTATGCTGAAAAAAATAACAGCATAGATGTTGTATATATAGGTTCAAGCGAGGTTTTTTCGGCATATGTCACTCCACAAATATGGAACGACAGCGGAATAACCTCATATGCGCTTTCAACCAACAGACAGCATCCCGCAGCTGCAAAATATCTTATAACCGAGGCTCTCAAGACCCAAAGCCCTTCTTTGTTTGTGATAGACATTACTCAATATGCGATGAATGATGAATATTTGCTCTCCAACATGGCATTTGTAAGGGGCGTTACGGACAATTTGAAATATTCGATAAACAGGATAAATTTGATAAATTCATTGGTTCCTGACAGCCGTGAAAGATCTGCTCTCGAAAACTCGGGTATCGACACAAGCGATATGAACAGGCTTTCATATTATATTGATATTTTTAAGTATCACTCAAATTGGAAAAGTCTTTTTTATAACTCTCAAAGAAGAACCTACGCTTATGAATATCCGTCCGAGCTGAAAGGCTATAATATTGCAGCGGGTATAGAAAGCGGTGAGGAAGAGGATTTTTCTTATGATACCGATATAATCCGGATAGATGAGAAAAATGAGAGGATATTACGAGAGCTTTTGGCTTTTATTAAAGAAAATAATATTAAGGTGCTTTTTACCCTGCTTCCGCAGTCTATGAGCGGAGATGAAAAAGAAAGATATAATTATGTGGAACGTATACTCAACGAAGAAGGCTGTGATTTTATAGATTTTAATGATTATAGAAAAGAAATAGGAATAGATTTTAATATTCATTTTAAAGATGGAGGAGGTCATCTGAACAGCATAGGAGCCTCTGTTTTTTCAAAATATTTTTCCGAGCATATTTTAAACAAATATGATATTGAGGATAAAAGAAATACTGAAAAATATCCGGATTGGGATGAGGCGTTCAATATCTGGGAAAAAGAGCTTAAAAAGCTTAAGGTTGAATAGCTGTGAAAAGGACGCTTTGCGGATTTTCCTCGTTGTAGCGGCATTCGCCAAGATCCGGTACAGGCGATGACTCTTTCTCATTGCCCGCATAAATCAAAAAATCAGCATATGAATAAAGAAAATTCAAAAAAAATTTTATTTTACATACAATCACTTTTTAAGGGGGGAACGGAGCGGGTAGTCACGCTGCTTGCGGAAAAATTTGCCACAAACGGTTTTGATGTCACAATCGGCACTCTCGATATCGGCGAGGGTGAATTTGCGTTAAGCGAAAATGTAAAAAGGGTCTATTTGGGATTAGGCGAAGAAGACCGCTCAAAATCCAAAATCTCAAAGGTATATCTGAGAATAAAATATCTGAAAAAATATTTAATCGAAAATCGTCCCGATATAATAATATCCTTTTTGAATGCGCCTACGGTATTTTCCGTGATTGCGGCCAAGGGTCTTAAAATCCCCGTTGTAATAACTGAAAGATCTAATCCCGAGCTTCATTTAAAAAGTTTTTTTAAAAGAAAATTTTACGGATATTTTTTTAAAAGAGCGTCGGGCTATGTTTTTCAAACCGGAGGACAGCTCGAATTTTATCGTCAGTTCATGAAGGATAAGGAAAATGCGAGAATTATATTAAACCCTTTGGATGAAAGATATATCAATGTTCCCAAAGCTCAAAGCCGTGAAAAAGCGGTTGTTCATCATGCGAGGCTTGTATATTTTAAAAATCAGGAACTGCTTATAAGAGCCTTTCTAAAGGTGCATAAGAGGCACGGAGATTATGTGCTTAAAATATACGGAGAGGATTCGGGAGACGGAACAAAGGAAAAGCTGGAAAGCCTTATTAGAGAGACGCAGTCTGAAAAATACGTGCTTCTAATGGGAGGAGATTATCGCTTTGAGGAAGTGATACCCAAGGGATCGGTCTATGTATTTTCATCGGACTGGGAGGGACTGCCCAATTCTCTTATAGAGGCAATGGCTATGGGACTTCCGATTGTGGCTACCGACTGTCCCTGTGGAGGACCGAGAACGCTTATCGAGAATGAGGTAAACGGGCTTCTTGTCCCGGTAAAGGATGAAGAGGCAATAAGCCGTGCGGTAAACAGGCTTATTGAGGATAGGGAACTTGCAGAAAGTCTTGCCGAAAAATCAAGAGAGGTGAAGAGGCTCACAGATTCGGATTCCGTATACTTGCAGTGGAGAGAATATATAGAGAGTATCATATCAAAACATAAAGCCTAGAATATTTATACGTTTATTTAAGCGGTATTTTGAGCATAAGTGTGAAAATTTTGCAGGCTTGAATTAGTAATTGAATTATTATATATTTTTTGAGGCGGATTGGCGATCGTATATATGGAAAGGCTTTAATAATGTCGATAATCGGAAGGTTTTTAGGAATAACAAAAAGGTTTATAACTGACCCTGTTATAAGACAGTCATATCTTGCAACGCTTGGATTTTATGACAATACGGACGACAGAAAATATATTGAAAGAGTCTATAAATTGAAGCTGGGTTATAAACCCGATTTGGATAATCCCAAAACCTTTTGTGAAAAAATGAACTGGCTTAAGCTCTATGACAGAAGACCCATATATACCACTATGGTTGATAAATATCTTGCAAAGGAATTTGTTTCGGAAAAGGTGGGGAAAGAGTATGTGACTCCGCTTTTGGGCGTTTATGATTCATATGACGAGATTGATTTCAGCGCTTTGCCGGATCAGTTTGTGATGAAATGCAATCATGACGGAGGTCCCGTTTTTATAAAGGATAAGAGAAAAATAGATCATAAAGAGCTTCGCAGGCTTTTTAAAAGAAAACTTAAACTTAATTACTTTGCCCTTTCAAGAGAATGGCCTTACAAAAACGTAAAAAGAAAGATAGTAATAGAGGAGTTTGTTCCGAGCCTTGGAAAAAGAGACTCCATAGAATACAGCATCACCTGCTTTAACGGGAAAGTCGCAATGATAACAAGGAGCATGGGAATAGCTCATGACAGCCTTGATAAAAGAAACAGTGATCACTTTGACAGGAACTGGAACAGACTTGACTTTTATTCATATTATAGAAATTCGGGCGTTGATATACCCAAGCCCGATAATATCGATAAACTGATAGAGTTGTCCGAAAGTCTTGCAGAAGGTGTTCCCTGTCTAAGAGTGGACTGGTTCATGTTCAATGAAGAAATTCGATTCGGAGAAATGACCTTCTTTGACTGTGGAGGATTTATAGAGTTCACACCTCCCGAGTGGGATGCGATAATAGGCGGGTGGCTTGAGCTTCCCGAGAAATATAATGAATAAAAGCTTAAATATGAATAAATATAAGGTTGCCATGCATGAAGTTTTTTTTAAGTGAATTAGTTAATACAACTATGGATTATATATCGTTTAATTTTTACCTTTTGCTTATTATAAGCCTGTTTTTGTATTATCTTTTTCCGAGAAAACACAGGTGGGTAATTCTTCTTTTATCAAGCCTTACCTTTTATTATTTTGCCTGCGGCAAAAGACTTGATGTGATAGTCGTTTTTGCAGCCGGTATTTTTGTAAGCTACGGCTTTTCGCTTTTGACAGGTAAAATCCGCAGCCCCTTTGTGCTTGCAATATCCATAATATCCGCTTTAATCCCTTTTTTGTATGTAAGAACCGGATTGTTATGGAAAAGTCTTACGGAAGGAGGAAACTTTAACCTCATAATACCTCTTGGAGTTTCTTTTTATACGCTCCAAATAATTGCATATCTGGTTGACATATACAAGGGTAAAGTCAAGGTTCAAAAAAATCCTCTTAAATATGCTCTTTTCATTTCTTTTTTTCCTCAAATAATTCAAGGACCCATTCCAAGATATAAGGAACTGTATTCGCAGATAAACAGAGCGGAGCCCTTTAATGAAAAGCTTTTTATTAAGGGTATTCAAATGATGCTCTGGGGTCTGTTCCTTAAAATTATGATTGCCGATAAAGCCGCTCCTTTTGTAAACAAGATTTTCGGAGACGGTGAAAGCTTTTTCGGTGCATATATACTTATGGCGGGTATACTTCTGTGTGTTCAGCTGTATGCGGACTTTCTCTCGTGTACCTGTTTATCTATCGGTGCGGCATATCTTTTCGGAATAAGGCTGAAAAGCAATTTTGACAGACCGTATTTTTCCGCTACGATATCCGAATTTTGGACAAGATGGCATATCTCTCTCGGAGCATGGCTCAGGGATTATATATATATTCCTCTCGGAGGCGGCAGACGAGGAAAATTAAGAAAATATATAAATCTGTTCATTACCTTTATGGCGAGCGCTCTGTGGCATGGAATAGCTCTCAACTACGTTGCTTGGGGGCTGTTGCAAGTTATATATCAGCTGATAGAAGCGGGAGTATCCGAACTGAAGTCAAGAAAAAAGACAGCTGAAGAAGAAAATCACTTAAAAGATTCGATATACAACGGCTTAAGAGCTATGCGCACATCTTCGCTGTTCATGCTTTCACTTATATTTTTCAGAGCAAAGAATTTTATGACGGGGCTTATCATGCTTAAAAATATGGTTACATATTTTAATCCGTGGGTTATTTTTGATGGAAGCTTATGCAGCACGGACATTGTGGATTTCGGACTTGATTTTAAAGAGTGGATAATATTGCTTGCCTCGACGATGGTTCTTTTTGCAGTAGAAATTTGTCAGAGCCGTGTGGAGATCAATGAACTTATACTTGAACAGAATTTGACAGTGAGATGGATCATATATTATGCGGTCATAATTTTGATTATAATTTTCGGAACCTACGGCTTTAATTACGATGCGGGAGCTTTCATATATGGCGGATTTTGAAATCCCGAAAAGATCGGTAAAAAATAAAATATTTATGTTTTTATGGATGACGGGAAGAATTATTTTGTTTACCCTCATTCTTGTTTTAATTATTTTGCAGTTAAACAAAATTTTTGTACCCAAATATTATGAAAATCAGAGTCAATATCCCACCACCTCCACATATGAGCAATTTTATAGAATGTCTCAAAACAGCATAGACGTGCTATTTCTGGGAACCAGCGTGTGCGTAAATTCCTTTAATCCTCAGGAATTGTATAATAAATACGGAATAAGGAGCTATAACTTGGGAAGTGAGCAGCAAAGTCCCATGCTTAGCTATTTTTGGCTGAAGGAGGCTTTAAGATTTCAAGAGCCGTCTACTGTAATATTGGAAACGAAGCTTTTGTTTTATCCTGAAAGAGAATCTTATATAGGAACGCCCGAGCCGCTCACACGCAAGTGCGTGGATCCTATGAAGCCGTCTTATGTTAAGAGCGAAATTGTTGACGCTGTCTGTGATATTGATGAAAATCAGACGGCTCTCAGCTACTTATTTACCAACATAAGATTTCATGACAGATGGAAAGATCTGTCGGAGAGTGATTTCAGACCGAGCTTTTATTCTTCAGCAATGCTGAAGGGCTATTCTCCTCTTATAGGCAACGCCATGACCGAGCATATTCCTTTTTCTCCTATGAATAACAGCGAAAAAGCGGATATCAACAGTTTACAGAAGATATATCTGGATAAGATTTGCGAGCTTTGTAAAGACAATAATATAGAGCTTATACTGGTTACCGTACCTGCGGAAAATATGTCCGACGGAATGAACAATACCTTAACGGAGTATGCTGAAGAAAAGAACATAGCTTACTACAATTTCGACAATGTAGAGTATTATAACAGACTTAATGTAGTTCATCCCGTTGATAAGGTTGACGGTCATTCCAATCTTTACGGAGCGATAAAATTGTCGAATTTATTGGGTGAGCTGTTAATAGAGAAGCATAAGGTTCCTTCTTATAGGGATGCTCAATGGGAAGCAACAAAGGGCTATTATAAAGAGATCATTGACAGAGCCGAATTGGTCGGCTGCTATGAATTTGAAGAATATTTGAGCAGACTTAAAAATAAAAACTATACAGTATTTATGTCGGTGTACGGGGATGCAAGCAAGCTCAGCGACAGAGCAAGGGAAGAACTCCGTGAACTCGGACTTGCTGCGGATCTGTCGGAATATTACATATACGGCTATTATGCGGTTATTTATCCTGATAAGGTTGTAGAAGAGCTTAACAGGGAAAGAACCATAGAATATTCGGGTACAATAAGAGACGGAGAGGTTTATTTTTCAATAAAAAGCGCAGGCTTTGCCGCAGGAGAAGTCAGCAGTATAATTATAGACGGAGTGGAGTATTCAAAGGGACTTACGGGATTTAATATTGTAGTTTATGATAATGAAAACAGACTGGTTATAGACTCGGTTAATTTCGGAGTTTCGTCCTTTTCCGATTCTTCAGCCGGAAGATAAAATATTTTCCGGAAAAGTTATATAGTATACAAAGAAAAATATTTAAGATTTGTGAATGCACAGAGGAAATAAAAATGAGTTTGTATGAAAAAATAGTTTCTAAAGAGGAAAAGCTTTCTCTTGTAGGTCTGGGTTATGTAGGAATGCCCATAGCCGTTGCTTTTGCCGAAAAGATAAACGTACTGGGCTTTGACGTTAATAAAGAAAAAATAGAGCTTTACAAAAAAGGGATAGATCCCACGAAAGAAGTCGGAGATGAGATTATAGCAAAGACTTCCGTTGATTTTACCTCCGACGCCTCAAGATTAAAGGAATGCAGATTTCACATTGTTGCCGTTCCCACTCCCGTAAATTCGGATCATACTCCGGATCTTACTCCGGTGGAGAACGCAAGTTCTCTGCTTGGAAAAAATCTGACTAAGGGCAGCATAGTGGTATATGAATCTACGGTATATCCCGGCGTGACGGAGGATATATGCGTACCCATACTTGAAAAAGAATCGGGGCTTAAGTGCGGGATTGATTTCAAGGTCGGCTATTCTCCCGAGCGCATAAATCCGGGTGATAAGGTTCACAGACTTGAAACTATTGTAAAAATAGTATCGGGAATGGATGCTGAGACTCTTGAAGAGGTGGCAAGAGTATATGAGCTTGTGGCTCTTGCGGGAGTGCACAGAGCGGGCAGCATTAAGATAGCGGAAGCGGCAAAAGTAATTGAAAACAGCCAGCGCGATATCAATATAGCCTTTATGAATGAGCTCTCCATGATATTTAATCGTATGGATATAGATACCAAGAGCGTGCTTGAAGCAGCCCGTACCAAATGGAATTTCCTTCCCTTTACGCCGGGTCTTGTGGGAGGACATTGCATAGGTGTAGATCCCTATTATTTGACATATAAGGCGGAGGAGCTTGGGTATCATTCACAGATAATTTTATCGGGAAGACGTATAAATGACGACATGGGGCGTTACATTGCAACCGAGCTTGTAAAGAGGCTTATAGCCGCAGATATTTCTGTAAAGGCTGCAAAGGTTGCGATATTGGGATTTACCTTTAAGGAGAACTGCCCGGATACTCGCAATACCAAGGTAATTGATATCTATAATGAGCTTAGGGAATACGGAATAAGCGCTTCGGTGGTAGATCCGGAGGCGGATTCTGACGAGGCGAAGCGCCTTTACGGAATAGACTTTAAGTCGGAAAAGGAGCTTTGCGGACTGGACGCCGTAATTACGGCTGTGGCTCATACAGCCTTTAAGGCTTATGACGTGAGAAAATATGACGGCTTTTATAACGGGTCGAATAAACAAAAAATTCTATTTGACATAAAAGGCATCTATGACAGAAAGCAATTTGAAAATAAGGGCTATTCTTATTGGAGATTATAACGGCTGATTCGTATGATCAGACAAAGCGGACGGTGACGGAGTGGTGAATGTGGAAAGACCGATAAGGGTGCTTCAGGTATTTTTCAGTCTGGGACTTGGAGGTGCGGAGACCAGAACCGTCGGTTTATATGAAAATATAGACAGGACAAAGGTTCAGTTTGATTTTTTGACTCATCAAAAAAATCTGGATAAAAAAAATCTTTACTATGCAGATACGATAAGCGGGCTCGGCGGAAGAATATATGAAATACCCGGATTTGTCGGCAGTAATTTTTTTAAATATAAAAGGGCTGTAAAGGAGCTTTTTTCTGCGCATGCGGGAGAATGGGCGTTTGTGCACGGTCACATGACATCCACGGCTTCAATATATCTTCCCATAGCCAAAAAATACGGCTCTCTTGCGGATAAGGAGCTTATGACTATAGCTCATTCCAGAACTGCGGGTAAAAAGCCGGGTCTTAACGGGCTTGTAACGGGATATCTGGAGAGCCGCCTTATCTCAAAAAGGCTTACCGATTTTTCGTTCGCCTGTTCTCCGGAAGCCGGAATAGGCGTTTTCGGTAAAGCGGCGTCAGATAAAGGGCTTGTAAGAATTGTTCCCAATGCCGTTCCCCTTGCGGACTATTTTTTTAATGAGGCTGTAAGGGCCAAGCTTAGAAAGGAATGGGGCGCCGAGAACAGATTTGTAATAGGTCATGTAGGAAGATTTGATTTCCCAAAAAACCATACTTATCTTATAAGAGTATTTTCCGCACTGCTAAGAAGAGGTATGAAGAGCAGCCCCCTCCTTGTTATGGCGGGAGACGGTGTGTTGATGGAAGATATCAAAAGACTTGTAAAGGGTGAAGGTATCGAAGACAACGTGTTGTTCCTGGGGAACAGGAAGGACATAAGCGATATTTACCAAGGCTTTGATATGCTTACATTTCCGTCCTTTTATGAGGGTCTTCCGGGAGTGGTGGTTGAGGCTCAGGCTTCGGGTCTTCCCTGTCTAATATCCGATAAGATAACACCTATGGTAGCCGTCACGGAGCTGGTAAGGAGGAAGAGCATAGATATATCTCCGGAAGACTGGGCTGATGATATAGAGGATTTGATAAATTCAGCGCAAAATTCAGATGAAGATAAGGGTTCAGGTTTTTCTCTTAAAGAGCCGAGAAGCCTAAGATCGGAGCTTGCATCCAAAGATCTTGCAGACTCCGGCTTTGACGCCGCCGCTCAGGCAAAGCTGTGGGAGGATTTTTATTTATCAAAGGGGAATACGAGCCTTGGAGTGCAGACGGGATAATATGAAAAAAAGACTTTTGCTTATAGTACCGTCTCTTATGCAGGGCGGATTTGAATGGGTTTGTGTTGAAAGCGCCCGTATTATGAGAGATGATTTTGAAGTTTTTCTCATGATATTTGACTCAAATAATGCGCATTATGATGTGGGGGGCATAAATTTAATAAATATCGACCTGCCCGCTGTACCCGGCAAAATATGCAAAATATTAAATTTATTAAGACGCATCATAAAAATAAAGAGCATAAAGAGAAAATATTCAATAGACATTTCCTATTCCTTCGGTTCCACCGCCAATCTTGCCAATTCCCTGTCCCGTGTGAAGGACAGGATTGTAACCAGTATGAGATCGTCGCTTGACCTGGATTCTGTAGGCAGGATGAAAAAAATTCTTAGAGGCTCGGATCTTATGATATCCTGCTCCAAACAGATGGAGGATATTCTAAATGAGAAATTCGGCTTTACAAAAACCGCGGTTCTGTATAATCCCGTTGATATTGAAAACATAAAGAAAAATTCGGATAAATTCGATCCGCATGATATAGATAAGGAAGCGCAGTTTGAGGGCTGCAACATATCAGGCTCGGGATTTACTATCGCCGCCATGGGAAGAGATGACAACGCTAAGGGCTATTGGCATCTGATAAAGGCGGTGTCACTGCTGAAAAATAAATATCCGGAAATAAAGCTTTTTATAATAGGCTCCGGAAAATTTGAAAGAGAAAAAAAGCTTATAAAGGAATTAGAGCTTGAAAACGAGGTGATACTTACGGGAGTAAAAAAGAACCCGTTTCCTTATTTGAATATGGCGGATCTGTTTGTACTGCCTTCAAACAGGGAGGGGTTTCCGAATGTACTTGTAGAAGCCATGTCGCTTTCAATCCCCGTTATAGCTTCCGACTGCGTATCGGGTCCTGCGGAAATTCTTTACAGTGATGATGAATATAAAAATATCAGAGGATTAAAGTCAAATAAGGCGGAGCATAGATCCGTAACGGAAATACATGATGCGGAATACGGTGTTCTGACTCCCGATATGTGCGCCGATCCCGATTATGACGCAAACAATATAAGCGGTGATGATGTAATGCTCTCTAAGGCAATAGACGGCATGCTTGCGGACAGAAAAAGACTGGGGCACTATTCCCAAAAATCTTTTGAAAGAGCCTCGATGTTTTCAAGGGACAGATACAGAGAAGAATTAAGGACCATACTAAACGAAGCATTGAAAACGAAGCATTGAAAACGAGGCATTGAAAACGAAGCATTGAAAATGAAGCATCGAAACGAAACATCGCAGCAAAGTGCAGCAATAAAGTGTTGTAACGAGATGTCGTAATCAGGTATAAAATATCTGAAATTATATATCGTAATTGTGTATCGAAATAATATATAGAATTGAAATATAGAAACTATACATAGTTACAGATTATCGTCAAATTTTAAAGAGGTTAAGACTTTTATATGAAAAATAAAAGGATATCCGATAAACGGCTTATACTTTTTATAAGTCTTGTATTTTATATTATTTGGTGGATAATAGACGGACCCAGGTTTTATCCCGACAGCGGAAGCTATATAAATGCTTATAATGTAAGCGATATTCCGCTGTATCGTATTTTTCTGGCTGTTTGCAGAATGCTGCCCTTTGCGGGAAGCTTTGTTTATGAAGGATACATAGGACTTTATCATGCAAGTCTTATACAAAATCTGCTCTGGGCATATATGACCTATAAGCTGGCGGTTTTTACGGCTGACTTTTTTAAGGATAAAAAATATGCGGTCGTTTCCGCCTGGTGTGCGATCATTTTTCAATTTTCGACGGCTGTGCTTAACAGATTTTTTGTGCCGCACAGGTCCTTATATTCCAATGATATTCTTACCGAGGCTATAGCCATGCCTCTTTTTATCTTATGTCTTATCAGGCTGTTTTATGTAGTAAGCGGAGAAAAGAAATCGGACTTAGTGATTTTGGCGCTTGATATTACTGCGCTGCTGCTTCTGAGAAAACAGCTTACAATAATAATACCCATAGGAATTTTGATTTTATTTATATACAAAGTGCTGCTTAAGCCTAAGAGAAAGATATCAACATTTGTGATAAGTCTGATTTTGACGGCGGCTGCATATGCTTTAAGCATATTCATTACCGTGTCATATAACAATATACTGTACGGTATTCCTACGAGAGCGGGCAGCTCTGAGGCATTTTTGTGCAACCTCCTTTACATTGCGGATGAAAATGACGAGGAAGTGTTTAAGGATGATGAAGAGCGGGAAAAAGAATGGTTCAAAGAAATAATAAAAATGCAGAGGAAGCGGGGGGCAATGCTTGCGGAAATAGGTGAGGACAAGTCTTTTTTTGCAAGGAGAGATCATTATTCGGAAAGTTATGATGTTATAGGCTATGAAATAGTACATCCCGTGATAGAGAAGGCTGCCAAGGATCAAGGAATAACCGATATCAATGAAAGCTATTTGTATTTGAGGAGTGCGGAGAAGGACCTGACCGGTATACTGATGAGACGGGATCTTACGGAATATGTCAAACAGGCGGGACTTAATTTTATAAATGCCCTGATGTTTTCAAATGCAAAATCGTCGCCCGTATTTTTACCGATTTCAATGCTGCTGTATGCCTTTTATATAGGCTTTATGATAATTTGCGGAACAAGAAAAGGTATGTATGGAGAAGTCTTTATTTTTTCATTTATTGTTATAATAAGTATTTTTGCAAATGCGGCTCTGGTCGGTCTGACCATATTCCCACAGGGAAGATATATGATATACTGCATGGGATTGTTCTATACCATGCTTACGGTTATGGGAATAAAGATTTTTTTGAATAAAGAATAGGGTGGTATAGGTCGATATTCTGTTGAGCCGTAAAGAGAAAGTCAGGTGAATATATGAGCTACAGAGAACTTAAATTTGATGAAAACGCCACATTTTTGGTGACCGGAGGAGCGGGATTTATAGGCTCCAATCTATGCGAGGCTCTTCTTGAAAAGGGGGTAAGCGTAAGGTGTATGGATAATCTGTCCACCGGTCGTTATGAAAATATAGAGCCTTTTTTAAAAAATAAAAAATTCATATTTATAAAAGAAGATATAAGGGATTTTGAGGCTTGCATGAAGGCGGTCGAAGGGGTTGATTTTGTACTCAATCAGGCTGCATGGGGATCGGTTCCCAGAAGCATAGAAATGCCGCTTTTATATGAAGAGATAAATATAAGAGGCACTCTTAACATGATGGAGGCGTCAAGACAAAACGGAGTAAAGAAGTTCGTTTATGCTTCAAGCTCTTCCGTATACGGGGATTCCGCAATACTGCCCAAAAAGGAAGGTCAGGAGGGCAGACTGCTTTCTCCCTATGCTCTTACCAAAAGAACCGATGAGGAGTACGGGGCTTTATATAAGTCTTTGTACGACCTCGATACCTACGGTCTAAGGTATTTCAACGTTTTCGGAAAGAGACAGGATCCGAACGGAGCCTATGCCGCGGTCATTCCCAAATTTATAAAGCAGCTTAAAAACGGTGAAATACCGACTATAAACGGAGACGGAAGACAAAGCAGGGATTTTACGTATATAGACAACGTAATCGAAGCCAATTTAAGAGCCGCTCTTGCACCCTCGTCCTCGGCGGGAGAAGCCTATAATATAGGAGCAGGCGGAAGAGAATACCTGATAGACGTATACAATGATATCTGCTCCGCACTCGGAGTTGAGATCGAGCCCGTATTCGGGCCTGACAGAAAGGGTGACATAAAAGACTCCAATGCGGATATTTCAAAGGCAAGAAAAAAACTGGGCTACGATCCGAGCTTTGATTTCAAGGTTGGAATAGAGCTTGCCATAGAGTGGTATAAGGCTAATTTGTAGTGTTTTATAACCGTTGAATTTACTCGGAGATTTTTATAACTAAAATATTGTTTATAAGGAGCATGCTCCCTTCAGCCGGGAAGACGGGCATGCTTTTAAATTCTTCAGAATCGTAAATCATGTCATATTCCTCAGAACTGCAATATTTAAAATTCAAGCCTAGACATTTTAATGCGACTCCTCTCCAGCTCGCAGGTGAGGAAAAAGAACCGCTCCAGAAATTTCCTACTTGAGCATAATCATTTGCATTTTCCCATGAATAGGATTTATAGAAAAGAGGGCTGTCCGAGGGTCTTCCTATTATGGCTATTTCGGTGGAATCCGGAAGAAAGCCCTTATTTATCATTGATGAAGCAATCATGCTTTCTATGCTTGCCGCCGATTTTTCGCCTTGCAGCATAGCCAGCTGATCGTTTGAAATTATTGAAATATTTGAAACTATAAATGCGGAGACTGAAAGGACAAAGATGTATTTTAAAGGCATTTTTTCGGCAGATAGGCTTAAAGCGTCCGCCGTGCAGCCTGCCAGTAAAGCCGGTGCTAAAAACAAAGCTCCGGACATGAGAACGGTCAATTCAGCCTGAGGTGCAATTAATAAGATTATATTGCAGGCGGCGGGTATAAGTAATATAACTGAAAAATATAATACGATTGAAATAAGGGAAAAATTATTTTTAAAATAATATATTAAAGATACGAATGAGATTATAACAAGTATTATGAAAAAACTTCTGAAACCGAACTTGTTATATTGAAATGTATATTTATTGAATTCCGAATATGCCGACAAAATACTGTCGGGAAAATTTTTAATTATACTTGAAAAACTTATAGAATCCGCACCCATATAGTCGGAGGCTTCTATATGCCATACAAATTTATTTATGTGATAAAACAATAAATAGAAGAGCATTCCAACAACGGATGACGAAATAAAGGCGATAAGATGCACTGAAAGACCGTTCCGCTTTCCGGTTCGTATTTTTTTTAAGATAAAACAGCTTACAACCAGAGCGGTCACTCCCAGGTAAGCCTGATAACAGCTCATAGTACACGCCATGAGGAAACCGGCTCCCAAGATCGGATAAATATTTCTTTTTGAAATATAAGGATTATTCCGATCCGCTTTAGATATCAAATATGCCGACAGGCACGCAAACAGCATTCCCAGACCGTAAGAAACACTGGTATATTGATAGGACAGAGTATCACAGACAACTGGAGATGCGGAAAAAATAATACCGCCTATATATTTTGCATAAAGGCTTTTTATATCCAAGGTTTTCCATATAATAACATATGAAAGTACCAGAGTCGGGAAAAACATGACGGCATTCATTCCCGTATGAACTATTCCGAATCTCATTCTGTCAAATATCGGTAATAAAAATCTCCCTAAGCTTACCTCTCTCCCCGCAGCCTTGTGCATAAATACATTCCATATACCGTCGTTTGAATTGGAGAGATTCTGTCCTATCATGAAAATGTAAAGTGCATAAAGTATTATTATGTTTATAAGAATATAAAATTTATATTCGTTAAAGGTATTAATAAGCTTTTTTTTCATTTTTTAAATCTTCCGGGCAATCATAGTAAACAGCAGGTATATTCGGCTCATGTCAATACGGTAGATTAAATTTTTTATTCAAACTTCCGTCATATTCGACCTCAACCTCCAGATCATGCTGTATTATTCCGTGGCGTAAAAGAGCATCTTTTACCGTATTTCCTATATTATGAGTATGAGGCCATTTGTTATCCGTATAACCGGTGGGTACCTTTAGTACAAGATGATCTTGAGAATTACGCGAGGCTTCCACAATCTGTTCGATGAAGTAATCATCCACCGCTTTTGCGCTGTAAGCGCTTACTTCGTATGAGTTCATATCAAAATAAATATTATTGCCTGCCATGGCGCTTGTTAATATTATATACATAAATATGGGAACATATAGTATATATCGCGGCTTTTTTTCAAGTATGTATGATAATGCCGTTACAACACAGAGTAGTCCGAAGAAAGGAATTGCAAAAACAGCTCTGATGCTCTGCAAATAATCGTAAGAGGTTTTTGCGCCTAACAGCAACAAAAATACGGTTGACAAAAGGGCGCTTGAAATAAGCTTTAAGAGTAATATGAAAAAATCGGATGTTTTGGAATTACTTTTAAAATAAATAAATAAGGCTAAAATTATATTAACTGCACAAAACAGCAGACTGGGCTTATTAATATGTCTGAGCCATAAAAATAAAGTGTGTGCGGCTTCGGATATGGCAAGAGGATGACTTCCTACCGCTTGAGCACGATCGCCGCCCGCTTCAAACAGCGCACATAAGAACCAGCCTATTAAAACCGCTACTGAAAAAATATTGTCTTTAATAAAATTTTTAAGAGTTAAGATATTAAAAGACTTTTTTGTTGATTTAAGCAAAAATATAAAATTGAATAAGAGTTCCACACCTATATATCCGGCAAAGATTATACTTTGAAACAAATTGGAAAAAATAGCCAGATAAATTGCAGGTAAAAGAAAGGCGTTTTTTATATATTGCTTTGATCTGAATTGTTCATTTATATTTGTTCCGATAAAATAAAATAAAAGACTGCCGTTCAGTATGCTTCCCATGGTATAGTAGAAAAAGGTGGTCATGCTTCCCGCATAAAACATATGCTGATTTGCGGTGGATTCATCCTTGAATATACTGAAATGAAGCAGAAAAAATGCCAGTGAAATTATAAGAGCCGTTTGTTTGTTTATAGAAAAACGCCTGCTTATGAATGAAAAAAACATCGCAAAATATATTGAAATGCATATGGCAATCGTTATGGCGTATGAAAGTGTTATGGACGCAATATAATCCTTCAATAAGGGGTAGATTACAAAGGATCCGAAAAGAGGGGGCACGGCGGAAAAGGTTTCGGGAAATATTCTTGACGGATTCCACTGTCCTATGGCGGGAATTGCCGTCCTTATATAGCTTACATAAAACCAGTCGTCCGAATCATATATTACAAGCGGGTGAATATTGTTGAACCATATGAGCATAAATAAAAAAACAAAGGTAACAAATGAAATGAAGATAAAGTTTTCCCTAAGCTGCTTCATAAATCCTCCCGTAGCCTAATAATGCAGATCATATGTCCGACTTAATATATCATACTTAAAAAAAATGTAAAACTCACATATCCGCAGTATACAGTACAGAGGATTTAACTAAGTGATAAGTGTAATAATTCCCGTATATAATGTAAAAAAATATATAGAACGCTGTCTGGATTCCGTTACGGCTCAGACCTATAAGGATCTGGAAATAATTATAATTGACGACGGCTCTACGGACGGCAGCGGAGAAATATGTGATACGTATGCTCAAAATGACGACAGAATAAGACTTATACATCAGTCAAACCGCGGTCAGTCACATGCGAGAAACGCTGCTCTTGATATTGCCGGGGGAGATTACATAGCCTTTGTTGACAGTGATGATTTCATACATCCTCAAATGTACGAAATATTGATGAATATTCAGGAGGAAACAAGCGCTGATATGGTAATTGCGGATAAGTATACCGTCAGTGAAGCCGAATATGACAAGTTTAAATTTGAAAATTTTTCAGATGAATACATAAATAAAGTAAAAAAAAC
The DNA here is from genome assembly GCA_963553525.1 of uncultured Lachnospiraceae bacterium. Classification (GTDB taxonomy): domain Bacteria; phylum Bacillota; class Clostridia; order Lachnospirales; family Lachnospiraceae; genus Butyrivibrio. Next base: position 12,159 of record CAUVOD010000027.1, on the reverse strand, counting down.
ATCATATAAGGGAAAAGAAGAGCTTTTTACACAGATGGACCAAAGAAGCTTGCAGCTTATATCTCAATGGAACAGGATATATAAAAAGAAAGTGTTTCATGATATTCGCTTTCCCGTCGGAAAGATACATGAAGAAATTTTTGTAGTACATAAGGAGCTTTGGAACTGTGAAAAAATAATTTTTGCGGGTATTAAATTGTATGCCTATTTGCAAAGAAGCGGCAGTACAATGCATTTGCAGGCAAAGGAGATTGAAGGTATTCTGAACGGTATAGAAGGATATGAAGAAAGGATTGAATTTTTTGAAGAGCGATCTCTTCCGCGATTTGTCAGTTCCGCAAAATTTATGTTATTGGAGTATCTGAGAAATAAATTTGAAATGATTTATGAGGAAGGTTACTCGCCGGAGTGCGAGCGGATAGGGAAGATTTTTAAAGAAAAATATTATAACTATATAAGTGACATAGAAGCTTCCGGAATCTTGTCGTCGGTATTTGAAAAAAATGAGCTCTACAAAATAAAGGATATGAAGATTTTGGCAAAAAATCCTGAAAAATACTATAAACGCCTTATAAGCAGAAGGAAATCGGCTTCTGTAAAAAGTTTTATAAAGCGAAGCTTAGGCGGTTTATTTATATGATAAGCGTTATAATTCCCGTTTATAATGTGGAAAAATATTTAAAAAGGTGTATTGAATCTGTTATTAACCAAAGCTGTTCGGACTTGGAGATTATTCTTGTTGACGACGGTTCTGTTGACTCTTCCCTTGATATATGCAAAGAATATGCCGAAAAAGATTTCAGAATCAAGGTTTTACACAAAGAAAACGGGGGTCTTTCTTCTGCAAGAAATGCAGGTCTTGATATCGCTCATGGAGAACTGATTGCATTTGTTGACAGCGATGATTTTATACACAAAGACATGTATAAAATTATGGCTGACACTATGAATAAAACGTCTGCGGATATGGTTATTTGCGGAATAGAGTATGTTTATGAAAATGAAGAAGAAAAACATAATATATTATCAATCAATACAGACATAGAATTGATTACCGTAAAAAAACCTTATATTCTAAGACAGATTGCAGAGCGCAATGTAGTAACCACCGTTCAGTGGAATAAGCTTTTTAAAGCAAAGCTGCTTGAGGGGATAAGGTTTCCTGTCGGAAAGCTCAGTGAAGATGAATTTGTAATACACAAGCAGTTATATAAATGCGATGTAATCACCTACGTTGAAGCTAAGCTGTATTTTTATTTACAAAGAACCGGAAGTATTATGCATGACAGACGAAAAGCGTTTAAACAGTTTGACGATAAGGTTACGGCGCTTCAGGAAAGAGTCGAATTTATGCAGCAGGCAGGTCTTATTGAGGACAGAGACATTTTCATACGACAGCTGCTTTCGACTACCTATAATCATTATAAAAAAGCGGCACTCAAGGAGGGATTTTCCGCGTATTGCAGACATATTGTTGAAAAGTTTGAAGAACTGCTCCTAATATATCCGGAGCATAAAAATGATTTCAAAGCATACTCCCGTTTGCTGAATAATCCGTACAAATATACCAGGCTGCTGCCTTTTACAGAAAAAATCGAAAACATAAAATGCGGAATATATCCGATATATAAAAAGCTTTTCAGTAAATAAAATTACATCCCGAGAATCCTCTTTATAATTTTCTTAGGGTGAAAGGGTGATAATGTTCTTCTGATAAAATGTATGCCTATGGGAGAAAAGATGTCATGTAAAGTAAATAATCTTGTTCCGTTCAGATATTCCCTATATTCGTTGAAGCCGTCTTTATACGCTTCATGCAGAACTTCTATAAAATCATAATATATCTCCGGCATATACCACTGATATGAATAAAAATTCTTATAGGTTCTCATGTATGTTTTCAGGCATTTTCTTTTGTACTTGTCGGTAAGATATTTATCGGAGGGAGGGAGGTAATTATTTTTATCCGCAAAGCTTTGTAAATAAGCATTGTATCCGAATATACAAGGACCTATGCCTTGATTTACGATGTAGATAGGATTTGTGGCATCCACGTGTGTGGAGTTTAAAGCCTTCATTATTGAAATATAAAATTGAAAATCGTTATTATTTACATTCCGTTCTATTACGGTTATTTTTGCATGATCTTTTGCAAAAAGTATATTGTGAGAAATACTTCCTGATATTGACGCCACTTCGTCGGCGCTGCACATGTAAAAAATAAGCTCGGCAAGAGAAATTTCCTGCGGATGGATAATATAAAAACCGTTTCTCTCAAAAAAATCGTCTATTAAATCAGAACCGATTTCCGATTTCATTATATTTTTTATGTGGGTACGACTTAAAAAGATTTTGGAGTGCGGGGTTAAATTAAGCCGCTTGTCCAAAGCGTTTTTTCTGATTTTTGAAAAAATATCCTTATATTTATCGGAGTAAAAATCATACCTTTTAAAGGCACGATCGGGAATATAAACACACTTATAGGTTGTAGGCTCATTTATCAGCTCCACCTTATCCAATATTCCCGTAAGACTTAAAAATTCTTTATAATTTCCGCTTAAGCTCCAGTCATCATTTTCGTCTATAAAAAATATATATTTATCAATCCCGCCGATATCGTCAAGCACGTACCATAGTCTCGCCGCGCTTTCAACCAGAAAATGTCCCCAATGCTTTCTCAAATAACCTAAATATACAACGGTTTCATCTTTGTAAACGGCAGGGCTTGAATAATCATAGCTCCCGTAGACGGTTTCCTTTATTCCGGATATTTCAATATAATTGTTATCGGAGTCAACTACTCCGCCCTTTCCAAATTCCACAGATGAATCGGGACGTAAGGGAAGAACGGTTGCATTTTTTTCAACTCTAACCTCCATATTGTCTATATGGTCAAATTTTAATTCCAGCGCTTGTTTCAAATCTTCAGCTTTTTTCGGACGCAAAAAATCATAGACTATATTCGGTTTCACCTAAAACTCCCCCCATTATAAAAACTTTATAAAGTATATACTATGGAACTTGTTTAATCAAATCGACAATTTTAATAAATCATATGATAAAATAAACAGTTATCGGTACAATTAACAGTGTTGTTTTAATCAAGTCGGTGAATTATGATTAATAAAGAATCAGCTGAAAAAAAGATAATAGCGGTTATTTTGATAGCTCTTATTTTTTTTATATCATTGCCTATGCTCTTGCCGTATTTATTTCATACGCATGATATAAATTTTCACTTAAGAAGGATAGGTCAAATAGCGGCAGGATTATCGTATAAACAAATTCCCGTTAAATTGCAGCTGGGGTGGTACAATGATCACGGGTATCCTACCGGCGTATATTACGGAGATTTGCTGCTGTATCCGCCGGCTTTTATACATATGCTGGGCGTTCCTTTGTATAAATGCTATCAGCTGTATGTGATATTTGTAAATTCCATGGTGGTTTTTTCATCATATAAATGTTTCAGGATTTTATCAAACAGAGCCGATGCCGGATTGATAGGCTCCGTTTTGTATTCCGGTTCCTCATGGTATTTAACGGATGTATATTACAGAGGATCGTTGGGAGAATATTCGTCCTTTATTTTTTTGCCCGTAGTTTTGACCGGTTTTTATATGATTATAAATTCCTCTCATAAAGGGACTGAGCAAAAAAGGGGAAGCATATTTCTCATTCTAGGATTTTCCGGACTTCTTAACACCCATATAATCACGACGGAATTGGTTCTCGGCGCTTCATTTATAGTTTTTTTGGCTACTATAAGGTATTGGTTTAAGGAGAAAAGAATAAATGCGCTTGCAGCTTCGGCGCTTGCAGCCGCTTTAGTAAATGCAGGCTTTATAGTTCCGTTCGTACACTATTTTTTAGGCTTCAGGGTGCTTGCAAACTACGGAGGCGGTATTCAGTCAAGAGGCACCACCTTTATGCAGTGGTTTTCTACAGAATACAATGCGGACGGCTTCGCATCGGAGTTAAAAAACGGAATAAGCGGATCCATGCCCGAAACTCCCGGTATTTCTCTTGTGCTCATTGTTATTTTGACTGTTATATTATTATCGGGTTTTGAAATAAATAAAAAGGCGGAAAAAAAGAAAATTCTACTTTTCCTGATACTTTCGGCTGTTTCTTTGTTTATGGGAACAAATTTATTTCCATATGATTTCTTTGAGAGAAATTTATTTTTAATATATATTTTTATCGGAGAGTATCTGCAATTTCCTTTCAGGTATTTTACTTTATCGGTTGTGTTAATATCCGCTTTGGCGGTTTTTATCTATACCTTTGTAATTAATGAGATTGAGGCAAAGGAGCCGGATAATACGCATGTGGCGGGTAAAGCATCAGTGGTTTATATTATTACCGCCCTGCTTATATTTATAACCCTGCTTCAGGGCTTAGGGATTATGAGCGCCAAGACAAATGATGATGAGAGTGTATATAGATATGCCGATGTGGGAGAGCTTCCTGACAGTTCCGATACTCTCTATATTCCCGAGGGAATAGATGATATTGAGAATATCGCCGATACAAACATAACGATTTCGTCAGGTAAAGCCGAGGTATCAAATATTTCAAGGGAATATCTTTCATATGAACTGGATGTGGACAATAAAGGCGGAGACAGTTCAACAATTACTTTTCCTTTATGGAATTATCCGGGATATATCGCCGAGGATTCTGAAGGAAAAAGGCTGGATATAAAAAGCAATGCTAAGACAAAGGAAATAGATTTGCTTATACCTCGGGATTATAGGGGACATGTGATGCTTGGATTTAAGGAACCCCTATTTTGGAGAGCGGCTGAAATCATTTCTGTTTTGAGCACGGGCGCATATATAATATATATATATAAATATATTAAAGAAAAGCGAAAAGCTGTAAATAAGTAATAAAATGTTTGACTTATATGTACGCATATGCAAGACTGTTTCATTAATAATTCGGGACTTGGATTTATTGTCAATATAGCAGGTAAAGATAATGAAAAAACTCGTGTCGGTAATTATGCCGGTGTTTAACGGTGAAAGATATTTAAGATATTCAATAGACAGCATATTAAGTCAGACATATAAGAACCTTGAGCTTATAATTGTGAACGATTGTTCCACGGACGGCAGCCTTGATATAATGAAAGATTATGAAAAGAAAGACGAAAGAGTAAGGGTTTTTTGCAATGAGCGTAATTTAAAGCTGCCCGCCACGCTTAATGTGGGATTTTCGCACGCAAAAGGGGACTATTTCACCTGGACTTCCGACGATAATATGTATAAAGAAAATGCGTTGGAGGTTTTGGTAAATGAGCTGGAATCAAATAAAGAATCGGTTATGGCTTACGCCTCATGCGAGACTGTTGATGACAACGGTAAAGTTGTGGGCAGAGCATATTCGTCCGAACCCCGCAATTTAATTCTCGGAGATGTGTTTGGAGCCTGCTTTTTGTATACCGCAGAGGTTGCTAAAAAGACGGGACCATATGATACCGATTTATTTTTAGCGGAAGACTATGATTATTGGATAAGAATATACAGAAACGGGAACATAAGATACATAAATGAGGATTTGTATTTTTACAGACTCCATGAGGCTTCATTATCTGAAACAAGAAAAGCGGATATTGATGAACAAACCTACAAGGTTCTTGAAAAAAATTTCCTGTTTTTGTACTCATATGCTAAGGCTGAAGGAAGACAGTATGTTTTTTTTGATCACATAATGAAAAGATGCTCCGCTAAAAATGCGGAAAAGGTAATGAAAATGCTGCTGAGTGTTGACAGAGGATATACCGGATATATTAATAAGGGCAAATTGCTTTCAAAGCTCAGAAACAGTTATCCGAACAGAATTTTGCGTAAAATAAGGGGTCTATAAGGCTTAGAGGAGAATTTAATAATTGTGATACTTCTTATAGAAAATCAATGTAAAGGCTGGATTCATAACAGGGTAAACACAGGGCTTATTAAAGCCGTAAGGACGGCTTGTCCGCAGAAAACAATTAAACTATGCGCGGAGACAGGGCATATACAGGGTGTAAAAGAGCTGTTATCGGAGGACGGTATAGAAATAGATTATGAGGAAATAGAATTTGATGATGACATAAAAGAGTTTGATACTGCAAAGCAGGCGTATTTTCAACAAAGCGATGCTCTGATAAAAAGCAATTCGGATGCGGACGTAATAATTTTTATGTCATGCAATAAAGGAATTGTCTCTTCATGTGCGGATATATCGGAAAAATATCCGGATAAAAGATTTTATCTGACTCTGCATACCGCCCTTGAGGAAGTATGCTATTCTCCGTCAATTGATATAAAAAGCAATATAATAAGGATTTTATCCGCCGTTAAGCATTTTAGAAAAATAGAGAGAAAAGATGAATTTTCAATGCAGTCATGTATGGAAAAATGCAAAGAACCCAATTGTAAATTCATAATATATTCTCCTATGTACAAAAAAGAGCTTAAAAATAAATTATCAAAAAGGATCATTGATAAGATTATATTTCTTCATCACCCTTTTTATGATGTCAGGGCTCAAAAAAACAATGAAAATTATACCGGCGATGAAAAAATAAAGGTAGGAATATACGGTCAGGCATTAAATCCTCACGCAGTCGAAATAGTAAAAGAATATAACTCCGGATTTGATAACGGGTCGGTTGAATTTCAGGTTATAGTCAGAGAACATCCGGAAATTGCGGAGCTTAAAAACGTAAAAAGCCTTTTCAAAACTCCTTATGCCGATAATAAGGATTTGGAGAATGCAATTAACGGCTTCGATTATGTTTTAATCCCGTATGCATATAATCAATATAAGGTCACGGCGTCCGGAATATTCTGTGATGCGATATCACAGGAAAAACCCGCAGTAATGCTGGATTCGCCGTATCTTAAATATTATAATGAATATAAGGTGGGTATACTGTCTGAAAGTGTGAAGGAGGCGGCTGAAAAGATTTCAAAATTATATGAAGACAGGGAAATTATAAAAAAAATCGTATCTTCCCAAAAGAAATTAAAAAAAATCACATTTGAAGAGAATATATACAGTATAAAAAAGGAATTCGGAGAATGTTGAAGTTCGGATTTTTTTTAAAAACATACAGAGACGACTATATAAGAGCAAAGAGGCTTATAGCTTCATGGTCTAAGTTTAATACTGAAAAGCTTAAGCTTTTTTTGATGTGCCCTGATGACGATATGGAATTATTTGCACAGCTTGCAGGTGCCGACATAGAAATAATTTCGGAAAATATAATAGATACGGAGCTGTTTGAAGAGGATAAAATATGGACAAAGGGATATTTGAATCAGGAAATATTCAAGCTTGCATTTTGGGAAACCGGTCTGTGTGAGAATTATCAATGTATAGATTCGGATGCTGTTTTTATAAGACCTTTTTATTTAAAGGATTTTATGTTTGACGAAGATATACCGTATACGACTCTGGTAGAAGACAAAGAACTTAAATCCGATATATACTATAACCGCTTATATTGGGAAAGCAGGATGAAATGGCTGCTTAAGGTTGAAGACGCCTTGAACTTTCATCCATATAAAATGCTGACTTGCCACGGCTTTCAGATATTTTCTTCAAAGGTTTTGAAATCATTTAAAGAAGAATATTTAGATAAAAATAATTATACATATAAAGATATAATAGAGATTGCACCTTATGAATTCTCATGGTACAACTTTTGGCTGCAAAAGACGGAGGTTATACCTATAAAAGTCTGCGAACCCAATTTCAAGACCTTTCATCTTAAACAGCACCATATAAATTCCGTATTGCGTGGGATGAAGCTTGAAGATTGGTCAAAGGGGTATCTGGGGATTATTCTGAATTCTAATTTCGGCGTGGGAAGCGGAGACTATTATGATTTATCCGTTTATAACAAGAACAACTGCGGGTTATTGCCGGAAACAATAAAAGCAAGCAGAGATTTCTATAATAATATATTAAGTAAAAGAAACGGTGGGATTTTTAAAAGAATTTTTAATTTTTTGAGGAAGAGGTGAGGACTCTTGCCGGAGAACTTAAATAATAATCTTCTTATAAGCGTGATAGTTCCCGTATTCAATATAGAAGAATATATAAAAAAATGTGTAGCATCGATTGTAAATCAAAGCTACGAAAAGCTTGAAATAATATTGGTGGATGACGGTTCTACCGATAAAAGCGGAAGAATTTGTGACGAGCTTGCAGAAAATGATGCAAGAATTTTTGTATATCACAAAAAAAACGGAGGACTTTCCGATGCAAGAAATTACGGCATAGACAGAGCAAATGGTGATATATATGCCTTTGTAGACGGTGATGACAGAATACATCATCAAATGTTTGAAATTATGTTGTCTAAAATGATGGAGGAAGGTGCGGAGCTTGTAACCTGTACTTTCGAGCAGAAAGATGACGGAGGTTTCGATAAAGAAATCCGTGCGGAGGATATAAAATATAAGATAATTTCCGGAGCGGATGCAATCAAGGATGTGGAGATCCCGCTTGTCGTAGCCTGGAACAAGCTGTACAAAAAAGAATTGTTCGATGCCGTAAGATATCCCGTAGGTAAGCTGCATGAAGATGAATTCGTGATACACAAAATATTTAATAAAAGCACAAAGGTTGTTGTATTGGAAGAGAGTCTTTACTTTTATACCGTTCGTAGAGGTTCCATCATTTCCGATATAGGAGAAAAGCATGTTAATGACGCATTGGAAGCTCTTTCGGACAGAGTTGAATTTGATTACGGACAGGAAAAACAAGACATTCTTCCATATGTTCTGAAAAGATATTGTGATTATTGCATAGACATGTACTATAACATAAAAAATCGCAAATATATTATGGACGAGATTGTCATGAACAGGCTGTGGAAGGCTGAAAAAGATATATTAAGCAGATATAAGGATATCGATATGGATAAAAAGTACAGAAAATTTGCCATATCTCCTGAAGCTTATGAAAAGTACCTGAGCTCTTTATCGGGAGACAACACGATTAAGAGGATTTTTTTGTCGGTAATTAATTTTGTAGGGAGATTGTTCAGATGATAGATGAAGAATTTGATTTGGTCGTTACGCCGGATAGAAAATGGTACGATCTTAAGCTTAAGGAAGTGTTTAAATACAGGGATTTAATACTGCTGTTTGTAAAAAGAAGCTTCACATCGGTTTATAAGCAGACTATTTTAGGTCCCGCATGGTTTATAATCAATCCTCTTATTTCTTCAGTTGTTTCCACCGTTATTTTCAGTAAGATTGCCGGGATAGCCTCCGACGGAATACCTTACTTTTTGTTTTATTTAACGGGATATACGTTGTGGAACTACTTTTCTTCATGTGTAAACAACACGGCGTCAACATTTACGGGAAATGCAAGCATAATGGGTAAAGTATACTTCCCGAGACTTACAATGCCCATATCTTCAGTTATTTTTTCAGCCATAAATATGCTGATAGTTTTCCTCATGACTTTAATAGCGATAGCTGTATATGTAATGCTCGGATATGAAATACAGCCGAATTTGACTGTGTTTCTTATACCCGTGTATATGGTACAGACCGCGGCTCTGGGACTTGGAATCGGTATAATAGTTTCGTCTCTTACCACAAAATACAGAGACTTGTCGCTGCTGGTAGGTTTCGGTATTTCATTATGGATGTATTTAACACCCATAGTATATCCGATGTCCGCTGTAGGAGGCAGGCTTGAGACGATCATAATGCTGAACCCGATGTCGTCGGTAATTCAAAATTTTAAGTATGCATTATTGGGATCCGGAGATTTTGAGCTTAGCTACTGGCTTATCAGTATTGCGGTTACATTGACTGTGGATATTATAGGTGTACTGCTGTTTAACAGGGTTGAAAAGACCTTTATGGATACGGTTTGATTTACGCGGGTAATGAGCCTAAGTCCAAGCCTGCTCGGGACCTTGGCGAATACCGCGGCAGCGATAGTTTACAGGGTGAATATCATGTCCGATTTGGCAATTAAAATAGAAAATTTGAAAAAAAAATACAGACTGGGAACCATAGGCGGAGGAACACTGTCGGCTGATATAGAAAGCTGGTGGGCAAGGCTTAGGGGAAGGGAGGATCCCAATTTAAAGATAGGAACGGACAATTCAAGGATAGGAAGTGAATTTTATGCCTTAAAGGGCATAAGCCTTGAAATAAAGAAGGGGGAGGTCATAGGAATAATAGGCTCCAACGGAGCGGGAAAGTCTACTTTGCTGAAAATTCTTTCGAGAGTAACTGCTCCTACCGAAGGTAAAATAGGAATAAACGGTCGTATAACCGGTATGCTTGAGGTGGGTACCGGATTTCATCCCGAGCTTACGGGGCGCGAAAATATTTATATGAACGGCGCAATACTCGGGATGAGCAAAAAAGAAATTGACGCAAAAATTGAGGATATTATAGACTTTTCCGAATGCAGAGAATTTATAGATACTCCCGTTAAAAGATATTCGTCGGGAATGTATGTAAAGCTCGGCTTTTCGGTTGCGTCACATCTTGAATCCGAAATAATGATAATGGATGAGGTTTTGGCTGTGGGCGATGTCAAATTTCAGGAAAAATGTCTCGGATCGATTAAAGGTTCGGCATCGAATCTGAATAAGACAATTTTATATGTCAGTCATAATATGGCTACGATACGAAAAATTTGCAGCAGGTGTATTGTTTTGGAGCATGGAAGTATTGTGTATGACGGAGATGTGGATACCGCAATCGGCAAATATATGGATCGAAGCGATTCGGCTTTAAGAGGGTATTATGATTTAAACGAAGTTGAAAGACCTGATTCGGATCACGGCAGAGCTGTACATATAAAATCTTTTGAATATATTAACGGGGATAACGGTACATTTAAGGACGAAAATATTATAAAATTCAGAATTGAGTGGGATTCATATATAAGTAATGACTTGATAAGCATGTATATCCCTCTAAAATATGCCGATTCCACTCCTGTCGGCATGGCTCAATCGATTCCGTTCAAAAATGGAGGTTTCGATTCTTCAAATCGGATGGAGTTCAACTTTGATGTTTCCAACCTGGTTGACGGGAAATACTATTTTATATTGGATTTTAATACCGTAAATGAGTACGGGGCACATATAAGTTATGACCATCCGAATCAAAATATATATTTTGAGATAGTAAGAAGCAAAGAAAACAGAATCGAGTGGCAGAGACGATATTGGGGGAGTGTGAGACTGAATGATATATACGTCGGGCAATAATAATATTCAGGAGCATGAGAGATGGGTTGATATAGCCAAGGGAATGGCGATGATTTCCGTCCTTTATGTTCATGCGGGAGGCGTAACGGGAAGAGATGCGGCGGCGCCTTACTATATACAGCTGTTCTTTTTTTTAAGCGGTTATGTATTTGCTTCAAAATATACCTATAAAAAGGCGATGGATAACGCCTTTAAAATAATTAAAAAATATTTTAAGCTTTCCCTAATAGTTTATGCTTTAGCTGTTCCGATTGAGCTTTTGTATCATAAGGGAATACGTTACTTTATTTTAAATGCGGTCGGAATTATATATTCCAGAAATTCTCTTTATTACTCTTCAAGCGATATGCAAATAAATTTTATGCAGCTGGGAAACGGTCCTATGTGGTATTTAACCTGCCTTGCCGTTGTGTTATTTTTGGTTTCATTGTATTTAAAAGTATGTGAAGACCATGTTTGGAAGAAAATAATGTGGATCGTTATGTCTATTGTAATAACCTTTCTTTTGGAAGATATCCGCATTCTCCTGCCATGGGGAATAGATATTGCATTTTTTATGAGCATATTTTTTATTTTAGGCATGGAGCTGAGGCGTGAATTCAGAAAAAAGATCTTTACATTGATAACAGGACTTATAGGAATGCTTGCATATGCGTATATGTTCAGACGTTTTAATCTGGATGTAAATACCTCCGTAAGATATTACGGGGAGTATAATTCAATATTATTTGTTTTATTGATAAGCGTTTTAGGGATACCTATGGCTGTGCTGATATCTAAAATTTTGGAAAAATGTACAAAAAAAATATTTCTTGAAACCGTAGGGAAGCACACACTTATCATACTGGCTTTCCACAGCCTGATTTATAGGTATATAGATCTGTTTATCAATATAAGTCAAATAAAAA
>CAUVOD010000026.1:0-30341 GCA_963553525.1 uncultured Lachnospiraceae bacterium | reverse complement strand
TCTGCTCAAAGAAATTGTTTTTTTGTTTACGTTTGATGATGTCATCGAAAGTCCCATGTGCTTAAGCGCAAAAGATGAACAGGTTTTAACGGATGTAAAAGATCTTGTCTTTACTAAGCTTAACATGACTCGTGAAAAAATAAGCCGAATGCAGGAAAGTGTTAAAACTCTGGGGAAAATGCACTCCAAGTTAGTAGATGCACTTCAAAGCGGGAAAATGGAAGGATATACAAAATGAAGAAAATACTTTTTAAAGCATTGCTGAGTATATATGCAATTCTAACCCTGTTAGCGGTAATATCAGATTTGAGTGTTAATCCATTCAATCTTGCTCATTTATTCTTTTTTATAGGATGCGCAATGCTTATTGCTGTAGCATTCTTAAAAACTTCTCATTTACTTGTGCTTTTGATAGTGGGATTGGCTTGTATGCATATTGCAGCTATTATTGCCGGTCAGATAAATGGTTTCCACTTATCTCATCATATAATAAGAGCAGCTGTTTCCCTGACGTTGGTATTGATGTTCCTTCGAATAAAATCTTAAAGGAGAATCTATGAATAAAGGATTATCAATTAAAAAAGGTTTTTATGGATTTTTATTTGGTTCTTCTTTATGGTTTTATATAACATCATTGATATAGTGATTTGGAGGAAGATCGTTCCGGATTATAGCAGAATTCTGAACACTACCACTGTTATTTTATGCACGGTGTCATACTTTATTTTATTAGAGTGAAAGACACATTTCAAAGCAAAAGTATTTGCAAATATTTCACATTATGGAGCACTGTTGGCTATAGCTTCTTCCGTATTATTCTACTTCGTTTTAGATAGAGGTTTAGAGCCTATATGAGAAGCTTTTTCCTGCAAGTAAGGAAAACTATCAGCAGGCAATTCAATTAATAAGTGCTGCACCCATTACCGGCTTACTTGATTTTTGTATTCCGGCACCTGTTATTGAAGAGGTTTTAATGAGAGGCTTTTTACTTGAAGGCTTATCAGTGAATTATGGAAAAATGATGGCTTTAATCATATCATCGACGCTTTTTGCCTTGCTTCATTTTAATTTCAGATAGTCCCTTCTTTTATCTGTGGTTTGATACTGGGATTACTTTACTTCCGAACAGGTTCGCTGTTTTCTTGAATACTCGCTCATACAGGATATAATCTGATTTCTTATGTTTTGATAGTTTTGTCTTTATATAATAAATAGTAATTTTGTATTTTACACCTTCTCTTATAATATTAATCATAGGTATTATATTATCTTATATTTTGTTAGGTAACAAAGGTGAAAAATATGTAATTGTAGGAATTTTATTTAGTGTAGTAATACACTTTCTACCATTTAATTTATACTATTGTTTTAAGTGTTCCAGTCACTTTGAATACGGTATATTCTTTTGTCAAAAAGACAGTTCTGTTTATAAAACACTTTTAATAGATGCACTATTGAAAATGGTTATGGGGATTGTATTATTGTTTATATAGACCTACAAATCCCGATTTATAGAATTGGATAAAATTAGAAGTTAAGGAGATGAATTTATTGAATCCTTTAGTTGTATATTATTCATATTCAGGAATAACAAGAAGATTAGCAGAAGACATTGCGTTGATTACTGATGGAGATTTGAGAGAGCTTAAACCGGAAAAGCCTTATTCATTTTCATATAATACAGCTGTAAAAGAGGTAAGAGAAGAAATTGAAAAAGGATACTGCCCTCCTCTTATTCAAGGAGCAGAAGCTGTTGAAAATTCAGAGCTTGTTTTTATCGGTTCTCCCAACTGGCTTAAAACTTTTGCCCCACCTGTACTATCGTTTTTAAGAGCGGTTGATTTAAGCGGAAAGACAATCATTCCGTTTTGTACGCATGGTGGAGGAGGCTTTGGGAGAATGATTGAAGATTATAAAAAGGAATGTAAAAACTCAATTATAAGAGATGGAATAGCGTTAAAAGGAGATTACAGTTTTGATGAATTAAAAACATGGTTAGATGGTAATTTTTAATGCCCGAGTAATGAGGAAAATTTGTAAAGCGTATTTCCGTAGTTTCGTTTGTGGAATCACACAATCAAAATGTTTCACGTGAAACATTTTCCATATACCTTACGAAAGAGCGGAAGAAGCTCCATGATAGTTTCGCAACAGCTCCGAGATAGATCTGAAACAGCTTCGCAAAAGCTCAGTGACAGCCCTACAATAGCTACGCAGCAGCTTGGCTATGTAAAATAGTAATTCAGAAAGACGTTCCGCAATGCGAAATAAGAATCGCAATGCAGAAAAATTCCTGCTATGTGAAGAGGTTCTGTAATGCAAAAAGAACTTTCGCAACGCAAAAACCTGCAATACAGAAAAAGCTTCAGTAATGAGAAAAAGATCCGTAATACAGAAAAAACTATAAATATCAGAATTCTTTTTTATCCATAATCCGTTTACTCCACAGATAGGAAACGTACATAACCAAGATGCAGACAGCCGTCAAGATAAGCAGGAGAAGAACGGGAGATAAACTCCCGATAAATTTAAACACTTCAGGAAAAGAGACGTTTGCTCCACCTGAAAAGCTTTTTGCCCCGAATATCGCAATTGCGATGAAGCCGAATATGATATAGAGAATGATTCTGCTTTTTTCCGAACCGTATTTCAGCTGAACAGGTATCATTATCGCAGCCGACAGAGACAGTGCAGGTATATAAGCAAGGAGCATCGGCAGCTCATCGATCAGGGGAAGCGTATTATAACGGATTATATTTCCGATATAGTACAATACTGTCCCGAAGCACCAGCCTGCCGCCGCCATAGTAAGGCTGAACAGATATTTTTCTCTGACATACGTTTTTCTGTCAAACGGCAGCGTCATCAAAAACACAAAGCCGTTGTCGAATTCATCATAGCTTATCGTTCCTATCGATACCATTACCGCAAGCATGGTGAGATAGCCGATCACAAAAGGACCGTACATCATAAGCCCCATGATAGGCGCGATAATGAAGAATATAAAAAGAGTCTGCTTTCTGATAAAGGTAAGCCGCAAATCTTTTTCTATAAGTCCGAGCATGTTATTTTCCTCCCGTCATCATCAATATCAGATCGTCTATACTGCCGTTCTCAATGACTATATAAGGATAATTTTCGGCATAAAACCTCTTTTCGTTTGTGAAGCACAAGTATCCGAAATGATCTTTTTTCGTGCTGAGAATATAGCTTTTATCAAGCTTTTGGTAGTCCTCTTCACTGATTTTCAGCAGAGCATAATTACTCAGCACAGTATCGGTATCTTCGTGGAGAACGATTTTGCCGTTATGTATAAGGTAAATATCATCGCACAAGCCCTCAAGATCCGAGGATATGTGAGAGGTAAGCAGGATGGAGCGTTTGTCATCATCAAGAAGGTACTGCCGCAGCAGGTCGAGAATATCGTTTCTAGCTTCTACATCCAGTCCCGCCGTGGGCTCATCCATGATGAGGAGTCCGGCTTTGTGGCTTATGGCAGTTAGGACTCGAAGCTTTGCACGCATACCGGTAGAAAAATCCTTTATTTTCTTGTCGAGCTCTAATCCCTGGACGGAACAGCTTTTTCTGAAAAAAGCTTCGTCAAATGCCGGATACATTTTTTTGAGAATACAGATTATATCCTTTATATTCAAATAAGAGCTGAATCCGGAATCGGAAAGTGCGGCTCCGATAGAAAGCTTATCAGCTGCGCCAAGTGTTGATACTTCTTTTCTATTTATGGTAACGAGACCTCCGTCAGGCTTTATAAGACCGAGGATCGCTTTTATGATAGTGCTTTTACCGGCGCCGTTTTTTCCGACAATCCCCGTTACGGCTCCTTCCTGTATTTCCAGAGAGACGTCAAGGCAAAAATCCCCGTAATTTTTTACAAGATTATCAACTTTGACCATCAGTAATCCTCCAGTATAAGAGTTATAATCTCAATAATATCTTCCTTGGTGAATCCGACTGCGCTTGCTTTATGGATTGCGGTTGCAAAGTCGTCTTCCACAGTCTTTTTCCGAGCCTCCAACGCAAGAAGCCTGTCCGCCGCGGCTACATAGCTGCCTTTTCCGTGTACGGTAACAACAAATCCCTCTTCCTCCAGCCGGTCATAAGCTTTTTTTACGGTAAGAGCGCTTATGCGCAGCTCTCCGGAAAGAGCCCTCACGGACGGAAGAGCCTCGTTTTCCTTAAGAGCACCGCTTATGATCTCATTTTTTACCTGATCCACAAGCTGTTCATAAATGGGGATCATTGAGGAATTTTTTAAAATGATATGCACGTCGTCAACCTCCGCAAACAGCATATAACAGCATAGAACAGTTGTCAACTGTTATCAAATCAAAATGTTTCACGTGAAACATTTCTCCATATATGTTATCATTTTAAAATATCATCGGCAGCAGTTTTATCGTTTGCACATAAAAATCCAGGAAACGGAGAAAGACATGGCTTGTAGAGCAATATGTATTGCCAATCAAAAGGGTGGCGTAGGAAAAACAACCACAACAATAAATCTTTCGGCTGCATTGGCGGCTGAGGGTAAGAAGGTTTTGGTGATTGATATTGATCCGCAAGGGAATACCACCAGCGGTTTCGGCATAGATAAAAATAAGCAGACCTGTACCGTTTATGATGTGATCATTTCCGATATGGCGATAAATGAAGCGATTATACGTGTGGATGCGGATCTTGATCTCATACCGAGCAACGTGGACCTTGCAGCCGCCGAAATAGAGCTTATCGACGTTGAAGGGAAAGAATACGTATTATCCGGAAAAGTAAATAAAATCAAAGAAAATTATGATTTTATTTTGATAGATTGTCCGCCGTCGCTTTCCATGCTTACAATAAATGCCATGACTACGGCGGATACGGTTTTGGTTCCAATCCAATGTGAATATTACGCCCTTGAAGGACTCAGTCAGTTGGTAAGGACAATAGGTCTCGTAAGAGAAAGACTGAATCCGAATTTAAAAATGGAAGGCGTCGTTTTCACAATGTATGATATAAGAACGAATCTTTCGGCACAGGTTGTGGAAAATGTAAGAGCACATGTTGAGGAGCATATTTTCAGAACCCTGATCCCCAGAAATATAAGACTTGCGGAGGCTCCGTCCTTCGGAAAGCCCATAAATTTATATGAACCCAGGAGCAACGGTGCGGAAGCGTACAGATTGCTCGCAAAGGAAGTTATTGCAAAGAAATAAATTTAAGAAAGAGGTAATAATGGCTGCATCAAAAAGAGGACTCGGTAAGGGGCTTGACGCACTTATACCGACAGGAAAGCTGAAAAAGGAAGAAGCAAAAACCGAAAAAGATAAAATCATGGTTGAACTGTCTCTTGTAGAGCCGGACAGATCACAGCCCAGAAAGCAGTTTGATGAAGACTCTCTTAATGAATTGTCCGAATCAATCGGTCAGGTGGGAATTTTACAGCCTCTTATTGTAAGTACAAACGGCGACAGATATACGATAATAGCCGGCGAAAGAAGATGGAGAGCGGCAAGAAAAGCCGGAATAAGAGAAGTTCCCATTATAATAAGAAATGATTTAACGGCAGAGCAGATTGCGGAAATACAGATAATCGAAAATATACAAAGGGAAAATCTGAATGCAATCGAGGAAGCGAAAGCCTACGAAAGGCTTATAAATGAGTTTCATCTAAAGCAGGATGAGGTTGCAAAAAGAGTTTCCAAGAGCAGAACCGCAATCACCAACATCATGAGGCTTTTAAAGCTCAATGAAAAAGTACAGGAGATGGTGGTAAGCGGAGACATAACTTCCGGACACGCAAGAGCTCTTCTTTCTCTTGAAAATCATGAGGATCAGCTTAAGCTTGCGGAGGAAATCAGAGATAATAAACTCAGCGTAAGGGAAACCGAAAATGCAGTAAAAAATTTCGGAAAAATAAAAAAGGAAAAGAAAGCCAAAAAGCCGGATGATCAGCAGCTTAGGGCGATATATAAGGAGCTTGAGGATCGCTGCAAGCAGTCTATCGGAACTAAAATCGTAATAAATCCCATAAATGATAAGGGGATCGGAGAGATAAAAATAGAATTTTATTCCAATGAGGATCTTGAAAAAATAAGCGCTGTGCTTCTTCAGGGTAGATAACATTCGGGGGAAATTATGATTTTAAGACTGAATTCAAACAGCGGTATTTTTTCCGCTATGGGGCTTCAAGGTATTGATATTGCCGTCCCGCTTATAATATTATTTGTTTTATTTATAGTTCTTTCGATTTTGCTGATTGTAAATTTGAAAAAAACATCAGCGTTGGAAGCAAGACTGAAAAGCTTAACCAAGGGTAAAAATGCAGCTTCACTTGAAAGTGAAATCACAGGTCTTTTTAAGGACACCAAGCAGCTCGGTAAAGGCTTTAAATTACAAAAGTACGACATTGAAGATATACGGCACAGAATGTTGAAAAATATCTGTAAAATCGGAATTGTGAAATATGATGCGTTTCATCAGATGGGCGGACAGCTCAGTTACGCCTTGTGCCTGCTTGATGAGGAGGACAACGGCTTCATACTCAACTCGGTTCAGTCGGCGGACAGCTCTTACACTTATCTGAAAGAAGTAACCTCCGGAGTATCCAGAATAGAGCTTGGAAAAGAAGAAGTTCAGGCTCTTGCAAAAGCCATGGATGACGGGTATGACGAATAAAAAAGCAGAACATAAGTTCGACCGCATATCAAGATATAGTGTCTTGGCAGCAGGTAAATACAAGATAAACACAGATAACTTTTAATACAGAGCCAATCGAAAAACAGGATCCTGAAAAAACCTTTATTTATGCGGCTTTTGGGACTTTATAAAAATCAGAATCGAAAGGAAAAATGAAATGATCGACATAAAACTTATTCGTGAAAATCCGGAGCTTGTAAGAGAAAATATTCGAAAAAAATTTCAGGATGAAAAGCTTCCACTCATAGATGAGATTTCCAAATTGGATGCGGACTCAAGAGCTTATAAACAGGAAGCTGATGATTTGAGATCAAAGAGAAATAAGATTTCAAAAGAAATCGGCGTTCTCATGGCAAACGGAAAAAAAGAAGAAGGCATGGTAAAAAAAGAAGAGGTGGCAGCCTTCGCAAAACGTCTTGAGGAATTGGAAGCGCTTGAAGAAAAGACGTCAAAAGAGCTTAACCTTAAAATGATGACAATACCTCAGATTATCAGTGATAAGGTTCCCTTGGGCAAGGATGACTCCGAAAATGTGGAAATACAAAAATACGGAGAACCCTTCGTTCCCGATTTTGAAATTCCTTATCATACCGAAATTATGGAAAAGATGAACGGCATCGACCTTGACGCTGCCAGAAGAGTAGCGGGAAACGGCTTCTACTATCTTCTCGGAGATATTGCAAGGCTTCACTCGGCGGTGCTTGCCTATGCAAGAGATTTTATGATTGACAGGGGCTTTACATATTGCATACCTCCTTTTATGATACATGGAAATGTTGTTGAAGGCGTAATGAGCTTTCCCGAAATGGACGCCATGATGTATAAAATTGAGGGAGAGGATCTTTATCTGATCGGAACAAGCGAGCACTCCATGATAGGTCGTTTCAAGGATCAGATCATTTCCGAAAGCAGACTTCCCGAAACGCTTACCAGCTACTCGCCCTGTTTCAGAAAAGAGAAAGGTGCCCACGGGATAGAGGAAAGAGGCGTTTACAGGATTCACCAGTTCGAAAAGCAGGAAATGATAGTCGTATGCAAGCCTGAGGACAGCGACAAGTGGTATGATAAACTTTGGCAGAATACGGTAGATCTTTTCAGAAGCCTTGATATACCCGTTCGTACGCTCGCCTGTTGTTCGGGAGATTTGGCGGATCTTAAGGTTATAAGCTGTGATGTTGAGGCGTGGTCGCCCAGACAGAAAAAATATTTTGAGGTCGGAAGCTGCTCGAATTTGGGAGACGCACAGTCAAGAAGACTTAAAATAAGGGTAAAGTCGGAGAACGGAAATTATCTTCCCCATACACTTAATAATACGGTAGCCGCACCTCCGAGAATGCTTATTGCACTTATTGAAAATAATCTTAACGAGGACTTGAGCATAAGAATACCCGAGGTGCTCAGACCCTACATGGGCGGAAAAGAAGTAATAGGAAAATAAAATGATTCACAGATATTTGCGCTCCGTAGGCTTTTCGGAGTATACGGACAGAAATAAAATAAATGCCATGATGGCGGACGTTTTGACAAGTCCCAGTCATGCCGCCATGTATGAAGATCCTAAAGCAGGTGAGCTTCATGCGGTTTTTGATGAAACGAAGCCGGAGGAGAAGCGGCGTTTCGGTATTATAACCAAAGAATTTTCGCCGAATACGGGTGTTGCGGTGTGCGGAGAGTATGATGTGCACAGAACCTTTTTGTTTGACTATTATTTTCCGTTTCTTGAAAGCAACACGATATCCACTGCCGAGGAAATAACGGTGGAAAGACATACCTTTCAAGACTCATATGTAGGTGTCGTTGACGATTCCAGAGTCGGGATATCGCTTATTTTTTACCTGCTTAACAGCCTGGAATATGCCAAAAGAGCCGCTAAAAATTCGTCCTGCCTCAAAAATGCCACACTGTCGCTTTCGGCTTTGTCGGACAAGGCTGTGATACTCATGCCTATTGCAAAGACTGAAAGAGACAGAGAAGTCTCTAAAAAAATAGCCTACAAAAGGTACAAGATGATCTCGAAGGCGAAGAGAGGGTCGGAGTCCGCAATAGAGTCGCTGACGCTGCAGGAGATGGATACCTATACCGCCGTTCAGAAAAAAATTCAGGGAAGCGATATTTTTTCTCTTGTTGAAAGCTATTTTATGCCGCACGGAATAGAGTGCGATCATTACTCCGTACTCGGAGAAATTATAAGTTGTCAAAAGTACGAAAATAACATGACAAAAGAAACGATCTACGTGATGAAAATAGTTTGCAATGATCTGGTATTCAGCGTCTGCATCAACGAAAAGGATTTGCAGGGCGAGCCCAAGGAGGGACGAAGATTCAGAGGAAACATCTGGATGCAGGGCAAGATAAATTTTGCAGATACTATTGCGGCAGGCTAAGTATCAATTTTCCAAGTTAAAACGGAATTTGCGCTAAGTCTTGCTGAGGCTGAAATGCTTTAAGTATCAATCAACTTATATTTATTGCATAAAACGAATAAAAAAGATATAATCTAAAGGTTGTATCTTTGTTCCCTTAGTTAAATGGATATAACGATAGCCTCCTAAGCTGTAATTGTGAGTTCGATTCTCGCAGGGAACATATATAAAAAGCGGCAGTGACGATAGGGTCATTGCCGTTTTTTTATGCAAAACAGCAGTTTTGGTGACAGATTTGTAAACGGAATATAGAATTAAGAAAAGCCTTAATCCGGATAAGGAACGGGACTTAAAAAAATCCTTATATTTTTGAATACCGTTAGCTATTGCGGAGAGGAAATCATCCGCTGTTTAGTTTCCTGCGATGCAAAGATAAATGAAGAAATCATGCAGGTTCGGACGTATTTGAGTGCGGGTTATTTGGAAAGCGCTATGAAAATTTGCCGATTTATATGCAGAAAATAATTTAAGGAGAGTTTTAAGAATGGGTAAAATTGCTTATTTAGCCATATTGGCAATTGTGGTGATTGTTTTTTCAGGAAGATAATGAAGCCTTCCGTTGGACCGCATTTTCAGTTAAAAACCATTCTTTTTGTAATGGGTGTAAAAAAATACCCAAAACAAAACAGCTTGGCAGGCACATATTTTCGTCAAAGGCAAAAAGAAAATTGATCTTGTCTTGGGATCCTGATTTATGGACACAGGTTGATTTGTTTGAAAATGGAATCGTCCTGAGAAGGCACGAGAAAGAGAAACTTTGTTTTTCTATGAGCTGTATGCAATAGAACCTTTACTTATAAGCTCATTATTTGTAAAAGGCAAATACTTTGGCTATATGTTTGAGTGTAGAGATAATACAAATATTACTTTGAAAAGCCACAATTTATGCGATTTGTACATATTTATCAACGAATTGTGCTCACTTTTCCCTGATGAAAAAGGAGAGGCTGTTGTAATGAATGTCTGAAACAGTGCTGACGGATAATGAGAAGGAAGCCATGTTGAAAGAACGGTTTAAAGGGGTATAGGCGATGGATAAAAGGAATGAACTTGAAAGATTTTTAGGCGGAGAAATTCAAAACCTTAGTGATGATGAGATAGTACAGAAGGTTGGGAAATTACACGATACCTGTCCTCCTAAAAAGATAATCCAATTACTCTTATCCGTAGGCTTGGAACATTTGGACGAAAGATTGCTGGGGGAACTTGCAAAAGCATATAATAATAATCAGGAGTTTGAAGCAGCGATGAGTATTTTGGATAGCATAACTGAAGAAAATAGGGACGCTGTTTGGTATTATCGCTACGGCTATGCTCATATGCGCTTATCGGAAGATTTAAGATGTGATGATGAAACGGAATCAAAAAATGCATTGGCCATGATTGATAAAGCCGTAGAGCTTGCACAAGACAGGGAAATTATTGAATGGTGTATAGAACTGGTATCCCTCAGCAGTCTAAAGAAAGTTTTGGAAGAGCATGACGAAAAATATCCTTTTATACATCAATGTTATTTAGAATATGCAGATAAAAACATAGATGAATTCATGCAGTCCCAAAAACGGGAAAAGTATAAAAAGATTACGGTAGAGGATATTAAGAATGCAGAAGACTATTGGGAGATTATTGAGCCGGTATATGATACTGTTAATATCTATGATTCCTACGAGGAATATCTGGAATCCGCGAAAGCTTTCACTTTAGAACAAAGATATTTACTTTCAATTATGTGGTATTTTATAGAGGTTAATAATGGAGGGCATTATCAGTTCTTTGACAATTCCACAGGAATTGTTTGGGAGGATGTCATAAGCGGATTTAAACTCTTTGAAATGAATGAGCATGCAAATAATTTTGCAAAAGTAATTGATTATTTAGGTGGCAGGATTCCATTTAGCAGAGAGAAAAGATGGGACTTGATTCAAAAATTTGAAGAAGAAAATGAAGATGCTTTAAATAAGATGTTTGAACAGGCAGATGATTTTGTTTACCACTATGATGGAGAAGAAACGGAGCTCACCTATATGAAAAATCATCCGGAAAACTTTGTTTTTGAGGGAAATTATATTGGGTACTGATATTGAAAAATTGCAGGATATGGAAATGGAAAATTCTGTGTAAAACAGCAATTAAATAAAGTTTAATGCATGTCAAGATTTATATGTGAAAGCATACTTATTTTACGATTCAAGGCAGGCAATTATCGAGCCTCAAAAGCTTGCTACTAATTACAAAGAAATGCTGCAAAAATCGCCGGAAGAAGCGTAAGTAATAATTGGAGGGGCGTATATGGCTAGAGATCTTACAACTTCACAAGTTGATAGACAGAACATTCTAAATAATGAAAATGCTGTAGCTGAAATCCAAAACCAAACAGGACTTCAGGGAATAATGTTTGAAGGACGATTGTGTTTTACAAAAGCAATGGTGGCTTCGTTTTTTGAGGTAGATGTTCGTACTATTGAGCGTTATGTTGGCGGAAATTCTGATGAGATTTCGGCAAATGGATACGAAATAATAAAAGGAAAAAGATTGAAAGACTTTATGAGCTGTGTCATGGATCAGAATGTTCCCGACATAAATGTCGGGAACATCAGTAACCGTGCACCTCAAATAGCATTATTTGATTTTAAAGCATTTTTGAATATGGCAATGCTCCTAGTTGAAAGCGAAAATGCAAAAGTGCTGCGTCAGGTCATGTTGGATATTGTCATTGACTTTGTAAACCAAAGAACCGGTGGCTCAACAAAGTATATCAACCAACGGGACAGAGATTTTGTCAGTGCATTTTTACAAGAAGAAAGCTATAGGAGAGAATTTACGGATGCTCTTAGAGACTATGTAGAAATGGGAAATAGTAAGTATGCTATCTACACAGATAAAATATATCAAAGTATTTTCTGCGAAAAAGCTCAGGAATACAAGCAGATCTTACATTTATCGAAAAGAGATAGAGTTAGAGATACTATGTATTCCGAGGTGCTGGATTTAATTGCCTCTTACGAGTGCGGATTGGCAGCAATGATTAAGGACCAGTCTGTACAACTGGGACGAAAGCTAAACAACTGGGAATTGTCGGATATATTTCGGGCATTTGAATCACTCCCTCTATGGAAACCATTGATCCTTAGAGCGCGAACCAAAATGGCTAGTAGAGATATGGCTCTAAGGGATGCATTCCATATGCAATTAGAAGAGTACATTAAACCCTTAGAGGCAGAAGAATATGAAAAATTTTTAGGTGTGGCCGGTGACGAACTTGAATTACTCATGAGTGAAAATCAGGATGTTTTGAAAAGATTAAAGGAGCGTAACTGATGGCCGAGATTCACTATATTTCAATGAAAGAAGCAAGAGATATTCATCTTGCAACAATTCGGAATAGTGGAGGCGGTGATTATGGCGAGCTTGATCTTGGAAAATTGGATGGTGTCTTATGTCATATTCAGAATGATGATTATTACCCAACGTTTTTAGATAAGCTTTTGCATCTGTTTTACTGCTCTTGTAAGTTCCACTGCTTTTGCGATGGAAATAAACGCATTGCTATCACCTTAACTGCTATGTT
This sequence comes from uncultured Lachnospiraceae bacterium, assembly GCA_963553525.1. Taxonomy (GTDB): domain Bacteria; phylum Bacillota; class Clostridia; order Lachnospirales; family Lachnospiraceae; genus Butyrivibrio. Next base: position 17,654 of record CAUVOD010000026.1, on the reverse strand, counting down.
CTTATTGAAAAATGGATATATGGCTGTAGCAAATATATATTTCCGAGAAATGGAAAATATAAGCTATCACGTGGCAGCAGGGCATATTGACGAGAATTTGCTTCGTAGGATACTTGAAGCAATACTAACTTGTACATACGATTCCGATGAAGAACTGAAACTGGATATTTTTAATGCGATATCTGTTGAAGATGAATTTTATTAAGTAATTAGACAATGCCATGCTCAGAATTCTGCGCACCTGTGTTCCATTATAGATTTTATTGTAATCTTACATGCCGATATATCATACAGGTTACAGTCAATTGTAAAAAAGTAATTTGCAGTATAAAAACACAGAAATCATAACCGATTTTTAAGGAGAAAATATGATTAGAAAGGCAACAACGGATGATATTTCAAGGGTTGCCGAAATTCTTGTTTTTGTTAAGCGCATTAAGTTTAGACCGATATTTCAGAATGATGATTATTCATTCGGTGAATTACAGGTGCTTCCCGTTGCGGAAAAATACAAAAGCTCAGATATTCTGAATAATATCGCGGTCTATGATGGCGGTATCGTGAAAGGATTTATTCACATAGAGAAAAATGAGATTGTCGAGCTGTATGTTGATTATTTCTTTCAGGGTCAAGGAGTGGGAGCGTCGCTAATTGAATATGCAAAAGAAAATTATCCGGTGACATTTTTATGGGCTGTCGAGAAGAATACAGATGCGATCAGATTTTATGAAAAGCACGGTTTTTATGCTACATGCACTAAAAAATATGAAGAGGGAACGACAGAAAATCTAGTTATGCTGGAAAGATCGATCCGGAATTAACTAAGTTCCTTAGGGCAAGGACGTTTTTTTGACATAATAAAAGATCTCCTTTGAAATAGTGTATATCACAGGAGACCTTTAGTCATTGGTATATTTGCTCTTTACATAAAAAGGTTTCATAGTCTCGGACACAATAAAATTTGTGTCCGGATCGGATGAAAGCGAGTGTTATCAAAAACCTCTTGTAGCTCCGCCGCCGCTCGAGCTTCCTCCGCCCCCAAAGCTTCCGGAACTCCCAGAGCTTCCTCCGCCTCCGAAGCTGCTATAACTTCTGTAACTGCGGCTGCTTCCGGAGTGCGAACCGCCGCCCACATCTTTTCCTGCCATACCCCAGCCGACTATGGCAGCCAGACCGCCGGCAATAAAGGTAACTATCGCAATCGCTATGTCGAAAAGAATAAGATAGACAATAAACAATATGACGAGATAGGGCAGTATGCCGTATCTTGATTTGTCAGGCAAAATCCTGCTGAAAAATGCTCCGACCAGTACCGAAACCCCCATAGCCGCAGCTATCATATTAGTTGCGTTTTTCCAAAAGGGTTTTTCCTTAAGCAGTTCCGTATCTATTTCTTCTGCTCCCGCAGGAGCATCCGCACCTATTTCCACGGCGTATTCCACGGCGGTTTCTTCAGCAATAGCTTGAAAGCCGTTGAGAACACCCTTGTCCCATTCATCGTTTTGAAGAGAGGGAATCACATAGGTATCAAGAATACGTCCCGCCTTTGCGTCATTTATAGCACCTTCCAGACCGTAGCCCACCTCGATTCTAAGCTTGCGGTCTCCTGATACGATCAGAAAAAGAACACCGTTGTTCTTTTCACTGTCACCGATTCCATATGAACGAAACATTTCGGTAGCGTAGGTTTCTATATCCTCACCGTTCAGAGTATCGATAGTCGTAACCACAATCTGCGCTCCGGTCTTGGCGTTTAAGTCCTTGTTCGCTTCTATGATATAGTCCTTTGTGCTCTGTGACAGTATATCGGCAAAGTCATTGACGTAGAAGTCGGAAGTTGCTTCGGGAATATCACTTGCAGCAGCGGGAACGGAAATGCCAAGCATAAGTATAAGAGACAAAAAGGGCATGATAAAAGCTAAAGCGGCTCTTTTTACTGTTGCCGAACGTCTCTTTTTGAAATCAGAATTGAACATCCGGAACATCTTCACTTCCTTCCTTTGCTGTAAAATAATCTGCGGGTTCAAAGCCGAACAGAGAAGCAAAAAGCCTTCCGGGAAATCTTTTTATTGTCTGATTATAGTCACGAACCGCTTCATTGTAATCTCTGCGGGAGGTGGCGATACGGTTTTCGGTGCCCGCCAGCTCATCCTGAAGCTGTATGAAGGTGGTATTTGCTTTCAGATCCGGATAATTTTCTACTATTACGTTGAAATTACTAAGAGCCTGTGTCAGAGCGTCATTTGCCTCCGCTTTTTCTTCCATGGTTTCGGCTGAAACCAACTTCTTACGGGACTCCGTGATGGCAGTGATAATAGAGCTTTCATGTTCCATATAGCCCTTTACGCTATTGACGAGGTTGGGAATCAGATCGGCTCTCCTTTGCAGCTGGGTGTCTATATCAGCCGAGGCGCTTTCCACCTTTTCCTGCCTGCCTACCATTCCGTTATATGATGCTATACAGCTGAATGCTAAAATGGCTATCAGCAGAAGTACCACAATCCACACGGGCATTTTGTTCCTGGAATTCATTTGAAAAAACCTCCTGTTTTAGACCTGTTGATGACTAAAAATGTTGTATGTGAAAAAAGTTACCGTTTATTATTTTTTTACAAGCTCATATTAAATACTTTATATGATAAAAAGGTCGATATCAACATAAAATCCAAAACTGATAGAACAAAGCCGGAGCCGGACGGGACTCAAGCGTGCTGAATAACATTTACACTGCAATAGTGTCTTCGTATTTTTTTGTGAGACGTTCGGATTTAAATCAAATTAAACATCCTAAGTCTTCATATAGAATGGCCGGAAGTATACAGAGAACGGTATTCTCTGGGGGTAAAATCGCTGTATTTTTTAAACACGGTGCTGAAATAATTACTGGATGAAAAGCCCAGTGAATACGCCAGCTCAGTAATACTTGTATCGGTTTCAGAAAGCTGATGCTTCGCATATTCTATTTTTTGCAGAGCAATATATTCGGCAGGAGTAATTCCGGTTTCATTTCTGAATTTAGACTTAAAGCGTGACAGAGAGTAGCCGGAAACCTGAGCGAGATCGCTTAAACGTAAATTTTCTCCCAGATTTTTCCTGAGATAAGAAATGGATTTGCTGATTCCCTCATCCATAGCAAGGACTCTCGCTTCTTCCGTAGGCATGAGGAAGGGAAGACTGAAAAGGAAGGAGGAGAGAAACTGTACGCCGACCGCAATAGAGTATTCTGACATATCCGAAAAAAAGTTAAAGGTCTGGCGGAGATATTGCATATGTGAGCTTCCCAGATTGTACTGCCTGTGAGGAAGGTTCATCAGCTGGTGATAGAGAATATTGCTGTATTGCTTGTTGAGTCCGAGAAGGGAATCCGGATTTTTCATAATAAGCTGAAATGCGTAGAACTCACAGGGCAGCTGCGATTTTGTGATGTTTCCGTGAAGCTCGAAGGGAAAGGTGATCAGAAGCTCGTTTCCGGTGCAGGTATAGGAATTGTATTCGTCTCCGGCTTTGATCTGCGTTGTTCTCTGACCTTTTACCAGACAGTGAAACTCCATTATATGAGTATGATAGTGAATCGGCTTGGACGGCGGTGCTGCTGTAAAATTCCAGTAAGTCAGATTTCCAAGTCCCGGAACGTGATGTTTATTCTGTGTAATGGTCTTATTTTCCTTAGTCCAGGAAAAGTCATCAAACAGTTCTTCCACCTGTCTTCTCCTTTTTATAAAAATATCCATTTGATCAGATAATATTATTCTATATATTATCCTGTGTTTTGCAAGAAAAAGTATAAAATCGTATCATGTCCTTTTTTGAATGTATTTATCATCCGGATTCTATATAGTCATATTTATAAGAGAGTTGATTTTTTAAAGAAAGGTCAGGATGAGCAGATATTTCGAGCGGCTTGAGAAAAGTCTGATTTTTGAACCCGGGTCTCTTCCGTTTGAAGTATGCCATGCTTCGAACCTCTGTATTCTTCCCGATCATGAACTGATTGCCGTGTGGTTTGCGGGAGAAAAAGAAGGTAGCGATGATGTGTCCATATGGGCGGCTCGCACGAAACGGGGTATATGGGATACTCCGAAGAAGGTGGCGCATGATACGGATGAGCCGCATTGGAACCCCGTTCTGTATCTGTGTTCGGACGGAAAACTTCTACTGTTCTATAAGATCGGACGGATTATTGCGGAGTGGCATACAGCGGTCCGGATTTCTGAAGATTTCGGACAAAGCTGGAGTGAACCGGGGGAATTGGTGTCGGGAGATCGCGGAGGCAGAGGACCGGTTCGCTGCAAGATCATTACACTTTCGGATGGAAGCATGCTTGCGGGTACGTCAACTGAAAAGGGAATCTGGACAGCTTTTGCGGATCGATCAACAGACGGAGGAGAGAGCTGGAGACTTAGTAATCCCGTTCAAATCGATTTGGATAAACGTGCAGGAGAGGTGCATAGTGATATACCTCTTTCCGCACAATCTTTTTCAGGGAGAGGTGTCATTCAGCCTACTCTGTGGGAGAGCGAAAAAGGACGACTTCATATGCTGCTTCGAAGCAGCGAGGGTAAGATTTACAGAGCGGATTCGGACGATTACGGAGTGAATTGGGGAAAAGCCTATGCAACGGAGCTTCCCAATAATAACAGCGGGATTGATGTGGTCAAAATGAAAGACGGACTTCTCGTACTGTGTATGAATCCGGTTTCGGAAAATTTCGGTCCCAGAACGCCGATTATTTTGACGGTATCATCGGATAACGGAATACATTGGAATACGGAACTGGTGCTGGAGGATGCAAAGAATCCTTTTTCAGACGCTGCTGCGGAGTATTCTTATCCCTGTATAGTTTCAGACGGCGAGGAAATATATGTAAGCTACACATTTAATCGCAAATCGATAGCATTCAATCGTTTAGTAAGGAAGGAGGTTTTTGATGGCTGATACGAATCATTTTCCGGGAGGATCATGGCCGGTAATGCTTACACCGTTTACAGATCAGGGAGAGGTTGATTATGAAGGTCTTGGAGCGCTGATTGACTGGTACATTGAAAACGGTGTATCGGGACTGTTTGCAGTATGTCAGTCCAGTGAGATGTTTTTTCTGTCACAGGAAGAGCGGGTAAATATCGCAAAGTACTGTGTGGAAAGATCTGCGGGACGTGTGCCGGTCATTGCATCGGGACATATTTCGGATACCTTTGAAGATCAGGAAAAAGAGTTGAATATGATCGCAAAGACTGGAGTGGAGGCGGTGATATTGATTACAAACCGCATAGCCCGGCAGGAAGAAAGTGATGAGATTTGGCTTAATAACCTTAAGAGGCTTATAAGAGAGATTCCGGAGAACGTCAAGCTCGGATTTTATGAGTGCCCTTATCCGTATAAGAGAGTGCTCAGTAAGGAGATGACAAAGTGGTGTGCAGAGACCGGAAGATTTTATTTTCTGAAGGATACCAGCTGTGATATAGCTAATATAGCTGCTAAGCTTGAAGTAAGTAAAGGAACCAATCTTCATCTGTACAATGCCAATACGGCGACGTTGTTGGAATCGTTGAAGCTTGGAGCGGCAGGTTACAGCGGAGTCATGTGCAACAGCCAGTGCAGACTTTACAGCTGGTTTACGGACAACTGGAAAGATCCGAAAGCGGAGGAACTGTCTGATCTGCTGACCGTCGCTTCATGGATGGAGCATGAATATTATCCTGTCAATGCCAAGTACTATTTGCAGCAATTTGAGAAGCTTCCCATCTCCACATTCAGCCGAACGAAAGACGCAAAGCTTCTTTCCAAAACGGTTCAATCCGAGATGGCTATTTTAAAAAGGGTTACTGAAACTACGGAAAACAAGTTTATCAATTCATGAGGGAGGAATGAAAATGGTTAGAAAATCAATTATTAGAGCTCTTGTTGCCGCAGTAAGCGTATTTGCACTGGTTGCCTGCAGCAGCGGAGCAGGTACGGCGATATCAACTGGTACGACCGCACAGACGGCCGCAACGGAAGCCGCTTCCGATACCAAGACTGCTGAAGCCGTTACTACCGATTTCCCTAAGGGAGACATTGAAGTTATTGTTCCCAAGAATCCGGGCGGTGGTACAGATACCTCTACCCGAGGACTGTTGGAATATATGTCTCAGAATAATCCGGCATTAAAGTTCAATGTTACCAACAATTCAGACGGAGGCGGTATCACAGGTATGCTTCAAACCGCAGCTGCAAAAAATGACGGCTATACACTAGGAGCGGTTACGGTTGAACTTGATATGTTCCCGTTCCAGGATAAGAGCGATTTGACTTATGAGGCGTTTGATGTAATTGCAATGCCGATTGCTGCTCCCGCTGCACTTATTGTTCAGGGAGATGCTCCCTACAACAGCGTCGATGAATTTGTTGCATACTGCAAGGAAAATCCCGGGAAAGTTCAGGTAGGAAACTCGGGAGCGGGAGCAATCTGGGACATTGCTACATATCTTCTTGAGGAAGAGTACGGTATTGAAGTTACGCATGTTCCTTATCCCGGAGGTACGGCGGATATTGCAGCAGCTATTACCGGCAAGCACATTGACGCTACACTTGCAGATCCTTCAAGCTTTCTGTCGCAGATTGAGTCCGGAGATTTGAAGTGTCTGGCTGTTATGGCTGCCGACCGTACCAATGTTCTTCCCGATGTTGAGACCTTCAAGGAGCAGGGACATGATCTGACCGTTCGTGCCTGGGCTGCTCTTGTAGCACCCAAAGGAACTGACGAGGGAGCTTTGGCGGTACTGCGTGATGCAGCTGAGAAAGCTTTGAATTCCGATGAGTGCAAACAGTATTTCCTGAATCAGGGAATAGATCCAACCAATTATGTAGGTGAGGATGCATACAAAATTATGGCGGATGACTATGAAATGTATAGAAAGGTATTTTCAGAGCATAATTTTAATGAAGAGTAAATAAGAACATTTATCAAATGTATCTGAAACGGTTTTTCGTAGTTTGTTTTCAGAGGCGGGTGACGGTGCTTCCGCCGCCCGCCTCGTTTTTACAAGGATTTCAAGTGTGTGAGCCGGTATTAGAGCGGTTCAGCTTGAATAAAGTGAAGATCGGAATCTTGATAAGTCGGCTAGGCAATGGAGGATTAATGCATGGTAGGCAGCCCGTTTTGCGGGAAGTGCAGATTTAGGAGCTTATAATATGAATGATGAGAATAAAACATTATATACCGGTATGAAAACCTGCAATCTGATAGTGTCGACGGTATCCGTTATTTTGGGCCTGCTGATTGTGTATTTCTCTATGCAGCTTGGAATAGGACCGAGTAAGTCCACGGGTATGAAAGCGGGAACCTGGCCCTGTATAATGGGCTGCGGTATCATGATTTTTGCAGTGGTGCTTTTGATTTATACTCTGAAAAATGCAAAAACGCTTGGAGACCTTGATCTTAGAAATGAGCACGGTGAATATGTGAACAGGGTAAGTATCCGCCTTCCCCAAAATAAACCGGTATATTTTGTAATGTTGATGGCAATAGCATTTTCCGTGAGCCTTAGGTATCTGGGAATTTATATTTCGGGTGCGGTTCTTCTTCCGATTTTGATGTGGCTTCTTACACCGGATGAGCATAAGGCTGATAAAAAGAAAGCGGTTATAAAAATGCTTTTAATAGATGTTTGCGTTATGGTCGCTATATTTGTGATTTTTGAATTGGGGCTGAAAGCAAAGCTGCCTGAGGCCTTCTGGATGTAAGAGAGGAGATACGAAAAATGCTTTCATATTTTACAGAGGCACTTGCAAGCGCATTATCGCCTCAAACACTTTTACTTCTGGTATTCGGTACGGCAGCGGGTATCGCCATAGGAGCGATGCCGGGACTCTCCGTCAATATGGGTATTGCTCTTCTGTATCCCATGACCTTTACATTTAAGGGAGTGCAGGGCATTATCATGCTTCTCGGAGTATACTGCGGAGCAATTTACGGAGGCAGTATTTCCGCAATTCTTCTTAAGACCCCCGGAACACCGGCTTCGGCGGCAACGGTAGAAGACGGCTATCCCATGGCAAATGAATATAGACCGGTGGATCTGGACGATTATAACGGACCTAAGCTTCCTCCGCAGCCGGGAAGAGCGCTTGGACTTTCTACATTTGCCAGTACGTTCGGCGGTATTTTCAGTGCCGTTATGCTGATTCTACTTGCACCGCAGCTTGCACGTGTTGCCACCTCCTTTTCAAAGCCCGAATATTTTGCTCTGGCTCTGTTCGGTATATCCATCATAAGCTCCGTTTCTTCGGAATCTGTGCTTAAGGGAGTTATAGGAGGATTTCTCGGTCTGTTCATAGCAACCGTCGGTATTGACAGCATGAGCGGAAAGATGAGGTTTACTTTCGGCAGTACGTATCTTATCGGAGGTATTTCCTTTATTCCGATTTTGATAGGATTATTTGCATTCGCACAGGTGCTGCAATCGATTGAGGATGAATTCCATAATAAATACAATCATGTAGAGACTATGAAATCCGATGCCAAGATAGACCGCGTATTTCCTACGATTGATGATTTAAAGCTGGTTATGACAACTGTGCTGCGTTCGTCAATTATAGGAACCTTTATCGGCTGTGTTCCGGGCACAGGCGGCGATATTTCTTCATGGATTTCCTATAACGAAGCAAAGCGCTGGGCAAAGGACAAGAGAAGATTCGGTCACGGAGATCCGCGCGGAATCTGTGCTTCCGAAGCCGGAAACAACTCCGTATCGGGAGGTGCTATGATACCGATGCTGACGCTCGGTATTCCCGGAGACGGAGCAACCGCCATATTGATGGGAGCGCTCATGGTACAGGGTATACAACCGGGACCGCTGCTCTTCTCCAAGGATGCGTCCCGGGTTTATGCTATATTTATCGGCTTTATGTTGGCGAATATTATTATGGGAATATTCGGATTTTCTCTGATACGCCTGTTTGCAAAGGTAATCAACATTCCCAATCATATTTTGATACCTGTCATAGTTCTTATAACCTTTGTGGGAACCTATTCCTATAATCATTCAATGACCGATGTTTACATAATGGTAGGCTTCGGTATACTGGGATATTTTCTTAAAAAATTTAAATTTGCACCTTCGGCGATTATCCTGGGTATTATATTGGGTGCAACGGCTGAGCAGAATTTCAGCGGTTCTTTGATCATGAGCGGAGGAGACTTTTCAATTTTTATAACCAGCCCTATCTGCTTTGTATTCCTCATGATTTCGCTGTTCTCAGTCCTGAGTCCGGTACTCGGATCGCTGCTTCGCAGGATAATGCCGAAAAAATCTGCATAATCCGCATTTTAATAAATTCTGCGTATAAGATTCGGCGAAGTATTTATAAACAACAACAGATTTTACCTTTGTGTGGGGTGATATAGATAATTTCATATATCGGAAGAGATGCGTCGGCAAAGTCCAAATATTGAGACAGGAGGATTTTCTTCATGAACAGAAAACCGAGGATTCTTGTAGTCGGAAGCTTTGTAATGGATACAATATCAAGTACCGAAGTGTTTCCCGAACCGGGACAGACCGTAATAGGATACAGCTACACAACTGCACCGGGAGGAAAGGGAGCCAATCAGGCTATGGAAGCCGCATTGCTCGGTGCGGATGTGACCATGGTAGGCAAGGTGGGACAAGACAGCTTCGGGGATAGATTGATAGAGTCTTTGGAGCAGGCGGGTGTGGATGTCAGGCATGTCATGCGGACGGATGACGGTACTTCAAGCGGAATCGGCAATGTCATGATCACGACAAAAGACGGCAGAGCCTTAAGCAACCGTATCATCGTGATTCCCGGCGCAAATCATAAAATTAAAGCTGAGGATGTCCTCTTTTTAGAAGATGAAATCGATCAATATGATATGGTGCTGCTGCAATTTGAGATTCCTATGGAAATCAATTGCAGGGTAGCTTCTTATGCAAATAAAAAGGGAGTTCCGGTGATGCTGAATCCGGCTCCGATAGCTCCTATTCCGGAGGAATTGATGCATAATATTACGTATTTGTCTCCAAATGAAACCGAAACTGCCGGACTTTTAGGCTGCTTTGTTCGAAACGAGGGCGAGCCTGTTACGGATGAGGCGGTAGAGGGCATAAAAACCGCCATGAAGAAAAAGGGCTTAAAAAAGCTGCTTGTGACCTTGGGAGATGCCGGAGCAATGATCATAGATGACGGGTGTGTTACTGCAAGACCGAGTGTTAAAGGCATCAAAGCAGTAGACCCCACCGCAGCGGGGGACTCCTTTGTAGGAGCCTTCTGTACGGCAAAGGCTGCGGGACTTGAAGACGGAGAGGCAATGGAATTTTCCAATATGATAGCGGCGAGAACGGTTTCCTTTATGGGAGCGCAGCCGAGTCTGTCCACCCTGGATCAAGCGATAGCCTTTCATCTTGAGGAGGGTCGTGATACCGCAATTCTTGAAAAAGTAAAGGAGATCTTAAAATGACGGAAGATGCAAAAAAAGCTTTGGGTGTATTTAATAATGCGGTTGCGAAGCAGATAGAGCATACTTTGAAGGCGGATCGTGAAAGTATTGGAAGAGCTGCCGAATTGATTCAAAGTTCCATGAAAGGGGGCGGACGTCTCCATGTAACGGGTATAGGAAAGCCGGGACATATTTCAGGCTATATTGCAAGCCTGATCACATCTACGGGAACTCCTGCATATTTTTTGCACGGAACGGAAGCGGTACACGGATCAAGTGGACAGTTGGTAGAGGGGGATGTGGTCATTGCCATATCCAACAGCGGAAATACCGATGAGTTGATGGCGACCGTATTCTGCGCCAAGGATAACGGCTGCAAACTTATAGCTGTCACGGGTAATCCCGATAGCCGTCTGGCAAAGGCTTCTGATGTGGTACTGATGGCTGATGTCGTTCCGGAAGGTGAGGGGGGGCCGCTAAATAGAGCCCCCAGAAATTCGATACTGGCCGAAATTCTGGTACTTCAAATGCTTTCGGTAGTACTTCAGGCGGATGCACACGTGACCCCCGAGGAGTATATAAAGCACCATCCCCACGGTGCGCTCGGAAAACTGCGTGAAGACGAAAAGTGAAAAGTAAAAAAACAGGAGATATAAGATGAAGAAAACAGGCTGTATCCATCCCGATATTATGAAGTCATTGGCAGCGGCAGGTCACGGTGATCGGATTTTGATTGCGGACGGAAATTATCCGTTGGAAAGCAAGTGCCCGGATTGCAGCAGAGTATATTTGGGGCTTAGAGCCGGAGAGCCGACAGTAACGGCGGTTTTGGAGACTATACTCAGCGAGATCAATGTCGAAGCGGCAGCGGTCATGAGACCTGAAGAAGGACGACCGGAAATTTATGATGAGTTTAAGCAGCTGCTGCCGGAGATCAATCTTGATGAGCTCGACAGATGGAAATTTTATGATGCGGGTGCGACGGCAGTACTCGCAATATCCACCGGAGAAAAGCGAACGTTTGCAAATATTATGATTACGGTAGGCTGTGCTTAACAGTCAAGGTATATATTATGATATTGGATCAATTCAAAAATCTTTCACAGTATGAAGGTATCCCGGAGCTTAGACAGGCGATAAAATTTATCCGGGAGCACGATATATCAGTACTTCCGCTCGGAAAGACGGAGATTGACGGAGAGAATCTGTTCTGTAATATTCAAGAGTATGATACCAAAACCTCCGAAGAGGTGCAGGGAGAGGCACACAGAAAGTATATAGATTTTCAATGCATTCTTTCAGGAGAGGAAAAGATTGGATATTTCCCTCTGGATCAGGCGGGAGAAGCGCTTGAGGAGCATCCGGAAAAAGACATTTGGTTTTACAGAAATACAAAAGGAACGGAGCTTATGTTGTATGCGGGTATGTTCGCCGTGTTTTACCCGCAGGATATGCATATACCCTGTCAGGTAATTGATAAGTCGGTTAAAGTAAAAAAAGCTGTGTTTAAAATTCGTATCTGATATCGGCGTTATCCGTGTTTGAGTAAAGGATATAATAAATACCGGATATAAAAGCGGGACGGTTTTTCCGTCTCGCTTTTACTATTCCTTAGATTTCCATAACAATTCAAAACAGCCCCCGCTGACAGACATTTGCAGTTGTCTGTTTCCCATGCTATCTATCGCCGGCATCCCCGATTCACCTTATCCCCAATAATCCCCTCCCCACACATAAGCCCTCTCTATAAAATTCTCGTTATCCCGGGCATTTGACAATGTCTCCGATTGAGCAAGCTCAAACGAGTTCACTCAAACAAGCACGCTCGATCAAATAAGCGCGAGCTTGCTCCAGCATGTTCCAGTAAGCTCGGACTCCCTCTCATTGCCCGCATAAATAATAATCTTTGAGCTGCTGACAAATAAATCAAGTTCAATGCGCATAAAACAATAAGTCTCATACCCATTGACAAACTATAATAATTCGTCTACCATAAAACCATAAGTTCAAGGGGGATCAAAATGAAAACAAAAATTTCCAGGCAGATAAACTATTTTAATGAAGCTCTTATACTTGCCTCAAAGGCATTTTCTCAGATGGACGGCGGGGATGACGGCGGGCTGATAGATTACGGCGCGATCAATATCGCTAAAAGTGAGTTTGATGAAAAAAATAAAGACATAATAGAGTATTTTGAAGCCGTCAGACTGGACTCTATGTCCATAGTCAACGAATATAAAGACTTATCAGATTTATTCAGACAAAGTGAAAATAATCCCGAGATTTTTAACGTACTGATTTTCAGCAAGCTGAAAAAATCGATAAGAGATTATAGCAGGAAAGGCTTTATGGAGCACATAAAAAGCGCACTTATATCAAATGTCAGCGTCCGGACCGGAGAGCGTATTGATGAAGACGACATTGATTATCTGACATTGATGGAAAAATTATACATTTTTGATAATCTGCAAAAATATGCTCTTTTAAAGCTTCTGAATAATACATCGGGGAGCATGGATCGTCTTTTTGAAATGGTTGGCAGCCTGGAAGATATTTTAAAAAAGCGATTCACGATCATAGAACACAAATACGAAGAGCTGCGTGAAAAATTAAAGGATATGGACGTCTTTGAGCAGAAAGAACTTCGCTCGGTGAAAAATCAGCCTATTTTCAGCGATATAAAAGAATGTGAGGTTTATCTTAATATAAATTTTTCCTCGGCAGTCTCTTTGTCGGTAACAGGAGAAGAAAAAAATTTAAATGCAATTGTATTTATCGGTTTACTGCCGCTTCTGCTCAAGGACTACACATCGGATCTGCATGAGAAAAAGGATGACATACAGAAAAGATTGAGCACCCTGTCCGATCCGACCCGCTTCAACGTTTTGTATCTGCTGTCACAGGAAAAGGTATTCGGCAAGGAGATATCCGAAAGGCTGGATATTTCAAAGGGAACGGTCAGCTATCATCTCAACGCCCTGGTTGAGGAAGGCTTGGTTCAAATGGAAATTATCGGAAAAAAAGTATATTACAGCTTAAATAAAAAGGGCTTTGAGGAGGTTATAGCTTTCTTAAATTCAATGATAGGAGAAAAAAATGGGTGAGGTGAAAACAAGGACATTCGGCGAAAAGCTGAGCTTCCTTTTCGATAAAATGATTCCGGAATTATTCAGGGGAAGAATAAAGTGGTTCGTTTTGATAAACACAGTTTCCGGAGCTTTGCCTCCTCTTATTTCCATAACAGCTGTTAAATATATCTTGGATATGGCGGCAAAAGAAAGCGCTTCTGCACGGAACATAATAATTGCGGCGTTTACATATACCCTGCTCTATATTTTATTTAATGTATTAAACAGGCTGATGACCAAGACCGCGGATAATATATTTGTCCGCAGCAGAATGAGGTTTTTAGGCGGGCTTATAAAAAAAGTAACCGTAATGGACTATGAATTATATGAAAATCCTGAAGAAATGATGAAGGTTGAGCAGTCCTTTAACGGGGTGGCATCTGATGAGCTCGGTTATCAAAAAATTTTGAATCTGTTGTTTTCGCTTCAGCCTGATATTTTACTGACGATAATTTTCTCATGCCTTCTTTTAAGATACTCACCTGTCATAGTTTTAACAGTCCTGGTAAGCCTGCTGATAAATTTCATTATCTCAACCGGGTATTCCGGATTTGTCAATAAAAACAGAGACGACGTTGACAGAGAAGCAAGAAAAATAGGGGCGTATACAAAAATCACCAAGGATTTTTCTTATGGAAAAGACGCCAGAGTTTATAAGCTTGGAAAGAGCATCATAAGTAATATTTACAGGTTTATAAATAATTATATCGAGGTCAAGGGAAGAGAGTTTGTGTTTAAATTTAAGCTTTCATTTTTGGAAAATTTTACAATAAGCCTTTCAGATCTGCTTTGCTTCAGCATTCTTACCTACCTTGCATCCGTTGGAAAAATAGCCGTATCGGATCTTGTAATGCTGCTCGGCATGATAGTCGTTTTTACCTCCGTTATTCATAAGATCAAAGAGGATATTTCAACCATATATACTCAAACACCGTATGTGATGGATACCTATGAGTTTAAAGACAGAGATCTCAACCTGAACAAAAACGGGAAAAATATTAAATTCAAGGGACCGGTTGATATAAGCTTTAAAAATGTGTCATATAAATATCCCGGCTCGGAAAATTATGTTTTTAAAGATTTGAGCTTTGATATTTCCGCCGGAAAAAGGATGGCTCTTGTCGGCGTAAACGGTGCGGGAAAAACAACAATAGTAAAACTTATGACGGGACTGGCAAAGCCTGCGGGCGGTGAAATCCTTATAAATGATATAAATATAAAAGAACTGTCCGATAAATCAATCTTTGATTTGTACAGCGTCGTATTTCAGGAAACGGAACCGCTTGCACTCACGGCTGCGGAGAATATAGTAGGCATTGAAGAGGGCATAAATTTTGAAAAAGTTGAAATTGTTCTTAAAGCCGTCGGACTTTGGGACAAAATATCATCACTTGAAAAATCATACAATTCAAACATTCTGAAAGTGCTTTATGATGACGGAGTCATTTTGTCGGGCGGAGAAAATCAAAAGCTTATGATTGCAAGAGCCCTGTATAAGGAAGATACTTCGGTAATGATAATGGATGAACCTACGGCGGCTCTGGACGCCTTTGCGGAAGAAAAAATTTATCGTGAATTTGACAGCTATATGGGAAATAAAACGGGAGTATTTATATCACACAGACTTGCGTCCACAAGATTTTGCGATGAAATACTGTTTCTTGACGGAGGCAGAATTGCCGCAAAAGGCTCGCACGAAGAATTGCTGAAAAGCTGTGAGGAATACAGAGCCATGTTTGAGACTCAGGGAAAATACTACAAGGTGGATGAAAATGAACAGATATAAACCTATTTTTAAAATGATCGGTGAAGCATGGAAAATTGAAAAAAGATATTTTCTGATTTTATTTTGCAGCATCATAATACAGACAGGCTTAACAATAATCAGCATGTATATCCCCGCCGCAATAGTGGATCGCCTTTCAAATAATTATTCGTTTGTAGATATTTTTAAAATGATCCTTGTATTTATGGCGGTTTCATATCTGCTGAAGCAGGGCTTGGAATTTGTAAACCTGCATTTTCAAAAAATGAGCATTTATCAGTCCAAAAGACTTGAAGCCAGGATATCGGAAAAAGCCATGAGTATAACATACAAGGAGCTTGAAAATCCCGACAGTCTGGACTTGATTCAAAGAGCGGAGCTGCCGATTGCCTGGGGACTTGTCTCGCATACCTTGACTACCGTAAAGAATATTTCAATAGCCGTGTTCACTATTTTGGGACTAGGGGCAATTTTGCTGAGCCACAGTCTTATATATACGGCGGCGGTTTTTTCTATTTTAATAATAAGTGTGATTTTAAGATTAAAATTACAGAATAAATACGACGCTTTGGTTCAGCAAAATGTTTCAATTAACAGAAAATACGGCTATTTCTTCAATACCTCGTTAGCTCCTGAAAATCAGAAGGAATTCAGGCTCTATAATTTATCGGATATAATGGCGAACAAGCTGAATCGGTATAATGAGCAGATTGCCGACTGGATAGTCTCGCTGAAAAAGGCTGCTTCCAACCTGGAAATTCTGGATAGCGTGTTTTCTGCGCTTATTACGTTTACGGCATTTTCGTATAATGCAGTAAGATTATTCAGCAGGTCTTTCGGAGCGCTTATATCAATCGGCAGATTTACGTTGATTTATAATTCCACAAATACAATCATGCTCAATATGCAGATCATAGCAAAGGAAATATCTCAAATAAATCATGCCGCAGTTCATCTTGCCCCTTGGAACGATTTTATCGAATTAAAGGACGAGGACTTCTCCGGAAGTGAAAAGACGGCAGAGTTTGAGTCGCTGGAGTTCAAAAATGTTTCATTCACCTATCCGGGCTCTGATAGGCTTATACTGGATAATATATCCTTTAAGATAAATAAGGGTGAAAAGATTTCTATTGCAGGCTTGAATAATGCCGGAAAATCAACGATAGTAAAGCTTATCTGCAAGTTTTTTAAGCCTGATGGCGGTGAGATCCTGTGGAACGGAAAAAACATATACGAATATGAAAACGGCTCATATATAGATCAAATATCCGCTGTATTCCAAGACTTTAAGCTGTTTCCGTATACAATATTTGAAAATATAATGCCTGACGAAAGCGACAGGAAGAAAGCCGAAAAGTCGCTTAAAGAGGTTAATATGTACGCTGCCGTTTCCGAATTGGAAAAAGGCATGGATACGTATTTGAGTAAGGATCTGGAAGAGGAGGCTGTAAAATTTTCGGGAGGTCAAAGCCAAAAGCTGGCAATAGCTAGAGCCATAAATAAGGGAGGTTCTTTGATGATAATGGATGAACCTACCGCCGCTCTCGATCCGATTGCGGAAAGCGAAATATTTGAAAATTTTGCGGAGCTTACAAGAGGGAAAACCGCCATATTCATTTCTCACAGAATGTCTTCATCAACATTTTCGGATAAGGTGCTTTTACTGGACGGCGGAAAAATAGCCGGTTTTGACAGCCATAAAAATCTGATGAAGGAGCACAACCTATACAGGGACTTGTTTGAAACTCAGGCTAAGAATTATGCTTAGTGAACGCAGCTGATAAAAATTAAAATATCGCTGTTATAATATATTAAGTAACTTAGTGAAAGCTGAAGTTCGGACAGCACGAAAAATGTCATATCAAATGTCGCAGTAAATGTCGTAGCAAATAAGGATAAAGTTCTTGCTCTTCTTAGTCAGGACAGCAGAATAACAGCCGGAGTATTGGCAGCGTCCTTGGGTATCACACAGCGTCAGGTGCAGAGGATTCTTGCCGATCTTAAAGCGGAAAAAAGGTTATTCGACATGGAGCGGGTAAAAACGGATATTGGGAAGTTACGGCTGCGGCAGCACAATAGCGGTGTAAAAAAATTGTAGGAGATAATAATATGCTTCGTAACTTTATAACAAGAATAAAAGAGTTATTTTTAAAAGGAGCTTTTCTCTAGGCTTGGATTTGTTAGTTTTTATTTGCATATTACTCTCCAAATAGGGCTTTTTAGAGATAATTTTTGGAGGCATTATCATAGAATTGTGTCTTAACCAACTATGGTCTTATAGAATTAGTATGAAAGAAATATTTATTAGCCATATCTATGAAAA
>CAUVOD010000025.1:0-31394 GCA_963553525.1 uncultured Lachnospiraceae bacterium | reverse complement strand
ATTTCGGACAATGTATCCAACCATTTTCGTCCACGCAGAACAATTCCATTTTTTTGCATTTTCATCCCCCTTCTTCATAATCTAAAAATATTCTTTCCAACCACTATTATAAAATTTTCTTAATTCATTAATATAAATCACAGCTTTATCTTGTGACATATCATGTTTTACCACCTCAAAAATTCCCGAATAAAATGCACTGGAAATAACATGCAAAAAACCGTCCGTAATTCGTCCTTCCGCATATGCTTTGCTATTTATATTCCTTAAAAAGTTTCTCGTACATGTTACATCAATCTCAACCACGCTCTCTAAAAAATCACTGTAGAACGAATTAGGAGCACAATTGATCAACAGCTTAAACTCATCAAAATGACTATATATAATATCCACTAATGCCGGAAATCCACCATCCGAATACTCTTTATACTGCTCTTTCTGTTCTTCATATTCTAACGCGCTAAAACCGTTTAATGCACAATATATGTACTCTCTCATGCCATTTGTGGCAGGTTCCACAAGATATTTAAACAACCCCTCTTTATCGGAGTATCTTGTATAAATAGTACTTGTACTGACTCCTGCATTCTGAGCTATAATACGCAACGAAGCTTCATTAAATCCCTTTTTCAAAAATTCATTTTTGGCATGATATAGAATAGCTTCATCAAACCCTTCCACACGGCTTGCCATTTTATCCCCTATCTGAAACACTGTTTTAAAAACATCGTTATGTATATTAACACAACGATAAATTTCTGTAAATATATATTACCATTCTTGAGTTTCTACAGCTCCGTTCACGGAAACGTTACACAGCCATTCCGATTATTCACAACTTTTCAAAAACGGATTTCGAACCTTGAAAATTCAATAATACAGGCAATTAAATAGAATCTTTACGAAGTCAATGTTGCTTTTGCCGGTGAATTGCGAATATAATCCGGAAGTCTGCCAACGAACATTTTAATGAACATCGCAAGCTGTTCTTCTGTTGCATATACATACTGCGGTCTGCAATGCAACAAACTTACTGCCTTGGAGATTATAACTTGCCTTGTAAAATAATTTGGTATATCTGAAATCGAATACAGCCGAAGAGCCGATTTTTTATAAAATGAATAAACTTATATCATGAAAACCGGCTTCACGTAGCGATACCATGTTTTGAATCCGGATTATAAAAGACCTATATCCAAATATTTCCATTGTAAACAAATTAGGGAGTTCCTTGCCGATCCCTCTGTGCATAAGAAAAGAATAAAGAAAAATCCGCGGAGTGCATAAATAACCTCCGAACCGAGTAATTTTACCTTACATAAGTTTGGAGGTTTACACGACCTTCGGGATACCGCCTTTGTTAGCAGTTTATCCGATTTATATTTGTACCTATGCTTTATCCCCTGCCCCTGCCGAAATCTTCCGCAAGTCGGCGAAGCCTTTCCGAAATATTATCCGTCAGAGCGCCTTTATCCATCCTCCACTCCCAATTCCCGCCTAGAACGGACGGGGTATTGACACGGGCGCTTCCGTCAAGCTCCAAAATATCCTGCATGGGAATAATACAGGTGTCCGCCGTACTTGAATATGCAAGCCGTATCATTGCAGAGCATAGATCCTTACGAGACGAAATGCCCAAATAGCGCCTTACAAAAGCTTTTTCATTTTTATTTAGCGACTTAAACCACGAAACAAGAGTGTCGTTATCGTGAGTGCCGGTATATACCACATGATTTCTGCCGTAATTATGCGGCAGATATTCGCTGTTAAATCCGCCTTTTTCACTCTCATAAAAGGCAAACTCCAGAACCTTCATACCCGGATATCCGGTTTTTTTGAGCATCTTTCTTACCCTGCCTGTCAAAAAGCCCAAGTCCTCGGCTATCAGCTTTTTTACACCGAGCTTTTTTTCCATATATTCAAACAGCTCCTTATCAGGTCCTTTTTTCCATACGCCCCTTTCAGCCGTTTTATCCGAATACGGGATAGCATAATAAGACTCGAAGCCTCTGAAATGATCTATTCTGATTATGTCGAATATTCTGAATGCGCTTTCAAAGCGGCTTATCCACCAGCTGTACCCGTCCTTTTTGTGAGCCTCCCATCTATACAGAGGATTGCCCCAAAGCTGCCCCTTTTTAGAATAGTCATCGGGAGGACAGCCCGCAACCGCTGTGGGAGAGGTATTTTCGTCAAGCTCGAAAAGCTCCCTGTGCGACCAGGTGTCGGCGCTGTCATAGGCTACATATATGGGAATATCTCCTATTATTTCTATCCCCTTAGAATTGGCATAGCTTTTTAAATTAATCCATTGCTTAAAAAACAGATATTCAATAAATTTTCTGAATTCAATCTCGGATGAGTATTTTTCTCTTGCAGACCTTATCGAAACCGACCTTCTGAATTTTAAGCCCTCGTCCCATTCATTCCACGATCTTGATCCGCTATTTACCTTTATCGCCATAAAAAGAGCATAATCATCAAGCCATGATTTTTCATCTTTTTTGAATTTTTTAAATTCTTTCGTAATTCCGTTTATTTTTTTACTTTTTTTTGTTTTATTATAAGATAAATCCAGATACTTTTTATATGCTTTTCTCAAAACCTCAAAACGCGTCGCATAGAGCTTTTCATAATTTATACGCTTTGAGTCATACCCAAAGTCGGCAGCAGAAATATCCTTCGGGGCAAGAAGCCCGTCTTCAGCCAAAAAATCCAAATCAATAAAATACGGATTACCCGCAAAAGTGGAAAAGGTCTGATAAGGAGAATCTCCGTAAGAGGTCGGACCTATTGGAAGAACCTGCCAATAGGCGAATCCGGAGCTTTCAAGAAAATCCACGAACCTGTAAGCTTCTATCCCCATAGTTCCTATGCCGTACCTCGACGGCAAAGAAAAAACGGAAAGCAAAACACCGCATGCACGCTTTTTTAAGCTTCTGTCAGCCATTATTCAATTCCTTATTTTGGAAGAATTATATTTCATCCCGATTAAGCGCTTCGCTGATACCCGATATGGCTTTTAAAAATTTTATGCTTCGATTTACGGAAGCCGAATAGGTCTCCTGCCAATCGTCTTTATTTTTATCAAGCTCAAGCAAAAGCCCTCTTTCTGTACAGTCGAGCATAAGCTTTATTGTTTCAAAATCCTTTAGAGACGTATATTCCCATTTGGTATGAAACGCCAAAAGATCATCCATCTTGGATCTGAAATCTCTGCGTTTTTCTCCAACGGCGTCAATCGCCTCATGATGCTCTTCTTTTTCCGCTCTGAGCAAAAACAGCCTGATATACGGATATTGCTTCATCGCATCCATCCACGCCGCAAATATTTTTTCCCTCAGCTCAAAGAAATTCATCTCCTCCGTGCTTATGGTTGCGGCAAATTCCATGCCTATAAAGCGTACACAGTAGTCGTATATAAAGCCGTAAAGACCTTTTTTGGAAATAAAATAATGGAACAGCAGCCCCTTGCTTATATGAGCCTCTCTTACCATATCATCAGTGGATGCGTTTTCATATCCGTAGAGGGCAAAAAACTTTATTGCCGCTCCCATTATCCTGTCCTGCTTTTCTCTTTTCAGATCAAAAAATTTTTCATTCATCTCTAATCCCTACAATATTAGCCTATCATTAAGATAATAACATTTAAATATCCGTATTGCCATTCTTTCCGTATCTTCCATAAAGTTTTTTTTTGTATTATAATAAATACGTTTTTGGATATCGGCACAAATGAAAGGACGGTACTGGGATGGCAAAAAGAGGCGGCGGTTTAGGAAAATTCCTTTTATTCTGCATTGGAGTGGGCGCTGCGGTAGGCGCATATATCTACATGAACAGACGTGATAAAGAGCTTGATCGGGATATCGACGATGATTTCGACAATTTTGAGGATGAAACGGAGCTTTCCAAGGAAAACCGTAAATATATAAATTTGGAGCATGATAAAATAGAAGATGCCGTAAAAGAAACTGCCGAAAATGCAGCGGATGCTATGCAGAAAGCCGCAGAGGATGCTGCCGACAAGGCTGAGAAAGCGGCGGATAAGGTAACGAAAAAAGTCGAAGAAGTCAAGGAAACCACGGAAAGCTTTTTCGACGACACCGAAAAATAAATATCACCGATCAATAAAAAAAGGGGGAGCCGTCCGGCTGATCCCCCGTTTTTTTATTCTTCATTTTCTTTTATCTTCTCGTTAAGCAGCTGTTTAAGATCCTTGGCTTTATTTCTTAAATTGGAACTTATTGTCTGCCTTATCAGTATGGCTCCCAGATACCTTGAGCACTCTCCAAACCTCTCCTGATTTAAAAAGAGCGCAGCCATAAGGTAATCCAAGGTATCTTCATCCATTCCCGCAACCGGAAAATTTTCTTTTTGCCTTGCTTCGATAAAACCCTCAAGAGCCTTTCCTCTAAATTCCTTTTCCAGCTTCTCGTCTTCTTTTATTTTTGAAAGATCCGGATTCTCCGATTTTTTCAGAGCGTCAATTTCACCCGAATGAACCCAGGCGAGCTTCAGATTAAGGTATGCCTTTTCACTGTCCTTCGAGTCCTTTGCCATTGCGCAAATAAGAGCCAGCTTAAACCGCAGCTTTGCCTCATCATGAGTATAAATACCGCTTTTACCCCATTCTACGGGCTTGTAACGGTCTCCGATCACCGCCTTTATCTTCTGTCCGCTCTTATAGCTGATTTTATCAAAATTCTTTGCCGTAGCCGAACAGCCGCAGTTCGGACAGGATACGACCTCGTATTTCACCTGATCTACCGTGTCGTATACCGGTCTTAAATCGTACTCCGAGTGCAGCATATGCACATGCCCCGTTCTGACCGTTTTTGATGTGAATTTTTTCTCACATACCGGACAGGTATATGATTTGTCGTAAATTGCCTTGATTTCCTTTTCCATAATATTCCTTATTTATCGTTTGCCAATTTAAAAGAACTCTTGAGTGATACTATTCTGTTGAATACGAGGTGATCCTGTGCGCTGTCCTTATAGTCTACGGTAAAATATCCCGTCCTTACGAACTGGAACGAAGCACCGGGCTTTGCGTCTTTAAGAGAAGCTTCAAGCTTTGCATGTTCCCGCACAATCAGAGAGTCGGGATTTACATTTACCGAACCGTCCTCTTCATTGTACACCCCCTTCTCTTCATCCACCAGATTTTCATATAATCTTACCGTTGCATCTACGGCGGTTTTTGCGTCTACAAAGTGAATCGTACCCTTTACCTTTTTATTTGCACCTTCAAGTCCGCTTCTTGTAAGAGGATCGTAGGTACAATGAACCGTAGTTACTCTCCCTTTATCATCCTTTTCAAAGCCCGTACAGGTAACGATATAGGCATTCATCAGTCTAACCTCATTACCCGGAAAAAGACGGAAATATTTTTTCGGCGGCTCTTCCATAAAGTCGTCACGCTCTATATAAAGCTCTCTTGAAAATGATATTTTTCTGCTGCCGAGCTCGGGATTTTCCTTGTTGTTTTCAACCTCAAAAAGCTCGGTTTTTCCCTCTTCATAATTGTCAATAATAAGCTTTACGGGATCAAGCACGGCATTTACCCTTCGGGTCTTAAGTTTTAAGTCCTCTCTCAAGCAGTATTCCAAAAGAGCATAGTCGCTTGAGGACTGAGCCTTGGATATTCCCGAGAGCTCTACAAACATCTTAAGTGACTCCGGCGTAAAGCCTCTTCTCCTGAGCGCCGCTATGGTAACCAGCCTCGGATCTTCCCAGCCGTCCACTATATTGTCTTCAACAAGCTTCTTTATATAGCGTTTTCCGGTTACCACATTGGTCAGATACATCTTGGCAAATTCTATCTGACGGGGCTTTGATTTCCACTCTCCCGAAGCTTCAGGAGCAGCCTCCCTTATAACCCAGTCATAAAGAGGTCTGTGATCCTCAAATTCCATAGTACAAATGGAATGTGTGGTTCCCTCAACGGCATCCTCAATAGGATGAGCAAAGTCGTACATAGGATAAATGCACCATTCATCCTTTGTTCTGGGATGAGATATATGTGCAACTCTGTAAATTACGGGATCACGCATATTTATATTAGGGCTTTTCATATCTATTTTTGCCCTGAGAGTCATCTCACCGTCCGCAACTTCTCCGTTTTTCATACTTTCAAACAGCTTAAGAGACTCCTCTGCCGGTCTGTCCCTGTCCGGATCGGCAATACCCGTCTCCGTAAGCGTTCCCCTGTATTTACGCATATCCTCGACACTCAGCGTAGAAATATATGCTTTTCCTTTTTTTATAAGCCTTATAGCAGCATCGTACATATATCCGAAATAATCGGACGCATACATTATTTCCTCACTGTAGCCGCCTACAAGCCAATTCACATCGGTTTTTATGGCGTCCATAAATTCTTCTTTTTCCTTGGAAGGATTGGTGTCGTCGAAGCGGAGAAGGAATTTTCCTTTATACTGATTTGCCAGCCCGTAATTGAGCAGTATGCTCTTAGCATGCCCTATGTGAAGACGACCGTTAGGCTCCGGAGGAAATCTTGTCTGAACATGATCATAATTTCCTTCCTTCAAATCCTTGTCTATTTCAACTTCAATAAAATTCCGAGATATTTTTTCTTCCATAGATACGTCTCCAATTTTTTCAAAATTGTTATTGAAAGAGTCATGTATATATTCTCTTTCAAATTGCTCACATTGCAAGGGTATTGAGAATAAATAGCCCTGTGCGAACCTGACATTCATTTTTCTGAGCACCTCGAGCTGTGCTTCCATTTCTATACCCTCGACGCAAATATCGGCATTAAGAGCTTCTCCAAGCTCGGCGATCATTTTGATAAAAGCTTGAGAATAGCTGTTCTCGACAAGGTCTTTTACAAAGTTATGATCGACCTTTATTATATCAAACGGAAGCTCCCTTATATTCTTAAGCGACGAATAACCGGTTCCGAAATCATCAAGAGCAAGCTTCACTCCAAGATTTTTTATATCTCTGATAATTGTTTTCATCAAATCGATATCATTTATCGCAAGGGATTCCGTGACCTCAAGTACCAGATGAGACGGATTTATTCCGGACTCTTCTATTGCATTTTTTATGACCTGAACAATATCAGGCTGAAGCAGCTGAACCACCGACAAATTTACATTTATGGTAAAATCCGGTCTTTCTCCGTCATTCCAAGCCTTACAGGTCTTACATGCCTCTAAAAGCACGTGGTTTCCTATGGGGTTAATAAGACCCAGATATTCCGCAAGAGGTATAAATTCCGAAGGCGGAATAAAACCGAGCTTTGAATTCCACCTGATAAGCGCTTCCGCACCCTTACATTGCACCAGAGTCTTTCCTATGCTGACTATCGGCTGATAATATACTTCAAATTCATTATAATCGCCGAAGGACGCTTCCCTCATATGCTTTTCAAGATTAAGGCGGCGTATCGACGTATCGTTTTGATCCTCTACATAATTGGCTACTCTGTTTTTACCCGATTTTTTGGCATTGTACATTGCGATATCCGCTTTTTGCACAAGCTCCGATACGCTGGTACCCTCGGTAGGAAATTCGATCACTCCCATACTCATGGTGCAGTAATATTCGGAGTCCTTTAAAAAGAAGGGCTTGGTAAAAATCCTCTTGACATCCTCCTGAATCTTGTCAAAACGATGGTAGTGTTCTTTTCTTACTATGGCGACGAACTCGTCTCCGCCCATTCTGTAACAGGCGCTCTCAAGCCCTTCCACCGAAGACATCGCCTGTGAAATGCTCTTAAGAAGAATGTCGCCGTACTGATGCCCCAGAGTATCGTTTATATGTTTGAAATCGTCGAGATCAAGATACATCAACGCACCCTTGGTATCGGTTCTTACCGTTTCATCAAGCTGCTTTTTCAGATCCCTTTCAAAGCACATGCGATTATAAAGACCCGTAAGGAAATCGGTATACGCCTGATGCTCTATTCTGCTCTGATAAGTCTTTTTTTCCGTAATGTCATATATTGCACAAAGCGAAACGGGTCTGAAATCCACCCATTTTATATGAGTATAATAAAGCTCGTACCATCTTTCCCTCGCTTCATGATATACCTCGAAGCTGCCGCTGTCCGAGCTTAAAGGAGCACTTGATTCAAATAAGGCCTGGAGCGACCCGTCTCTTATCTCCTTTGAAAAATGATTGCGAAGAGACCTGTTTGCAAAAAGAAGCCCGTTTGTTCTGATATCTCTTACATAAATAGACGATCCTATATTATCGAGCATGGACTCGAGAGCGGCATATGAGCCGGCAAGAGAATTTCTTTGATTTCTTTTTGTAACTATGGACTGCAAAATCCTGATCGCATCCGACAAAAACTTTATATCATCTACTCTGAATGTCCTTTCGTGCCTTGTTTCAGCAAGACAGACATAAAAGGCGACCCCTTCTCCTATGATAATGGGCATAACCGCAATAGCCTTGATTCCAAGCTGCTTAAGCTGTGCATGTTCATTTTGGCTGCACCTTGTATCCGATGATATTACATACGGCTCGTTTTCCTTTAAAAAACAATATCTTTCAAGCTCGTTTGTTCTGTCAAAAATATCCTCCCCGTCCTCGGCATGCCATTGGAGAGTGATATCTATGCGCTTATCGGTTTTGCGCATATGTACCAGAAAAGCGTTGGATACTTCCAGATAAGCGCCTGTAAGCTTTAAGATCTTAGCCATTATCTCATGTATGGGAGCGTCGGAATCAAGAAGCGAAACTATCAGGGTCATCGTTTCCTGTCTCCTGAACTGCTCCATCATTTTCAATTCGCTTCTCTGAGCCTTTTCAATTTCGAAATTCGATTCCTGCCCCGAAACCATACTTGAAAACAGACCGTTAATAGTTTCTCTGAGAAGATCGAGAGCATCCAAAAATCTGTATTCCGTTATATTGCGTGAAAGCCCGCCGAGACTCGGCTTGGGATAATTCTTTTTTATCGGATCTCTGTTTATAATGCTCGCCGCAAGCACCCATACCATAAAGGGCTTTCCTTCGGAATCCTTAAGGGCTGAAGCCGCAATCCTTATATTGGGATAGTCGGTATCCTCTATTGCCTGATCCTCTATTGGAGATTCAGTTACCCTGTCGAAAATTCTTCCCACATTTCCGGGGGTTAAAATTTCTTCATTAAGAAGCTCGGCTTCCGATCTTTCCGCAGAAAGCAGAGTAAGAGGCGCACCGCTGCCGTCAAGGCAAAAAACATACACCCCTGCAAGTGCGGCAAAACGATTTTGCCAGCTTTGTATGGGTATATGCTTGTTATTTTTTAAATTCTCAATAAATAGGGAACTGTTATCCATTATGTTATTCGGGACTGTAATTGGGCGCTTCCTTAGTGATATTTATATCATGAGGATGGCTTTCCTTCAATGAGGCTGAGGTAATCTTAATGAATTTTCCTTTTGTTATGAGCTCGTTTATATTTTTGCAGCCGCAATATCCCATACCGCTTCTGAGTCCTCCGACCATCTGGAATATCGTGTCCTCAACGCTTCCTCTATATGCCACTCTGCCCTCGACGCCCTCGGGAACAAGCTTCTGTGCTCCTTCCTGAAAATATCTGTCGCTTGATCCGGCTTCCATGGCGGATATCGACCCCATTCCTCGATATACCTTGAATTTTCGCCCCTGATAAAGCTCAAAATCTCCGGGAGCTTCATCGCAGCCTGCAAATAAAGAGCCCATCATAACAACATTTGCGCCTGCGGCTATCGCCTTTGTCACATCTCCGGAATATTTTATTCCGCCGTCCGCTATAATGGGGATACTTTTCTTTGAAGCTTCCTCGAAGCAGTCCATTACCGCACTGATCTGGGGAACACCCATTCCGGAAACCACACGGGTAGTGCATATTGATCCGGGCCCCATTCCTACCTTTACGCAGTCGGCACCCGCTTCGATCAGAAGTCTTGTCGCTTCTCCGGTAGCCACATTTCCCGCTATTACATCAAGATCGGGAAATTTATTCTTAATCATTGAAAGACACTTTACAACATTTGCGGAATGGCCGTGAGCCGAGTCCAGCACCACGCAGTCAACCTTTGCGTCAACAAGTGCGGATACTCTGTCCAGAACGTCGGGAGTTATGCCTACACCGGCTCCGCAGAAAAGCCTTCCCTGAGAGTCCTTTGCAGAAAGAGGATATTTAATATTCTTTTCAATGTCCTTTATGGTGATAAGTCCTACCAGATTATTATCAGCGTCCACTATGGGCAGCTTTTCCTTTTTGGACTTTGCCAAAATCGATTTGGCTTCCTCCAGGGTTATGCCTTCTCTTGCCGTAACCAGATTATCCTTCGTCATGACTTCGGAAATCTTCTTACTGTGATCCGTCTCAAATTTCATATCCCTGTTGGTAATAATACCGACAAGCTTAGTTCCTTTCGTTATCGGAACGCCGGAAATCCTGAATTTGCCCATGAGATTGTCCGCGTCTTTTAATGTGTTATCAGGGGAAAGGAAAAAGGGATTGCTTATAACTCCGTTTTCTGATCTCTTAACCTTGTCTACCTCGTCCGCCTGCGCCTCGATAGACATATTCTTATGTATTATGCCTATTCCTCCCTGCCTCGCCATGGCGATCGCCATTCTATGCTCGGTAACGGTATCCATACCGGCACTCATCATCGGAATATTAAGCTTGATATTTTTGGTCAGGTAAGTGCTTATATCAACCTGCCCGGGAGTAATTTCAGAATAAGCGGGTACCAACAGAACATCATCAAACGTAATCCCCTCACCGATAATTTTGTTCATTTCCTCTCCTTTCCTGCATTTAAAATTAAAGTAAAATATAGCATAGTTACGGTTTACCGTCAAAAAAAGTCATGATATAATTTCTGTGTTTTTATACATTTAATTAAGAAAAATATACATAACGGCAAGTGTCCGTTTCAGTGAAGGATATTCCTGCACAAGGAGGGTGAAATGTACAAAATAGCCATTCTGGGATACGGAATTGTAGGAGGCGGTATTTCCCGAATACTTAATGACGGCAAAAGCAAGATCAAAGCCTATACCGGAAAAGACGCAGCTCTTGCATATATACTCGATCTTAAAGACTTTCCTGACGATCCTTTCGGCAATCTTGTGGTAAAAGATATAGATATAATTTTAAATGACAAGGACGTTAAGGTAATATGTGAAACCATGGGCGGCGTTAAAGCCGCCTATGACTTTACCAAAAGAGCTCTGTCAAGAGGCATAAGCGTCTGCTCTTCCAATAAAGAGCTTGTTTCCGAACACGGCGCCGAGCTTATTAAGCTTGCAAAGGAAAATAATTGCAGCTATCTGTTTGAAGCGGCTGTCGGCGGCGGAATCCCGATTCTCCGCCCCTTTTCCACCTCTTTAATGCATGAAAAAATAAGCAGAGTAAGCGGTATAATTAACGGAACCACCAATTTTATGCTGACACGTATGAATAAGCTGGGAGACAGCTTCGACGGAAGCTTAAAAGCCGCTCAGGAAAAGGGATACGCCGAGCTGGATCCGAGCGCCGACGTCGACGGAATAGATACCTGCAGAAAAACCGCCATACTGGCAAGTCTCGCTTCGGGAAAACTCGTAAGCCCCTCTGAAATAAATACCACAGGAATAAGAAAACTGACCGTAAGCGATAATGCCTATGCAAAAAGCATGGACTGTTCAGTAAAACTGCTTGGAGACATAAAAATTGAAGACGACGGAAAAGTATCGGCTATTGTCGCTCCGTTTATGGTATCCCGTTCTCATATATTAAGCTCGGTGTCCGATGTATACAATGCGGTGACAGTAAACGGCAGAAGTCTGGGAAATGTAATGTTTTACGGGCAGGGAGCAGGGAGGGAAGCGACCGCTTCGGCAGTGGTCTCCGATATATGTGATGCTCTCAAAAACGAAGGCTCAAGCATTTTTGTAAATCTGAATGAGGAAAAAGCCGCTGTGAAGCCTTTTGAGGATATTGAAAATAAATTTTTCGTAAGGATTGACGCTTCCGAAAAACAAAAGGCCCTCAAAGCCTTCGGCGAAGGAACTACAATTCCCGAATGCAAAGAAATTCCTGATGAATTTGTATTTATCACACCTAAAATAAGCGAAGGCAGGTTCGCCGAAGTATCAGGCAAACTCGACGGAATAAGGAGCTATATAAGAGTCTATTAAAACACCCGTAAGCATGGACGCTCCGGTTTTTACGACGAGCGCTTATATCGGCACGGATGCCGATATGCGAGGAGGAAAAAATGGTAAAAGTAGTAAAATTCGGCGGCAGCTCGCTTGCCGACGCCAAACAATTCAAAAAGGTATGCAGCATTATCAAAGAGGATAAAAGCAGACGCTTTGTGGTCGACTCCGCACCGGGAAAACGCGACTCCAAGGACAAAAAAGTCACGGATCTTTTGTATAAATGTCAAAGCGAGGCCGCTTCGGGCAAAGATTTTTCCAAAACTCTGGGCGTAATAAAAAACCGCTTTAAGGAAATAATCGAAGGACTTGAAATAAAAGGCTTCGACCTTGACGGCGAGATAGATCTTATTTCGGAAAATCTGAAAAAAAATGCAAGTCCCGATTATGCCGCCTCGAGAGGCGAATATCTGAACGGAAAAATACTCTCTCTCGTACTCGGCTTTGAATTTGTGGATTCCGCCGAAATAATCAGATTTAATGAGGACGGTTCTTTTAACGCAAAGCTTACCGACGAGCTTGCGTCGAAGCGTTTGGCAAATACCGATTTTGCAGTCATACCCGGCTTTTACGGTCTGACGGGCGACGGCTCGGAAGGGGAAAAAGAGATAAATGATTATACCCGCATTCATACCTTTTCAAGGGGCGGAAGCGATGTTACGGGATCTATAATAGCCTGCGCCGTCAGTGCGGACGTATATGAAAACTGGACCGACGTTTCCGGCTTTCTGATCGCTGATCCGAGAGTCATAGATAAACCGGAAAGAATAGAAACCATTACCTACCTGGAGCTTAGAGAGCTTGCATATATGGGTGCAAGCGTTTTACATGAGGATTCGATTTTCCCTCTGCGTGGAAAGGGTATACCCATAAATATCAGAAACACTAATAAGCCGGAGGACGACGGAACGTGGATAGTAGAGTCGACAGCAAGAAAATCCAAATTCACCATAACCGGAATTGCGGGCAAAAAAGATTTTTGCTGTATAAATATAGAAAAGGATCAGATGAACTCGGAGGTAGGATTTGTAAGAAAGGTTCTTCATGCGTTTGAAGCACAGAACATATCAGTAGAACACGTGCCTACCGGAATAGATACCATGACCGTATTTGTTCATCAGGATGAATTTATAGCCAAGGAACAGGCTATAGTTTCGGAGATACATAAGCTCGCAAAACCCGATCTTTTGGAAATTCAAGCGGATCTTTCACTAATTGCCGTTGTGGGACGCGGAATGAAATCTACAAGAGGCACGGCGGCAAGAATATTCTCGGCTCTTGCACATGCTTCCATAAACGTGCGAATGATAGATCAGGGCTCTTCCGAGCTTAACATAATAATAGGTGTTGAAACAAAAGACTTCGAAAGAGCCGTAAAGGCTATTTATGATATTTTCGTACTCACACAGATTTAACAGTCTGCATATATTTTTCTTTAAAACATCACGGGACTATGTATTCTTACATAGCCCCTTTGTATATAGATAAAAAGGAAATACTTTCATGTCAACTGAATGTATAGATACAAGCTTTGAAAATTCCGTGCTGGTCGCAATGAGCGGAGGCGTCGACTCCTCTGCCACCGCCGCTCTCTTGCAGGATAAAGGCTACAACTGCATAGGAGTGAATATGAGACTTTATACCGGCTGCGATCCCGTTCAAAATACAAAAAGCTGCTGCTCCGTTTCGGATGCGGACGATGCGGCGTCGGTCTGTGCCGGAATGAAAATGCCCTTTCATGTTTTCGATTACACAAAGGAATTTAAGGAGCTTGTCATAAATAATTTTTCAAGCTCCTATCTTAAAGGAATCACTCCCAATCCCTGCATTGACTGCAATAAATATCTGAAATTCGAGCGGCTGCTTGAGCTGGCCCATTCCATGGGCTGCAAAAGGCTTGCAACGGGGCATTATGCCCGAATTGAATTTAATGAAAAAAGCGGAAGATATGAGCTTTATAAGGGAAGGGATATTTCAAGAGACCAAAGCTATGTTCTGTATATGCTCACACAAAAGGAACTGTCGCATATCCTTTTTCCGCTTGGCGGACTGCTTAAGTCCGAGGTAAGGGAAATTGCCGAAAAAAGAGGACTCCTGAATGCCAAAAAGCCCGACAGCGAAGATATCTGCTTTGTTCCGGACGGCGACTATGCTTCCTTTATAGAGAGGGATACGGGGAAAAAGCCGGAGCCCGGCAATTTTACGGACGAAGCGGGAAATATGTTGGGAAGACATAAGGGTATTATCCATTACACCGTAGGTCAAAGAAGAGGTCTCGGCATATCCTCTACGGAGCCTTATTTTGTAAAAAGAATTGATCCCGAAAATAATACCGTTGTACTGGGGAGAAAAAAGGACGTCATGTCCTCAAGTCTTAACGCAAAAGACTTCAACTGGCTCTCCATAGCCCGCCCCGACGGAGAAATAAGAGCAAAGGCAAAAATACGCTACAGATATAAGGAAGCTCCCTGCACCGTGAGCGTAATAGATGAGACTCATACGCATATAACCTTTGACGAGCCGCAGTCAGCCGTAACCAAGGGACAGGCAGTTGTGCTGTACGACGGTGAACGGATTCTCGGCGGGGGGACTATATATTAGTTTTCAGTAGTGCAAAATACTGTTTCATCACTGTCCAAAATATCAATGGCGGCAGTCGGTTGTCATAAGCGACAACGATTGTACCGATAACATTCGAAATGTATGACGGATATTCTTTTATTAAATAAAAAACAGATCAAAAAACTTCACGGGACATTAGGACTCATGATTCATAGAGAAAAGTAAAGATATCATTAGAAAACATCATGTTATATTACAAAATACTTTCCTTTTTCAATCTATTTGCTTGACTATAATCCAATAATTTCTCATATTGCATTTTAAATCAAGATTTTCATCACGTCACTACTTCATCATTTTATCAAAAGCGACAGTTCAGTGTTTTCATCATCTTTCAGCCTTTTGTAATACTTGATAATGTATAATTCAAATTCAGCAGAAATCCAAGAAGCCAACTTAACGATTTATATCATAAAAGAACCGAACCCCCGAAAAAACAGACAGTATCATTAAAAGTAATAAACCATTGATAGACTTGTCTTATTTTAAGCCTTTTGCAACAACAAAATCCGGTTTGTTAAAATTATTTTTTGAATAATTCTGAATGTGTACCAAGACGATAGAGCATGAGGACAAGTACATCGTTCTGAATTTCATAAACCAATAACCAATCCGGTTCGATGTGACATTCTCTTGTTCCCTTATAATTGCCGGATAAGTCGTGATCACGGTATTTCGCATCCAACGTTCCGCCATCCGCAAGAATATTTACAATATCAAATAACCTATTCAGATCCCTGTTCTGCTTCCTTGCCTGCTTCAGATCCTTCTTAAACTGATTTGTAAATTTGACTTCGTATTTCATGCTTCCAGCGCCGCCTTGAGATCATCCATATCGGTATAACCCTTTACACTACTGTCAAAAGCTATGCTTCTGCCCTCTTCAATGGCGGCTGCCGTTACCTCATTTGGTGTGTCAAGCTTCAGTGCAAAAGGAATTCCGTTTTCACGGATCGTTGTTCTGAGAAACATGTTTATAGCAGTGGTCATATTCAACCCCAGTTCGGAAAAAATCCGGTCTGCCTGTTCCTTAACGTCCTTATCCGTTCTGATATTCAAATTCGTGATAGCCATTGCATACACCTCCGTTTCTGACGACAACATACACAATTATTCGTTTAATGTCAATACATAGTCATTATAATTTACGAATACTCATCAGCCGCTCTCAGGTTTCTTTTTCCAAAATATGTTTCTTTACAACCCTGCTGCCTATATAAGCTCCTGCGCTTGCGGATGCTATGACCAAAACAAGCACGCCCCGGGATGAAATCATTTTACCCGCAGTTGTTATATTGGAAACCAATTCTTTATCCTTCATATGCCCTAATGTTTTGTTCAAAGCTATGGTATAAGGGTAAATGACGCTTCCTACGGAAGCCAGGGTTTGCTGAATCACGTATCCGATTCCGATATATTTCAAATTTCCATAGCCGTTTTTGCGAAGCAGCAATTCGGCTGCCAAGCCTGAAATCACGAACATTAAGATATACGGCGGATAAAAAGATATGACTCCCTGAATAACGGAATATATGAAAAAAGCCCCCTGCTTTTGCACCTTTACTCCGATGACGAAGAAAACTATCCCCTGCAGCAATGAATACATCGCCGGTGTCAGAAGTATGGTGATCGGCGTCGCATACATAAATGTTCCCAACGAAAATATCAAAATATTACACAATGATAATAATGTAACCATAAATGGTGTCAAAAAGTATGAGATATTTGATTTAGACAGCGGTTAGAGGAATATCTCCCATTATGAAATAAACTGATATTGGGAGAGTCGGAAATTTTTGGGACAAATGTTTGAGATAAAGGAACAGAAGATTGTTGTTTTAAGATGTACAGTCAGAAGTTGTTTTGTCAGTGCTTTCGTTTTGCAAATATGATACAACAAAAATACGGAGGTGGAAGAATGAAGGATATGGATTGGGATAATATGCGTAAAAACTTGGAAGCGCTATATGTTTTGGACAATGCTTTGACGGATCCGTCGGAAGAGTATTTGAGGTTGGTACACAAGAAAGAGATTGACTCGAATCTCAAATACGTGATTGACAACGGAGCAGGAGATTCGTTATCTGTAATCTTTACGGAAACGGCAGTACTGATAAAAGGATTTGCACATGAAAACTGTCTGAACCAATCTGCTGCCTATGAATGGAATCAGAGTATTATCGACAGGATGTATGAAGGAATTAACGAGAAATGGAAGAATCTGTTCTCAGCAGAAGAAAGAGAACAAACCACATTTTTTATTTGGTACGATGGTGAAGTGCATCAAAATCAAACGGTTGGAAATGATGGCGGTCGCTGGTTATTGGGATATGCTTTCGATACATACGAAAGGTTTCGAGAATTCGTTACAGAATATTACTCTATGGAATTTGACGAGCATTTGTTGAGAAAACTGTATACAGATTCTTTTTTGTCAGATTCGGAACTATCAAAATTGATTGAGGAATGAATGATATTACGGAGGATTCAAAGAGTTGAGAGGAAGAACTGATTTTTCTGTAGAAGAAAGTATGATTGATCGGTTGTAGAGATTATCTTGTAGAGTAATACAAAATGGAATTGAATTAACAAAGTAGTGAATCAAATTTAGGATGTGATTGTGAGGATGAGCTCAAAATGTCTGTAACAATCTTTGTGCATTGCGAAGGATAATTCTTTGTGCGATTAAAGCATCTTCATGGATAGCAAGCTTTGTTAATTCATCTCTTATTTTTTCCGGTTGAAGTGTTTCTCCGTTTTTAACACCTACTCCCATCAAACTGGTATAAGTTGAAAAAATGGTATAACTCTGCTGTTGTACACATATAACAAGATTAAAATATAAAAGCTCTGCTCCGGTAAGCAACGGTCAGCTACCAGAATATGCGCTATAAATGAAATCGCATATACTCCGCAAACATATGCATTTTATGCAGCACACTGTATACGGTAAAATATCATCCTCAAAATCAAATTGATAAAGTAAAGAAAAAGCAAAGAAATATTCAGAAAAGCAAAATCCGGAAAAACAGACGCTGCGGGTAGCCGGACTTGAACCGGCACGGGGGTTAGCCCGAGAGATTTTAAGTCTCTTGTGTCTGCCTATTCCACCATACCCGCAAAAGAAAAGTAAGCTCTTTAAAGTATGTAGCAAGCGCCATAGGATATGCCTATGGCGCTTATGATGGAGCTCCAGGGACTCGAACCCGGGACCGATCGGTTATGAGCCGACTGCTCTGACCAACTGAGCTAGAGCTCCCCAAAAGATAACTCCTTCGCAGTTATCTTTAGAAAATTACTTCGTAATCTTCCGTATTCATTTGCGTTCATTACCCGCAAATATCGGCTTATTCAGCCTAGCGCCCCGAGTAGGGCTCGAACCTACAACAACTCGGTTAACAGCCGAGTGCTCTACCATTGAGCTATCAAGGCAAATAATACAAATGGGCTTAAGTGGACTCGAACCACCGACCTCACGCTTATCAGGCGTGCGCTCTAACCGGCTGAGCTATAAGCCCTAAGCTTCGTCAACAATGCGACGCTCTTACGGAGAAGGTGGGATTTGAACCCACGCGCCGCTATTAACGACCTACTCCCTTTCCAGGGGAGCCCCTTCGACCACTTGGGTACTTCTCCAGTTAGTCAAATCCCTAAAGAAGCGGAGAGGGTGGGATTCGAACCCACGCGCCCTTTCGGACAAACGGTTTTCAAGACCGCCTCGTTATGACCGCTTCGATACCTCTCCAAAAAATCATGGAATATCAAAAACAAACGCAAGGAGCATTATACCAATATTTTTTGTATTATGTCAATATGATTTGTCTTTATTTTTTAACATGATCTTTCGGAATTTTTCAAAAGAAATTCCGCATACTTTATATCTTCGGAGGTCGTAATCTTAAAATTATTGTAAGAGCCCTCCAAAAGCCTTATTTTATATTGAGGGCAATATCTTTCAAGCGCCATGGCGTCGTCGGTTATATCAAGCTTTTCCTCGGATTTTTCCGTTTCCGAAACCAGCTTCCTGTACGCCTTAGCTATTATCGAAAAAGAAAAAGCCTGGGGTGTCTGCATGGCATATATATAATCTCTGTCAAGGCTTTTTAAAACATTTCCGTCAGTATCCGCATATTTTAAGCTGTCCTTTACCTTAACAGCAACGGCGCAGGCAAAAGGAGCGTTGCTCGAAGCGGCATTTTCAAAGCCGTCACATATCCTCTTAAGTATATTTTCTTTAAGAAAAGGTCTTGCACCGTCATGTATCATAACAAGTTCCGCAGCTTCATGCTCCTTGCACAATATGTTTTTTTCTATGTATTCAAGCCCCTTTGCAACAGAAAAATATCTTTCACTTCCACCGCATATAACCGCTCTTATCTTGGAAAAACCGTATTTTTGAACTATCTCCCTTTTTACATACTCCTCATCGCCCTTGGGAACCACAAGGATAATGTCGTCAATATCCGTATAATTTTCAAATACGGATATCGTATGACAGATAAGCGGCACGCCCATAAGCTCTATATACTGCTTTTTAATATCTCCGCCTACTCTTTTTCCGGAGCCTGCGGCAAGTATTATTGCCGATACATGCTTTTTGTGCATATTCGATAAGCTTTCCATTTTTTACCTGTACTTGTGCCGATTATGAACCTTAGATTATGAACAAACCACGGCACTCCGTCGCTTTACCGCTGCAAAAACTGCCGTTACCTATGTATCCTCTTAACCTCAGCTGTACTGCTAATCCTAGCAGAAAATGCAATCGTCACCATAGCCGCACACAGTCTGCACCAGTTTCCGATTCCTATATTTATTTATAAAAAATCATCACTTGGATGAGGTGACTCCCGCCTGATTATGAAATCTCCTCTCTCTTTTTCCGAGAGCTAAATTGGGCTTGGCATTAAGCTCCATGCCCATTCTTACGCCCTTTATATATTCAAAATATCCCGCAGATGCAATCATTGCGGCATTATCCGTGCAAAGAACAAAAGAAGGTACAAAAAATTCATAGCCGAGCTTAAGGCAGCTTTCTTCAAATACCTTTCTAAGCAGCCTGTTTGAAGCAACTCCACCGGCAATGGCAATTTTTTTGATATTATATTCCTTTGCGGCAGCCAAGGTATGCTCCGTAAGCACGTCAATGACAGCCCTTTGAAACGAAGCTGCCACATCCGCCACGGGTATTTGAACGGAATCACCCGATTTTTGTTTCATTCTATAACCGTTTACGAGATTAAGAACCGTGCTCTTTACACCGGAAAAGCTGAAATCATAGGGGGCGTCCGGTATCTTGGCTCTGGGAACGGCAAAAGCATACTCGTTTCCTCCCTCAGCCGCCCTGTCGACGGAAGGTCCGCCCGGATAGGAAAGCCCCAGGACTCTCGCAACCTTATCAAAGGCTTCTCCCGCCGCGTCATCCCTTGTCTGCCCCAAAATCTCATATACTCCGAAATCCTTTACCAGAACCAGATGAGAATGTCCTCCGCTTGCCACAAGACATATATACGGTGGTTTGAGATCCTTATATTCTATATAATTGGCACAGATATGACCTTCTATGTGGTGAACTCCCACAAGAGGCTTCTTCGCCGCAAATGCAAGCGCCTTTGCAAAGGATACTCCGACAAGCAGCGCTCCTACAAGACCGGGACCGTAGGTAACCGCAATTGCGGATATATCCTTAATATCGCAGGAGGCTTCCTCCAAAGCCCTTCTCACGACAAAATCTATGCTTTCCACATGCTTTCTTGAGGCTATTTCGGGTACTACTCCCCCGTACTCCTTATGTATATCGATTTGAGAAGCTATCACATTCGACAGCAGTTCTCTACCGTTTGCAACAACGGATGCAGCCGTCTCGTCGCAGGACGACTCTATGCCCAATATTAAATCCGACACCGCTTTCTCCCGCTTAAATCAACCGTTTTTATCCTCAAGCTGCCAACCCAAAATCTTCCATTTGTCCGTATCATCTTTTCTTAGTATAAATGTATATTTGTTAAATTCCGTATGTGTGCCGTTCCTTATATTAACGCTCACCTCCATACCTGCACAGCTTCTACCGTCTTTATTAAAAAAAGTAACATCATCCGAATCGGACGGGACATTATACGCAACTATTGAATAGCCGTCCTTCTTTTTTTGATCCACATCATCCTTCATCTGAGATATAAGATCCATCTGATTCATAAGAAGCTCGTCGTCATAAAGCATTGAAAGCTGATCTATCATCTTGGTGAGCTCTTCGTCACTATATGACTCCTCATACATAACTTCCATTATTTCATAATATTTGGACACAACCTTTCTCTCATTTTCCGGATAATACATTTCGAGATTATCTGTTGTAATACGCTGAACCTTGTTTAAAACCATATTATCTTCATCGGATTTTTTGCCGAAGGGTCTGGATATCATTAAAAAAACTCCCAGTATAAGCGCCGCAGCAAATATCATCATCACTATGTATTTTCCTATTCCGCCGCCAGTCGATGCTTTACGTCTTGCCATTAACAGCCTCCCTATTATTCACCCTGATAAAGGTTTAATTAAGTTATTTAGAATTTTACCACAAAAATCCGTATTACAACCCTTTATTTTTGACATTTATCCTCAGCCACTTATAATTATCTAAAAGTCTTATTTTATAAAGAGAGGTATTTATTTTGTCGGAATATAAAGATTATATGGTCAGCGCAATAGCCGCAGACGGTCAGATAAGAGCCTTTGCGGTGACAAGTAAAAATCTTGTTCAAAAGGCTCATGAGGCTCATAATACCGCAAATGTCGTCACAGCCGCTCTCGGAAGACTCATGAGCGGAGCCGTCATGATGGGACACATGCTTAAATCGGACGACGAACTTTTAACTGTAAAAGTAGACGGCGACGGTCCCATAAAAGGTCTTTTGGTCACCGCAAACAGAACCGGCGATGTAAAAGGCTTTTCAAAGACAAATCGTATTGAACTTCCCCACAACGAAGCGGATCATCTTGATGTAAAGGCTGCGGTCGGAAAGGGAAGCCTGACGGTAATAAAGGATATGGGGCTTAAAGACCCTTATGTCGGAACCGTACCGATATATACAGGAGAAATCGCCGAGGATCTGACTTATTATTTTGCCGCCTCCGAGCAGACTCCATCCTCCGTGGGACTTGGAGTTTTGGTAAACGGAATGGAGGATGTGCTTGAAGCCGGAGGCTTTATAATACAGTTGCTCCCTTTTGCCGAAGAAGACGTAATAAACACTCTTGAGAACAAATTAAAGAAGATATCCTCGGTTACGGAGCTTTTAAAAAAGGGCATGACTCCCGAAGAAATGCTTGAATATCTTCTTGAAGACTTCGATATAAAGCTTTTGGAAAAGAAGCCGGTACAATTCAAATGTAACTGCTCGAGAGAAAGAACGGAGCGTGCGCTCATGCTTCTTGGAAAAGGAGAACTGAGCGCTATGATAAAGGAAAATAAAACTCAACAGGTGAATTGTCATTTTTGCGGCAAATCATATGAGTTTACGGTAGCGGAAATGAAAGAGCTGCTGAAAAGGGCTTTTATCGACAACATGAGAAAACAGCTTGATTCGGCAAAAAAGTAGAGGAAACTGCGAGTATGCTAAAAAACAGGCTGCCCGTTTTTGAAAATCCTTCAACCCCTCATGCGGTATGGACTCTTGCCGTACCCATGATAATCAGTCAGCTGATTTATCTGATTTACAACTACGCCGATACCTGGTTTGTCGGAAGAACTCAAAATGCGGCTATGGTGGCTTCAATAAACGTAAGTCTTCCCGTATTTGTAATAATGGCAGCCATAGCCAATCTGTTCGGAGTGGGAGGCGCAAGCGTTATTTCAAGATATCTCGGTATGAAAAAGGAAGAAAAGGCAAAAAACACCTTTGCCTTCTGTATTTTCGGCGGACTTTTCGCAGCCCTCATTTATATGACCGTAATCATAATTACAAGACCTTATCTTATATATATGGCGGGCGGAGATTCCAATGATTACGACTACATTTACAGCTATATGTTCTGGACCATGATAATAGGAGCGATCCCCACGGTAGGAAATTTTCTGTGCGGTCATCTCATAAGATCGACAGGCGCAGCAAGGGAAGCAGGAATCGGTATGTCGATGGGCGGCATTCTTAACATAATCCTCGACCCTCTCTTTATGTTTGTAATACTCTCCGAAGGAAACGAAGTTATGGGAGCCGCAATAGCCACCTGCCTTTCAAACACCGCCGCATTTATTTATTTTCTGACATTTATTTATCTGAAAAAGGATAATCCCGTTTTCACCTTAAATCCAAAAGATATTTCCTTTAAAAACAACATCCCCGGTGAAGTGCTGTTTATAGGACTTCCCGCCGCTCTTCAAACCTTCCTCGCCATGATATCGGGCATATTTGCCAATGCTCTTACCTCAGGTTACGGAACAAAAGCCGTCGCCGGAATGGGAATAGCCAAAAAAATAAATATGTTTTCCTTCCACACTTCAATGGGAATAACGCAGGGAGTTCTTCCTCTTATAGGCTACAATTTCGGCGCAAAAAAAATCGACAGACTCAAAGAAACCGTTTCATACGTGTTCAAGGTGCTTCTTGCCCTTACAATATGCTGCAACCTGATATTCTATATAGGAGCGGACTTTTTGGTGGCGATATTTATAAAAGATGCTCAAACCGTAGCATTCGGAGCTTCTTTCCTCAAAATAATATCCTTTGAAGCAACGCTCGGAGCTTTGTGCTATCTGGTAAACGCCATATTTCAGGGTACGGGAAAAAAGTTTCGGTCCTTTATACTTTCCGTAATGAGAAAGGGGCTGCTGGATATTCCTTTTATGTTTATTTTCAGAAATCTTATGGGAGTAAACGGAATTGTATTTGCAACCCCCTTTACGGAAACGATATCCTTTGCGGTTTCGGCTGTTTTGCTTTTGAGATTTTTAAAAGGTCTGACAGACTCTTCATGCTAGATTACGACAATCTTTTTTTCAAATTCGCTCTTTAGCGGATAGGAGGCTTTTTTTAAAAAAAGCTGATCGTATATAAGAGACGCTTTTATATCCTCTGCGAGCATTTTCTTTGCAGCCTCATCCTCCGCAAGTATCTTTGAAGACTGCGAAAGTCTGCTTATCAAAGGAAGCTTTGATCTTTCTTTTATTTCCGTAAGAAGCGGCTTTGAAGACTTTTTGAAGCCCAAAATCCTGGCATAGCCCGTCTCATTTTTTAAGAACATATCCATATCTTTTTTTCTCATATTCAAAAAGATGTGCATGAGCGCACGTTTTATCCTGGCTCTTGTCATATCTCTGCTGTGAAGAGCCTCGATAAAAGCGTCCATGCCTGTAAAGTTCGGAAGCTCCTTATATATTTTT
Organism: uncultured Lachnospiraceae bacterium; assembly: GCA_963553525.1. Classification (GTDB taxonomy): domain Bacteria; phylum Bacillota; class Clostridia; order Lachnospirales; family Lachnospiraceae; genus Butyrivibrio. The sequence continues at coordinate 7,225 of CAUVOD010000025.1, read as the reverse complement.
CTTGCAAGATTATTTCCGACATCGGATATCATAGAAACACCGCTTACGCTCTCAAGCGAAAGAATATGCTTTAAGCCGGCTTCTATTTTGTCAAAGCAGCCAAGCTCATAGGACATGTTTTTATCGCCGCTGTAACTTGACGTTCCGATATCGATATATTTTTTAAGCATGATTTTAGCCGATTCCGGAAGCTGCCTTTTGGCTATAAAGGGCGATTGTGAAAACAAACCCTCTCTTATTGAAGAAGAATTTACTCCTAAGGTTCTGCCTGCAGTAAGAGCTTTTATTTTTGACTTTGTTTTAAGGAGCTTTCTGATGTATTCGATTCCCAAAAGATCATTTGCAGACCTTAATAAATCGGCGCTCTCCTTGTCATTTTCTCCGAGACAGAAAGCAAGCGCCTTCATCCTAGCGGTAGGAAAATCCTCACCTCTTTTTAAGCCTGCCTGAAGCTGAAGCTTAAATGCGGGAGGTTCGTCATTTAAAAGTTCCGCTATCCTGCTTAATTTTGAAATATCCGAAGACTCGCTCCCGAAAACAAGACAGTCCGCCACGCCCAGCTTATTTAAAATATTTACCGCTCCGAATGCAAAATATTCGGCGCTTCCCAGAGCATAAAAGCTCGGAAGCTCCAACACGAGATCCGCTCCGTTTGCAAGCGCCATATGAGCTCTTGTAAATTTTTCAATTACAGCAGGCTCTCCTCTCTGGCAATAATCCCCGCTCATAAGCACAAGCACATAATCCGCATTTGTCATTTCTCTGGCTTTTGCCAATATTGCCGCATGTCCCGAATGAAAGGGATTAAATTCCGCAATTACCGCCGCTGCCTTAATACTCATTTATTTTAAATCTCCCTGATCGCAAGAAGTATGTTTCATTATTATCAATTCTTGTATTATAAAGGTCTAAAAGCTATAATCAATAGTATATGTGATTTTTTAAAAATTTTAAACAAAGTTTGAAAGGGGCTACAAATGAAGGTTCTTGTAATTAACTGCGGTTCATCATCTCTTAAATTCCAGCTCATAGACTCGGACAGCGAAAAAGTCATCGCTAAAGGTCTGTGCGAGCGCATAGGCATCGACGGAAGCGTTATCTCATACTCTCCCGCCGGCGGAGAAAAAATAATAAATGAAACTCCCATGCCCGATCACAAAAGAGCTATCGAGCTTGTTATCGCAGCTCTTACCGACGAAAAGACCGGTGTGGTTAAGAGTCTTTCCGAAATAGGCGCAGTGGGACACCGTATAGTTCACGGAGGAGAAAAATTTACAAAGTCGGTCGTAATCACGGACGAGGTAAAGAAGGCTATCGAGGATGTATCGGATCTTGCTCCTCTTCACAATCCGGCAAACCTGATCGGTGTAAACGCCTGTGAGGAGCTTATGCCCGGTGTTAAAAACGTGGCTGTATTCGATACCGCTTTCCATCAGACCATGCCCGAGGAGTCATATCTTTACGGTCTTCCCTACGATCTTTATGAAAAATACCGCATACGCAGATACGGCTTCCACGGAACAAGCCACGCATTCGTATCCGATCGCCTTGCGGAGCTTGTAGGAAAAGATAAAAAGGAGCTTAAGCTTATTGTGGCTCATCTCGGAAACGGAGCCTCAATCTCAGCTGTTAAGAACGGCAGCTGTGTAGACACATCCATGGGTCTTACTCCCCTTGAGGGACTTATCATGGGAACGAGATCCGGTGACCTTGATCCTTCAATAGTAGAGTTCCTGTGCAAAAAAGAAAATATTTCCGTATCGGAAGCCCTCAATATCCTTAACAAAAAGTCGGGTGTGCTCGGACTGTCTTCAAATCTTTCAAGCGATTTCAGAGACCTTGAAGAAGGCTATGAAAAAGCAAATGCCGGAGCAAAAAGAGCAATAGACGGCTTTGTGCTCAGAGTGGTGAAATATATCGGCTCTTATGTCGCCGAAATGAACGGCATAGATGCCATAGCATTTACGGCGGGTGTCGGAGAAAACTCCGTATTCGTGCGCAAGATGGTGGTCGAAAGACTTTCGTATCTCGGAATTACGCTTGACGAAGCCGCCAACAATACCCGCGGAGAGGACAAGCTGATCTCCACCGCCGACTCAAAGGTAAAGGTATTTATCGTGCCTACAAACGAAGAGCTCGCCATTGCAAGAGATACGGTCGCTCTGGTATAAGAGTCTTATTCAGTCTGCAATATAAAAATCTTATTTTATAGATTTTTCATATACCCTACTTGGTTTTATGATTTTTATATGCTATACTGGATAAAGGATTTTATGGAATTTGATTTACTCTATTTAGACCTTGGCGAAAGCTCGGGTAAAGATAGTTTAAGGACAGGATGTCCGCTTTTAAGTGTTTTTAATTTTACAAGGAGGTAAAAAATGGCTTTTTCACTATCATCAAGCGGTATTTCAGCCATGTTTTCTTCGATGAACGGAAGATACGATGCCGCAAGCTCCATGTCTTCTTTGCTCGGACAGAGGGCACAGCTGCAAAACGGAAGCTACGGAAGGCTTATGAAGGCCTATGTAAAAAAGGTCGGAAACGGCAACGCCCTCAAGGCTTATCAGAAGAACGGTTCCACCGTGACGGATTCCGCAGGTCTTGAGAAACCTCACAGGAAGAGCGGCTCTACCGTAAAGGACTCCGCAGCTCTCGAGAAGTCTCACAAGAAGGGCGGCTCCACCGTAAAGGACTCCGCAGCTCTTGAGAAGTCTCACAAGACCGACTCTACTGCGACCAAAGCCGCAAAGTATGCCAAGCTTCACTCTTCATGGCTGGACAATCAGCTCAAGAGCTATAATTCTGCGGCAAAGCCGGTTACAGCCGCTGACAATTCGGTTGCGATAAATACAGCCGTATAAAACTCAAAAACGTGGTGCGTATATGCACCCGGGAACAAAATAGAAACCGATATCGCCGCAGGCAATACCGGTTTCTATTTTGTTTATATCACAAGTGTTCAGAAGGATTTTTGTTTTAAAAAATCTTTTGTCGGTAAATATACTCACTGAAACGAAGCGTCATGCCGGGCAAAAAGCTGCCTCCGTTTCTCAGCCTATACCCCCGAATATCGCCCCCAGTATAAGAACTGCCGCACAGGCTATAACATAAACATATTTTCCCGTTACGAACCACTTATTCCCAAGCTTCTTTTTTGCCGATTCATTTACGGCGTCGAGAGCATACTCTTTTCCGAATACCCAAAAGAACATCACTCCCGCTATCATCGCTCCCAAGGGGCAGATATAAATCGATACCACGTCCATCCAGCCGGATACTATACCCTGTATGCTCAGGGAAACTGCGGTTCCCGTTACCGCTATAATAGCAACGGCAATTCCTCTTTTCAGCTTAAACTGCTGCTGCAGCGTCGCAACCGGAGCCTCAAACATATTGATGAGCGAGCTCATTCCCGCAAAGAATACACAAAGATAAAATACTATGGATATAATGCGTCCGGCAGGCATGCCGTTCATAACATTTACCAAGTGTATGAACATAAGCCCGGGACCTCCCGTATCAAGCTGAGCACCCGTTGTCGCCATGGCGGGAATAATCAAAAACGCTGCAAGTAAAGATGCCATCGTATCAAATATCGCTATGTTGGCGGCGGAAGCCGGAATATCTTCATTTTTGCCCAGATAAGAGCCGTAAATGACCGTTCCGTTACCCGCTATGGATAGTGAAAAAAATGCCTGACCGAAGGCAAATACCCACAGCTTGGGATCCGCAAGCCCTTTTGTATTTACGGTAAAAATATACTTATAGCCCTCGGATGCTCCGCTCTGAAATGCGACATAAACCGCAAGGAAAACCAACAGAGTAAATAAGACCGGCATCATGAACTTATTGGCTTTTTCTATTCCTCTTGCCACACCGAACGCCATGATTGAAAAGCATATAACAAGTCCGGCTATAAGCCACGCATTATTTCCCATAGACGATGCCGTTTCTCCGAAGGTGGATCCTATTGTATCCATATCGCTACCCATAGCATACAGGCTTCCGTTTACTGCAAGCACCAGATACTTTACTATCCAGCCGATAACACACGAATAGCCTATAGCAAGCGACATGGCTCCGAGAACGGGAATAATTCCTATAAGCTCTCCTATCCTTCCGTTTTTGCCTAAATGAGCCACAGCCTTGCCGAAAGCTCCTATGGGGCCGCTCTGAGTGCTTCTGCCCAGAGCGATTTCTTCTATTACGCCCGTGCTTCCGATAAGAACTACAAAAATAAGATACGGAATAAGAAAGGTCATTCCGCCGAATGCGGAAATAAGAAGCGGGAATCGCCACAAATTTCCCATCCCTACCGCCGATCCCACGCTTGCCAGCACGAAACCGATTTTTGAATTAAATCCGTCTTTCAGGGGTGTTGCCGCATTTTTTCCCATTTCTTTACCTCCTTATTCATTTTTATCTAATCGGCTTGTTGTATAAGCTGCCCGTGCCACGTGTTAAGCAGCCTTTATCCGATTATGTTTATAAATAAAAAATATACCATATTGTCCGGGACTTTTTCCATAAATAATTAAAAATTAAGCAAATAATTTTATGAACTGTCATATTCAAATATTATCGTGTAATTTCTATACACCTATCTGTGCGATACAGCTTCAGGCTATAAAAATATGCGATCCCTCATCACCCCGCTGCATACGGAGTGCTTTTGCCATTATGTTAAGAAGTCTGCGTCTTATGCATAAGACGGTAAGGCTTATTCTTATTTACACGAGTAATAAAAAGGAGACCCGGCTTGCTCAAAATCCCGGCAAATTCCGCAATAACGATAACGCTAAAAATAATACAACAGCTGTATAAAAGCGGCGAGACTGCAGTATAAACCGCAGCCTCGCTGTTTTTATTTCTTATTCTGATCAAAGTCCCGAGAATTTGTCAGTCTTCATTTCCGGCAGAGATCGAAAAACTTCAATCTTCCTTTTTTATTGAATACCGAAAAATATCAGCCTTTCTTTTTCTTTCCGCCTCCTGCAAGCAGTACCAGCAGTGCCGATAAGCTTGCCATAATCATGAGCCTTGACGAATTGCTTTCCTCACCCGTCTTTCCCCGTCTTGCTCCCAGCACTGTGCCTTCCGTATTCTTTCTTGCCCCGAGTACTTGCTCGGAATCAGTTCTTCTTGCTCCGAGTACTTCGCCCGCAACAGGCGCGGGAGTCGCTGCGGGAGCGGGAGCAGGTTTGGGAGTAGGTTTGGGTGCAGGTCCGGGTCCGGGCGTAGGTGTAGTAGGAACCGAATCAACCGTGAGAGTACCCAGTACATCGGTAATTTCATAATCCTCTTTATCTACCGGTCCCCACTCTATTTCATAGGTATTACTGCTGCTTCCTACTTCCGTCCGGCTTCCCGTTGTTCTTATTGTCATTTCTTCCAAGTCGAAATCCAAAAAGCCCTTTGGCGTATAAGAAGCGTTTGTAAGGGGCGATCCGTTATATGTTCTTCTTGAAGAGCCTGTCTCAATGGAAGCCTCTTTGGGATCAATCCTGAGTACGCCGTTAACCAATTCAATGTTGGGGAAATTTTTCTTATCTACCTTTTCCCATTCTTCGGAATCTTCATCCGTTGAGAAAGATCTTGCCGATATCGTATCAGCAGCACGTTTGTAGATAGTATAGCTCTTTATAATATTGTTCTTATCATCTCCCGTAACATTGTCCTTTACATGGGTGATCTCTCCTTCAATCTCGACTTCTATTTTGAAGTCGCCGAAGTAACCGATATTGTTATCAATTTTGAAATCATCCGGATGTTCCGGAGAACTCCATCCGGGATCTGTAAGCTTAATTCCGTCGTAAGTCTTGTTATTATCATTTGCCTTAATAACAATCCTGGAAGTATTTGCATATACCTCAAGCTCACCCGGAGTTTTCTTTATATCATAGTCCCTCTCGTCTCCTACAGGGAACTCGTGAAGTACAGGATTTGATACTTTTCCTATATCGGTTATAGATCCGTTTGCATATGCAAAAATTTTATCATCGCCGAAGAGCTTTCCTACAGTCTTCCCACTTTCAAGCGAAGTCTCCACCTTATCCCCGTTAAGATAAATCTCCACCTCTTTAATAGAGTGCTCTTTTCCGTCATATTCAAAGCTTCCGCTTTTCGCTTTCAGAGTAAGAGGGGCGGGCTTTATGGTAAGTGTTCCGTCTTTCAGCGTTACATTACTAAGGTCAAAGCTGTTCGTTACGTCCTCTTGTGTGACTATATCTATGATTTTGTAGCCTTTTACTTTGTTAGTTCCATCATCGTTTACGTGAGTTGCAGAGCCTTCTGCTTCAGCCTTTACTTCATAGAGTGAAGTATCAAGGCCTCCTGTAACCTCAACCTTGCAGTTTTTATCAGTCAGCGCTGTTCCGTCATATGTCTTTTCGGCGCTTGCTGCGGTTATGGTAATATTCGGCGCAGCTTTCTTCTTCCATACGGCATATAAGACATTCTGACCTTTTAAATTATCGACTATTACGGTCTCTCCCGGCTTAAATATCCTGTCGCCGTTAGCCGGCTCTCCGGGCTTCGTACTCCAGCCGTCGAAGATATATCCCTTAGGCGTCACAAAACCTGTCTTAGCCAAATCATAAATCTTTACACTGCTGTTATTGGCAAGATCTTGAAGCTCTGCGGGAGCATAATCGAGAGGATTAAGAATTCCGCCGTCGGCAGGATAATTCGTACTATATCTTAGCGACGTTTTTGCCGGAATATTACCGTATACGGCAGTAAACGTAATGTTTTCAGTTACCGTTACCTTAGACCGGGGAATATATATTTTTTGGTTATACTGCCAGCCTATGAAGATCTTGCCTGCGGGAGCTTTTGCGGTACCGAAGGGCTGTACATCCGCCTCTGCACCCTCCATATACTTCTTGGAATCAACCACGGTTCCCGTACCGCCGTTCAAATCATAGCTTACGGTATATTTGGCGGAGCCTGCAAAATACGGATAAAGCTCAAGGTCTTCGTAAAGTTTGGTCTCGAAATTATAAAGTGTAAGCGTTCCGGAATTATCCTTTGTCGCCCAGCCGATAAACGTTTTGTCTCCGACATTGGGTAAATCCGTTAAATCAGACTTCGAAACCTTGCTTCCGTACGGAATCACAAACTGTTTATGAACAGCACCGCCGTCTTTGGAGGTATAGGCGGTTACCGTTACGGTAGGAGCTTTCCAGCCCGCATAAACCACAAGGTCGTTTGCCGGCATAGT
>CAUVOD010000024.1:0-32204 GCA_963553525.1 uncultured Lachnospiraceae bacterium | reverse complement strand
GAAGAATTTGAGGAAAGATATTTAAAGTCAAGTAAGCGCAGACCTGAGATAAGAGAAAAAGATAAGAAAAGAGCTGTTCAAAAGCCTAAAAGCAAAGCTAAAGACAGCAAAAAAAACAGATTTGAAGAGGACTCGGAAGGGGATACGGATATGTTGGACAAGTTCTTGTCTGTTGCGGTTAAAATATGTGCCGTTATAATAGCTTTGCTTGTTTTTGCGGTAGTATGGGGAATCTTTTTACTTCCCATGATCAAGAGCGGTCTCGGACTCAATAAATGGACGGGTTCAAGCAAAGCCGGTACACAGACGTCTGTAACAGAAGCTGAAAAAGGAGCTTCCGTTAACGGAAATGATGCGGGAAATACCGCTCAGGAGGATGGCGGTTGGGATGATAATGAACAATATCCGGATGAAGATATTGATGATGATGAGACCACAGTTGTAGTAATAGGGGATTCTCTTAATTTGAGAACCGGTCCCTCAACCGATGCGGAGGTTGTGGTAAGGGTCAACAGCGGAACAAGACTCATCAAGATAGCCGAGGAAGGCGGCTGGACTCTTGTGGAATACGAAGGTCAGCAATTATACGGCTCAAGTCAATATCTCAGAGAAGAATAAGAAAGCTTTTTGATGGATATAAAGATTGAAATTCCGGAATATGTAAAAAAAATACTCGATACGCTGCATAATAGAGGATATGAAGCTTATATAGTCGGAGGCTGTGTAAGGGACAAGCTGATAGGGAGGCTGCCGTCCGACTATGACGTAACGACAAACGCAAAGCCTGAGGAAATAATAAAGCTTTTTTCAAGAACCGTGCCTACGGGTATTGAGCACGGAACTGTTACAGTACTTGCAGGAAATAAGAGCTGCGAGGTTACAACCTATCGAATAGACGGAAAATATGAGGATTCGAGACATCCCAAAGAGGTTTCGTTTACCGCATCTCTGGAAGAGGATTTAAGGAGAAGGGATTTTACGGTAAATGCTTTTGCATACAGCGAAGAAACCGGACTCATAGACCTCTTTGACGGAATTGACGATTTAAAAAATAAGACAATACGCTGCGTTGGAGACCCTAAGGAGAGGTTTTTAGAGGACGCTCTAAGAATAATGAGAGCATTCAGATTTTCCGCGGAGCTCGGATTTAAAATTGAAAAAAACACCTTAAACGCAGCAGGCAGTCTCGGCTTCAATTTAAAAAAAATAAGCGCAGAGCGCATACGCACGGAGCTTATGAGGCTTATATGCTCGGATAATCCGGGATGTATACTGGACATGTATAAGGCAGGGATAACTTCGTATTTTCTTCCGGAATTTGACCTTATGATGAAAACGGAGCAGAATAATCCCTATCATATATATGATGTCGGAACTCATACGGTAAATGCAATGTGCAACATAAGATCCGACGCAACGCTCAGGCTCACCATGCTCTTACATGACGTGGCGAAGCCCGATACCAAAACCACGGATAAAAACGGAACGGATCATTTTTATAATCACCCGGCGGAGGGTTCGAAAAAAGCAAAGGAAATACTCGTAAGACTTAAATTTGATAATGCTACCATAAAAGACGTTACGGGACTTATTTTATACCACGATTTTCATGTAAATAAATGCAGCAAAGCCGAAGAAGTCAGAAAAGTCATGTACAGGCTCGGGAAGGAAAAATTTCCGCTGCTTATAGAGGTTATAAACGCCGATAACAAAGCGAAGTCTCCCGAGGCGATAAGAAAAAGCGGAGCGGACGGGGATAAGCTGTCGAGACTTTATGAGAGTATTATAAAAAACGGCGAAGCCACGAGCAAAGCGGAGCTTGCAATCGGGGGAAAAGATTTAATAGCCGCAGGAATAAAAGAAGGAAAAGAAATAGGAAATATTTTGGAGGGAGCTATGGAGGATGTGCTGAGTAATCCGGAGCACAACAACAGAGAATATCTCCTTGATAAAGACAATATAAAGAGGTTTAAAAATTATCAAAAAGATAAGACTTAAAGATGAAAAAATCAAGATGTGAGGGTATAAAAATAAAATTTATAACGGCGGTACTCGGAGCGCTTTTTTCAGCGATACTGATTGCTCCTGTTCTTTCCCGTGCGGATGAGCCTGAAACGGCGGAAAGTGTTGAGGGTGAGATCCACATATCCATGATCGGAAAATATGACTCAGCCGACAGCTGTTCGGTCATATCCATAGATGAAGACTTCGGAACAATAAAATTCAGAAATCATGACATAGGCAGAGACTATACCTTAAGCTTCGATAAAACCACGCATTTTTATGATAAGCATGGAAAAGAAGTTACGGTTTCGTCGGTTGAAACCGGAATGCTGGTATATGCGACATTTTTGAAGAGCACTAAGCATCTGAATTCGCTGTCTTTGGAAATGCCAAAGGACGGCTGGGTTTATAAGGATGTATCGGATTATGATCTTCCCGTAACCTTTTCGGTTTCGGGTTCCGAAAGGTCTGTGGCAAAGATAAACGGCAAGGAGTATAAAATAAATTACAACACGCTTGTGCTTGTAGACGGTGCGGCTTCCGGTACGTCTTCCATTTTGAAGGGAGACAAAATAGACGCCTACGGAATAGGAGATGAGGTATACAGCATCAAGGTTACAAGCGGGCATGGATATTTGCGGCTGTCCTCCGATACGGTAAACGATACTTCCCTCATAGGGGCGTGGATTGAGCTTGATAATAAGGTTATCAGAAGGATAACGGAGCATATGCTGATGAGCGCTCCCGAGGGCGAATATGATCTGTATATAGGAGGAAACGGAGCCAATCACAATGACAGGATAACCATAATCAGGGGAAAGGAAACGGTTGTAGATACATCGACAATTGAAATAGAAGAGCCTAAGAGCGGACTTATAAGCTTTAAGCTTACGCCTAAGGAAGCCGGTGTTATAGTGGACGGAGAGGATCTCGGAGCAATAGATGAGGTCTCTATGAAATACGGCGTGCATGAAATAGAAATTTATGCGGAGGGCTATAAATCCGATCTGAGATACTTAAGAGTAGGCAGCAGTAAGGCGACAGTCAGGCTTGAACTTGCCAAGGAGTCCTCTTCGCATTCGGAAAGCTCCGATAAGTCCAATAAGGCTGCAACCGTATATTCAAGCGTATTTAATGCGGAATCGCCTCAAGGCGCTTCATCGGTATCAACACACGGATCGGCGTCGGCAAATAATTCGGGCTTTGGCAGTTCTTCAAGCGGAAATGTAATACCGGCCAAATATATAGCCTTTGAATCGCCGGTAGGAGCGGCTCTTTATTTTGACGGGAATTTTGTAGGAACAATCCCGGTAACAAAGATTAAGGTGAGCGGACTCCACACCGTAACTCTCACGAGAAACGGTTATAAAACGGTCAGCTACAACATAGATGTGGACGGTCAAAACACTGATGTTGTATACAGATTTCCCGATATGGCGGAAGATAAAAAATAAATGAGTATGGAAGAAGATACAATGAAGACCTTAAGTATTATTGTCCCCTGCTATAATGAAGAGGAAAATATCCGGTATTTTTATGACGAGCTCATGAAAACGGAAGTATTTTTCAGAGAAAATCAAGTCGAGCTCGACATAAATTATATTGACGACGGCTCTTGTGACAGAACCGTGGAAAATATTCAAAGGCTGCATGAGGAGGACGGACGGGTTCACATGTGCAGCTTTTCGCGTAATTTCGGAAAAGAGGCTGCAATATTTGCGGGACTTAAAAAAGCCAAGGGGGATTTTGTGGTTATTATGGACTGTGATCTTCAGGATCCGCCCTCTCTTCTTCCCGAAATGTATAGTGTTATGGTAAATGAAAAAATGGATTCGGTTGCCACCAGAAGGGTCACAAGAAAGGGTGAACCCGCCATAAGATCCTTTTTTGCAAGGATGTTTTATAAGCTGATAAATAAAATGTCCAAAACGGAAATAGTTGACGGTGCAAGAGATTTCAGAATGATGACAAGGAGATTTGCGGATTCCGTCATCAGCCTTTCGGAATATAACCGCTTTTCCAAGGGGATTTTCAGTTGGGTGGGCTATGATACCAGATGGCTGGAATATGAAAATATTGAAAGGGCAAAAGGGGAAACAAAGTGGTCCTTTTGGAAGCTGTTTTTGTATGCAATAGACGGAATAATCGCCTTTTCTACCATTCCGCTTGCTTTTGCTTCCGTTGTAGGAATGCTGTTTTGCGTGATTGCTCTTATATTTATAGTGGTAATAATTGTAAGAAAAGCGCTGTTCGGTGATCCGACATCCGGCTGGCCCTCTTTGGTGTGTATTATTTTACTTGTTTCCGGAGTACAGACCTTCTGCCTGGGTATAGTGGGGCAATATCTTTCCAAGACATATTTGGAGGTAAAAAAACGCCCTCTTTATATCAGTAAGGAAGACTTTTGACAGGAGAGAGTATGGTATCGGTCATTATTCCCGTACATAATGCTGAAAAATTTATTATAAAAACCGTAAAGAGTGTCGAGGTTCAGACGTATTCCGAATGGGAGATCATAATGGTAGACGATCATTCCTCGGATGGCAGCGTGGAAATTATAAGAAAGCATATCGCCGAATCGAAAAATCGGATTTCACTTATCATGTTGGATGAAGAAACGGGGGCGGCTGCGGCGAGAAATGCCGGTATAAGGGCGGCAATAGGAAGATATATAGCCTTTTTGGACGCCGATGATATATGGCTTCCTAAAAAGCTTGAAAAAACAATAAGCTTTATTAATGAAAATAATGCGGGCTTTGCTTTTACCGCCTACGAATTCGGGGATAAAAATGCAAGACCCACGGGCAAGGTGGTAGCGGTTCCGGAAGAGCTTGATTTTAAAAGGGCGCTTTCAAGGACGGTTATTTTTACGTCAACGGTTATTTTCGATACCCAAAGAATAGCGAAAAAATGGTTCATGATGCCCGATATAGAAAGCGAAGATACGGCGACATGGTGGAGGGTTTTAAGAAAGGGTGCCAAGGCACACGGGCTTAATGAGGTTCTTACCATATACAGAAGACCCGGAAATTCATTATCATCAAATAAGTTAAGAGCTGTAAAAAGGATTTGGGGCTTGTACAGGGATAAGGGAGTGGGCGATCTTTCCGTTCCCGAGGCTCTTATAAATCTTATATGTTGGGCTTTTTTTGCGATTAAACGCAGACTTTAAAGTATGAATAAACTAAATTCGTTAAAAAAAATATTCGTTCTTCAAACGGATAAAATAGGAATATTGGCTCAGGCTGCAATATATGCAGCGGGTTGGTTCAAGCTGTATTATCCTCTTTTGAGGCTTCCTAGATTTAATGTTGCCGGAGAATATTTAGGTCAGGGCTTAAAGCTGTATTTCAGAGGACATATACTTGTTATAGCCGTTTATCTGATTTTGATTTTCTTTTTTTCAAAAACATATAGAGGCGGAGCGGGCACGGGATATCAGAAGCCCTTAAGCGTTTTCTTTTCGCAGTTTTTTGCCATTCTGATAGTAAATATCGTAAGTTATTTTCAGCTTGTTTTGATGAGGGGCTGGCTTGTCAGCGCAGTACCCATGCTGATCATTTCCTCGGCTCAGCTCATATTCGTTTTGATATGGGCGTTTATTTCAGACAGGATATACAGAGCGGTTTTTCCGAGGAGAAATATGCTTTTGATAAGCGGAAGATATTCGACGGATGACATAATTTCCAAATTCAAAAGCAGATCGGACATATATAATATTGAAAAATGTATCAATATATCCGAAGGGATGGAGCTTATAGAAAGCGAAATAAAAAACGGATACGGCGGTATAGTCCTTTGGGACATAGCAACGGAGACCAGAAACGATCTTTTAAAATTCTGCTATTCGATCGGAATAAGAGTATATGTTATGCCTAAGATATCCGATGTGCTTCTCAAGGGAGCGGTTCAAATGCATCTTTTTGACACCGCTATATTCATGGTTCAGGATTATTCCATGACAGTAGAACAGCGCTTTATAAAAAGGCTGATAGATCTTGTATGCTCAATTATTCTGCTTGTGATTGCGTCGCCGATTATGGTTGTTACGGCGATTATAATAAAGCTTTATGATAAGGGACCCGTATTTTTTTCTCAGACAAGATGTACTCAGCACATGAAAAAGTTTAAGGTGCTGAAATTTCGGAGCATGAGAGTTGATGCGGAAAAGGACGGGATTGCAAGGCTTGCCACCAAGAACGACTCCAGAATAACACCTTTCGGCAAATTCATAAGGGCATGCAGGATAGATGAGCTGCCTCAATTATTTAATATACTTAAGGGTGAGATGTCCTTTATAGGACCAAGACCGGAAAGACCCGAACTCATAGAGCGGTATATGAAGAATATGCCCGAGTTCGCATTCAGAACAAGGGTAAAGGCGGGGCTGGCAGGCTATGCCCAGATATTCGGCAAATATAACACTACTCCCTACGATAAGCTGAAGCTTGATCTGACATATATAGAAAATTATTCGATATGGCTTGACTTAAAGCTCATGCTGCTCACACTGAAAATATTATTTACGCCGGACTCTACGGAAGGAGTGGATGAGAAGCAGATAAGTGCGCTTAAGGATGATGAAAGAGGCTGATTTACGGTATGCACAGAGAATATCTTGATGAAAAAATAAATATCAGATGTTTTTATTTAAGAATACTTAAAAATTTTTGGGCGGTTTTACTTGCCGGGGCGGCGGGAGCGGCAATAGCCTTCTGCGCTTACAGCGCCTATGTATATACAGCTCAAAAGCCCGTTTACCATGCCGACGCCGAAATATATCTTCATTTTGTTGAAAATGCATCTAACGACAGGGTTTATAATTACTATAATGCCTACACATGGAAGGATCTGCTTTTGTCCGATAAAATATCTTCTCTTATAGAGGCCAAGGCAAAAGATGAGGCTTTCAGAAAAGATATTTTAAATGATAGTGAGAGAAGCTGGCTTGAGACCGATGAAAAAGAGGACAGCTTTTCCAAGGCTGAGCAGGAGAGCGTATTCACGGTTGATATGCCTTCCGATATAAGGGTTCTTTGGGTTTCGGCAAACAGTGAGGATGAGGTTTATGCGTCTATAATGACTAAGGCTGCGGCTTATGCTCTTGTAGACTACGGAGATATAAATTATGTTTTTAATTCCATAGAAATATTGAGCATAAGAGAGCCGCATTTAAGGGAATATACGGACAGAAAAGCCGTAGCTTCCGTATTCGGTCTGATAACGGGGCTTGCCACAGGACTTATCGCTTTAATTCTGCGTGAAGCCTGCTCCGATGCTGTATATGTTCCCGAAGATGCTGAAATAAGATATTCATACCCTGTTCAAATGATACTGCCGGCTGAAAAATATACAATGAACGATATGCCTGAGCTTTTTTTGAACGAAGCTTATTTGTCGGCTGAAAAATTGCTTGAAAAGGGAGTAAGATGGCAGATAATAATATCGGATAAAGAGGCTGACGGAGAGGATATTGAAAAGACGATAAGAAAGCTTATATCAAAAAAAGACATGGAAAAAAAGCTTCCTGCTTTTGATATAACAATAAAAAATGTATTGTCCGAAGAGGAAGATATTATGGAAGACGGCGATTTTGACGTAAGGCTCATAGCGATTTCAATGGGAAGATCCGAGGAAAATCTTATAAAACATATTATTTCCGTATATAAAGCGAGAGAATCGAATGTAAACGGTCTGATATTTAAGGCTGCGGACCTGAATTTTTTAAAAAGGCTTTACAAAATATAAATCACAAACGATATGAATGAAAAGACGGTTTTTGAAACTCTGATAAGCTGTTTAAAAAAAGACGTGAGAGCGGTTGCTGAAAATATGAATTTGGAGAGCTCCGCCGTGGTTGTAAATCAATGCGATAAAGACGACTATACGGAATATCTTCATGAAGAGGGGGTTATCCGCTGTTACAGCAATAGGGAAAGAGGAGTAGGACTCTCCAGAAATCTTGCTATGGACAAGGCGGATTCGGAAATAATATTGTTTTCCGATGACGATATTGTATATAACACGGGATATTCAGAAAAAATAACAACTTGTTTCAAAAAAAATAAAAAAGCCGATCTCATATTATTTAATGTAAGACAGTCCGAAGGACGTAAAACATATCATATAGAAAAATACGGAAGAGTTTGGTGGCATAATTACGGAAGATATCCGGCTTATTCAATAGCCGCAAGACTTGACGTTTTAAAAAAGAATAACATACGATTTTCTCCTTTGTTCGGCGGGGGAGCGAGGTATTCAAACGGAGAGGACTCTCTTTTTCTGCACGATTGTCTAAAAAAAAATCTTAAGATATACTGCACTCCTATTGAAATAGGAATTGAGAAGGAAGGCGACTCCACCTGGTTTAAGGGCTATACGGACAAGTTTTTCTTTGACAGAGGAGTTTTATACCTATATCTTTACGGAAGACTTGCGACAATATTCGCTTTCAGATTTTTATATAAAAATAAAAGAGAATTTTGCGCCGAAAAAAAATTCGGCTATTGTTTTGAATTGTTAAAAAAAGGAATACGATATGCTGCTGTACCTGGCTCTGACTATCCTTACGCCAATGTTGGCGCTGCGGATAAAACGGAATAATTTGGTAGGGACAAGACAAAATATAATAAATAACACTTGTCTGCTTGTTATATTTTCCCTGCTTTTTCTGGTATCCGCTCTCAGAGGTCATGTGGGAAATGATTATGACGCATATATAGGCTTTATGCATGAAGCCAAGCTTTTTGCATATACCGCGACGGAAATAGGCTTTGATTTAATAGTGTATGTTATCTATACTCTATGCGGCTTTGAAAATTACAGACTTGTTTTTGCAGTATTTTCATTCATAACGGTTTTTTTCTTTGTAAGGGAAATATACAGAGAGTCTGAGGATATGTTCACGTCCTTTGCAATGTTCATGCTGCTTTGTCCGTACTTTCAATCATTCAGTACAGTCAGGTACTATGCCGCTCTTGCTCTTGTTTTTCATGCAAATGCTTTTTTTCAAAGGAAGGATTATATAGGATTTGTCGTAACGGTTCTTATAGCCTCCACTATTCATAAAACAGCTTTACTTGTTTTGATTTTTTATCCTATGGCTAAAATCAGATTTAATAAATATATAATAGGCATAGGGCTTGTATTTACGGGGATTTTAGCGGCACTGCCGTCTTTGTGGTTAAAAATTGCACTAGTTATTTTTCCTACATATAAGACCGACGGTGCACAAATGGGAGATATTTCAAGTCCGGTAAACATAATAAGAAATGTGCTTGTTCTTTTGCTGGTATATTTTTGTACCAAGGAGGTTATTTTTAAAAAAGCGGATACAGGAGAGCATAATGAAGATGAAAAGCAGCTTGAAAAAATAAGGTTTTATACGAGACTAAGCATAATGGCTCTTGCAATACACATAGGAGGATATTATCTCCCCCAGCTTTCGAGGATTACCATATACATGACGCTTTTCCAGATTTTTTTAGTACCATCTGTTATAAAAAGACTTAAGGACAAAAAAAGAAGACAGCTTGCAACGGCGGCGGTTCTGGCGGTATGTTCGCTCGTATATATAAGATTTATGATGCTTGCTCACGGAAACGGTATAGCTGTGCTGCCTTATACCAGCTTTTTATTTGAATAGGAGATAAGATGTCGTTTTATATAATAGTGGTCAGCTTCAATGCCGGAAACAGGCTTGAAAAAACTATAAGAAGCATATTGAGCCAGACCTATACAGATTACAGGATAATCATACAGGACTCGGTATCCACGGACGGGAGCATAGAAAGCCTGAAATCGAATGTTCCGTTTGACAGGATATGCTTATATTCCGAAAAGGATGATGGAATATATGATGCCATGAACAGGGCTGTAAAAAGAGCTTACGCTATGGAAGAGGCCGCTTATTGTATTTTTCTGAACTGCGGAGATCTCTTTTACAATGAGGATGTTTTAAAAGACCTTGCCGATAAAATGGCAAAATCGTCAAATGAAGCCAATGAAGATATGCGGGGCTATCTCACCGTGAAATCAAGCGGGGTCGGGATTTTTTACGGAGATACCTTTTATCCCGAAACAGGACAGGTGGACTTTGCTTTTGCCAAAATGAATGATTTCGCCTGTTACAGAAGACTGCCCTGTCATCAGTCCTGTGTATATAAGCTTTCGCTTATGGTAAAAGAACCCTATGATACCTCATACACGGTCAGGGCGGATTATGAGCAGTTTTTGAGACTTAAATATAAGGAAGGCGCAATAATAAGAAAGCTGAATATGGTAATAGCTTCTTATGAGGGAGGAGGCTTTTCCCATATACATAAAGATGTCTCCGAAAAGGAAAGAAAACAAATAATAAGAAAATATCTTCCGGGATTTAAAATATGGATATATGATCTGTACAGACTTGTCAGTCTTCAGCCGCTAAGGGAAAGGCTTGCAGAGAGTAAATTTACCGCACCCTTATATCATAGGCTTAAAAAGAGGCTGTGCGGAAGATAAAGATGCTTTGAACAACAGGAACGGAAAACGATAAAAATGAAAATTTTGTGGCTGATAAACATAATGCTTCCCGCATATGCCAGACAAAAAAATCTTGATTATTCGGAAAAAGAAGGATGGATAAGCGGGATTTATAACAGAATAGTGGAAAAAAGAGCTTCCGGCGATAAGGAAATAGAGCTTGGAATATGTTTTCCTTCACGCAGCTCTGAAAAGGAAGAGCTTATAAACGGGGTGCATTTTTATCCCTTTAAAGAGAATACTTCAAGACCCGAATATTATGATAAAAGACTGGAATCGAGGCTTTCGACAATAATAGAGAGCTTTAATCCGGATGCAGTTCATATCTTCGGGACCGAATATCCTCATACGCTTGCGATGGTGAGAGCTTTAGGACAGCCGCACAAAGCTGTTATATCTTTGCAAGGCATTATGACCCGCTGCGCCGATGAATATAGAGCAGGTCTTCCTGACAATGTTTGGAACAGTAAAAGCATAAGAGACATTCTGCGCTCGGACTCGCTTAAAACGCAGCAAAAGAAGTTCGAGACAAGAGCGGCAAGGGAAAGAAGCGCAATGCTTCTTTGCTATAACATAGCCGGAAGAACGGATATGGACAGGAAATTTACCCAAAAGCTTTGCCCTAGGGCTTATTATCATACTTTAAACGAGACTCTAAGACCCGTATTTTATGAAGACGATATATGGTCCTTTGATGACTGCCGTAAGCACAGCATATTCATATCTCAGGGCGATTATCCGCTTAAAGGCTTTCATTTTCTGTTGAGAGCTCTTCCGGAGCTTGTAAAGCTTTACCCTGACATACACGTGTATTGTGCCGGTAACAGAATATTTAATCCCCAGGCTGATAGAGGAAATATTAAAATTTCCGCTTACGGTGAATATTTGAGGCAGATAGTGAGGCATTACAATCTATCATCCAGGATAAGTCTGCTCGGAATGTTGAGTGCACAGGAAATGAAAGAAACATATAAAAAATCGCATGTTTTTTTATGTCCCTCGGTCATGGAAAATTCTCCGAATTCAATGGGTGAAGCCATGATACTCGGAATGCCCGTAGCAGCTTCAAGAACGGGGGGGATTCCTTCCATGCTGGAGAATCAAAAGGAAGGAATTCTTTTTGAAAAGGCAGACATAAAAGAAATGATTCGTGCGATAGCTGATGTTTTTGATAATAAGGATAAAGCGATTTCATATGGCAGAGCGGCAAGAGAAAGGGCTCTTAAAACCCATGACATAGAAGAAAATTATAGAAAACTCATGTCCATATATGAGACTGTGGTTAGCGTTTGACGGAAGCTTCATATGAAAATAACATACGTTTCTAATTATATAAATCATCATGTAAAGCCTCTTTGCGATATTTTGTATAAAGAGCTTTCGGGAGATTTTGTCTTTGTTGAAACATCCCCCATGACGGCTGAAAGAAAAAAGCTCGGTTGGAGAACGGATGAGGATGTGCCGTATCTGAAACGCTTATATGAGAAGGAGCAAAAAAATGATATAGAAAGTCTTATATCGGAGTCGGATATACTGATGCTCGGTTGGTCGGAACTTTCATTTGAGCTCGTAAAAAAAAGAATTCTTTCAAAAAAAATCACATTAAGGCTGAGTGAGCGCATATATAAGGAAGGGCAATGGAAGTTCATTTCTCCCGGTGGGCTTATTTCAAAGTACAAAGAGCATATAAAATGGAATAAGTATCCGGTATATATGCTGTGTATAGGAGGATACACCGCAGCCGACTTCAGACTCATACACGCCTATAAAAATAAGCTTTTTCGCTGGGGATACTTTACAAAGACCGAAGATACCGAACTTTCACAATGGGATAATACCCGAAAGATAAAAATATGCTGGGCGGGCAGGATGATGGACTTAAAGCATCCTGAATATGTACTTTCAGCATACAATAAGCTTTTATCGCCTCTGAGCCGTGAGGAAAAAGAAGGCTATCAGCTTGTAATGATAGGAGACGGGGCATTAAGAGGAGGGCTTGAAAAATATGTAAGAGAAAATAAGCTTGAAAAATATGTAAAATTTACCGGAAACATAAAGCCCCGTGAGGTAAGAGCACAGATGGAGAGCTCTCATATATTTGTCATGACCAGTAATTATTTGGAGGGTTGGGGCGCCGTCATA
This sequence comes from uncultured Lachnospiraceae bacterium, assembly GCA_963553525.1. GTDB lineage: Bacteria > Bacillota > Clostridia > Lachnospirales > Lachnospiraceae > Butyrivibrio. The sequence continues at coordinate 19,535 of CAUVOD010000024.1, read as the reverse complement.
AATGAGGCTATGAACAGCGGCTGTGCGGTGCTTTCTTCCGATGAAGCGGGCGCAACGCCTTATCTGATAAAAGACAATATAAACGGTTACAGTTATAAAGGCGGCAGTTATAAGGAATTTGAGAAAAAATTTTTGAATCTTTTCAAAACGGATATTTCGGAGCTTAAAATAAGAGCCGTGAACGGAAAAAATACCGTAAGCACTCTGTGGTCGGAAAAAAATGCGGCAAAAAGGCTTTTGGAATTTTGCGGCTTACTTTTAAAGAATGAAAAGCCCGTTATATATGATGACGACGGTCCTTTGAGCAAGGCTCCTTATATTAAAGCTCCCGGTATTTTAAGGACGTTAAGGGAAAAAAATAAGCAGGATTAGTATGAATATATTTTGAAAAGAACCATCTATAATAAACATCAATTGCTTACTATTAGCGTTGGTATATGTTATTATTCATAGAACTGAAAAGAGTTAAAGGAATAGACGGAGACAAAAAATGCTTGAAAACAAGACGATTTTAATAACTGGCGGAACAGGTTCGTTCGGTCATGCTTTTGCGGAGTATGTCCTTGAACACGAAAATCCCAAGAAGGTAATAATATATTCGAGAGACGAATATAAGCAGTTCCTTATGTCCAAGGAGCCGGTTTTTCAAAAGCACAGTGTAAAGATGCGCTTTTTTATAGGAGATGTGAGGGATAAAGAGCGATTGGAAAGAGCTATGGAGGGCGTGGATTATTGTATACATGCCGCCGCTCTGAAGCAGGTTCCTGCTTGTGAGTACAACCCCACGGAGGCTATCAGGACAAATGTTGACGGAGCCGAGAATGTAATAAACGCAGCCATTAAATGCAACGTTAAAAAGGTTGTTGCGCTTTCCACCGATAAGGCTGTAAATCCCGTTAATCTCTACGGAGCCACAAAGATGGTATCGGATAAGCTTTTTATTGCGGCGAATGCGTATTCGGGTTCGAAGGACATTAACTTTTCCATAGTAAGATACGGAAATGTCGCCGGCAGCAGAGGCTCTATTATTCCTTTCTTTAAAGAGCTTATAGAAAGCGGAGCGAAGGAACTTCCCATAACCGATTACAGGATGACACGATTCTGGATATCTCTTCAGGAGGGAGTGCAGCTTGTAATGAAGGCGCTGGAAAAAGCTAAGGGCGGAGAAACCTTTATATCCCGTATACCGTCGTTCAGGGTTACGGATCTGGCGAAGGCTATGGCTGAAAATATCCCTGCAAAGGAAGTGGGAATAAGACCCGGAGAAAAGCTTGACGAAATTATGATCACGGCGGAGGACGCTCCGTTTACCAGAGAGTACGACAGCTATTTCGTCATATATCCGCAGATAACTTTCAATGATAAGCAGATGATCGACGAGAGCGGAAAAAAAGTGCCTGAGGGCTTTATTTACAGCTCCGGAAGCAATACGCAGTGGATGGATGTTGAGGAGCTGAAAAGAAGACTTCCCGAGGCACATTGAGAGATTTGAATGAAGCCGCTTATAACCGTAATAATACCTGTATACAATAACGAAAAATATCTAAGAAGAGCCGTAGAGTCGGTATGCAATCAGACCTATCCTCATGAACTGATGGAAATTTTCATAGTGGATGACGGTTCAACCGATTCCACACCGGCTGTATGCGATACCCTTAAGGAGGAATATACTCCAAGAATAAAGGTCTTTCACAGAGAAAAAAACGAAGGACTAAGCAGTGCCAGAAATTTCGGAATCAGAAATGCCGGCGGCGAGTATATAAGCTTTGTGGACAGCGATGATTATATAGCTGAAAACATGCTGGAGAAGCTTCAGTCCGCAGCGCACAGATTTAATGCCGAAATAGTTCAGGGTTCAAGAAATGAAATAGCCGAAGACGGATCCCAAATGCCGGATATATGTGCTGCGCCCGAGAAGGAAATTGCAGTAGACTCGAAAAGCTTTTTAAAGAGCCTGCTGATGCACACGGGGGATGTTTCTTTTTGTACCAAGCTGATCAAAAGATCCGTATTTCATGATGGGAATTTTTTCCCCGTGGGCGAATTGAATGAAGATTTTTATTTGCTCATAAGGATTTTGAAGGATATCGAAAGCGTAGTGATTTTGCCGGACAGATTATATAATGTATTTTATATGAGCGGTTCGATTTCCAGGGTAAAAAAGGGAGATACCGATTATTTTCCTCCGGTATTCAGGGATATAGTAATAAACGCCGACAGAGCGCTTTTGTTTGTTGAAGAAAACTTTCCCGATTTGAGAGAAGCGGCGTTAAGGTTCTGCTTATATCAAAGGCTTGACTATCTTCTTCATATACCGGTATCGAAGATGACGGGAAACGATAAATTTTATTCGGACGTTGTACGTTATGTCAGAAAAAGCTTTTTTGAAATTATTTCAAACAAATACCTTTCCTTTAAGGATAAGAGAAACCTGCTGATTTTGAGCATAAATCCGAAACTTGTGCGCTCTTTGCATTCAAAATTGAAGAAAAAGAATATTTAATGAATTACAGGGGTATTGAATGTCGAAGATATGGTCAAAATTACTGATTCTTTTAGATAGAAAACAAAAAATGCAGATGGCGGGCATAGTTTTTATGATGCTTATCGGAGGCGTACTGGAGTCCGTAGGTATATCCCTTATAGTTCCGGTGATGACAATAGTCGTAAATCCCGCTGCGGTAAATACAAATTCCGTTTTAAAATTTATCTATGATACATTTTCATTTACAAGGGTTATACAGCTTGCCACACTCATAATGCTGTCTCTGGTTTTTGTTTTTGTGATTAAAAATATCTTTTTGTACTTCATGAATGTAGTACAGTTGCGCTTTGTTTATACCAATCAGTTTTCAACCTCAAGACGCATGATGATCAATTTCATGACAAGACCGTATGAATACTATTTGAGCGCAGATACCGCGGTCATACAAAGAAATATAACCTCCGACGTAAATAATATGTACGGTCTTATTTTAAATCTGTTGCAGCTTATTTCCGAAATTATAGTATTTGTGTGTCTGGTGGGAATACTTCTTATACAGGATACCGTAATGACTCTGAGTATAGCTTCCCTTTTAATAGCGGTGCTTTTGATTATTAAATTTATAATAAAGCCTGTAATGAAAAGAGCCGGCGAGGATAATCAAAATTTTTACAGCGGTCTTTTTAAGTGGATAAGCGAGTCGGTTACGGGAATAAAAGAAATAAAAATTGCAAATAAGGAAAATTATTTCATAAACGAGTATTCCAAATGCGGGAACGGTTATGTGTCGGCGGTTCAAAAATATAATTTATATAATTCGACGCCCAGACTTTTGATTGAATCCGTCAGTATTGCGGGGATGATAGGCTACATGCTTTTCGTTATGTATAACGGCGAGACTGTTCAGGAGCTTCTGCCGCATATGACGGTTCTCGGAGCCGCCGCGGCGAGGCTTTTGCCCAGCGCAAATCGTATAAACAACTATCTTACGTCCATTTCCTATTTTGAACCGTTTTTTATGAATGTAAGCGACAACCTTCAGTATGAAATTAATGACGACAGGATTTCATATGATGAAGACTCATATGTGTCCGTTGCCGTGGATAAGCTTCCGATACATGAAAAAATTGAGATGCGTGATATGTGCTACAGATATCCCGGTACGCAAAGCTACATTCTGGATCATGCGGATATTGCCGTTCCGGTCGGAAAATCCGTGGGCATAGTAGGAACGACGGGGGCGGGCAAAACCACCGCGGTGGATGTTTTGCTCGGACTCTTAAAGCCTGAGAGCGGCGTGATTTTGGCTGACGGAATTGATATAAGGGAGCATTACAGTTCATGGCTTAAAAACATAGGCTATATCCCCCAAACTATATTTATGCTGGATTCCACTATCAGAAAAAATATAGCGTTCGGAGTTCCCGAAAGTGAGATTGACGATGAAAAGGTGATTTCCGCCTTGAAGGAAGCGCAGCTATATGAATACGTCAAAACTCTGCCGGACGGACTTGATACAACCATAGGAGAAAGGGGAATCAGGCTGTCCGGAGGTCAAAGACAGAGGATAGGTATTGCAAGAGCCTTATATGAGGATCCCGAGGTTATGGTTCTTGATGAGGCTACCAGCGCTCTTGACTCGGAAACCGAGGCAGCGGTTATGGATTCCATAAACAGACTTCACGGTAGAAAGACGCTTATAATAATAGCCCACAGGCTTCAAACCATTGAAAAGTGCGATCAGGTGTACAGGGTGGAAAACGGAAAGATAAAGCTTGAAAGAGGTTAAGTTGGCTGCTGAAGATTCTAAAATATACAGTACCGGAGAAGGATCAAGACTGTACGGTCTGGATTTACTTCGTATTGTCCTGATGATAATGGTTTGTGTTCTCCATGCACTCAACCAATTCGGGACTCTTTTTGTACAGGGTGTAAGCGCGGATTTTACGATGTACTTTTCAATGCTGCTTGAAATGCTTTCCGTTATGGCTGTAAATACATGGATAATAATGAGCGGATATCTTTTGGTCAGGACGGATTTTAAACTGAAAAGATTTCTCGAGCTGCTTATGACGGTTTTATTTTATGCTTTTTTAGTGGCTGCTGTATTTTATACTTTAAAAGCGGTATTCGATATAGACATAGCCTCGATCACCGGAGACAGGCACTCTTCAGTAACGGGGATATTCGACTTTATACAGGGACTTTTTCCTATATCCTCGGAATATTATTTCTTTATGACGGGATATTTGCTGCTCTATATAATATCTCCGATTTTAAATCTCGGAGCGCAAAAGATATCGAAGAAAAGTTTTCAGCTGCTGCTTGTTCTGCTCATAACATGGTGCTCTCTTATAAAGAGCTTAATACCCGTAAATTTTGCGTCCGATGATGCGGGTTACGGCTTCAAGTGGTTTGTATGTCTGTATTTTGTCGGAGCATATTTAAGACTGCATTGTAATGACAATAGGATGTCCAATAACAAATGGTTTTTTATATATCTGATAAGCGCCATTATAAATTACGGGATTTCCGTTATACTGTTTGTTATAAACGGGATGACGGGAGGCTTTTCGTATTTTATGTATGTGCCTCTGCAATATAATTTTATTCTTAATCTTATTGCGGCAATAGGCTTGTTTATGTTTTTTAAGAATATTAATATACATAGAAGTATGGTCGGCGCCTTAAAATACATAGCGGGACATACTTTAGGGGTATATCTGCTTCATGCCCATCCTCTGTTGTTTAACTCATGGAAGGGACTTATTGCGATTCCTATCGGAAATCCTCCTACGGAAAATACGGTTTATTTTTTGATATATTTATTTGTATGCGTATTTATTTTATTTTCGGCAGGAATTATTGTTGATATTATAAGGGCGGCTTTATTCAAGACAGTCAAATGGATATAAGTATAAATTCTTTAAAAAAATACGGAAGTATATTAAAAAAGCCGATATTTCCGCTGATTCTTTTTTTATACCCGTTTATAGGCGTTTTTCAGGGTGTTGATATAAGCGATACCGGTTATACCTTAGGTCAGTTTATTTATCCCGATAAGGTTGATAAGGTTTGGAAGATTGCAACCTTTTTGCACCATATTGTGGGAAGCCTTATGGTAAGACTTCCGTACGGAAGCTATCTTGCGGGAATAAATGCGTATACCACCCTGATCATAAGCGGAATCCTTTTATTGTGTTATTTTATGCTGTCGAAATATATTCCTCCAGAGATTGTTTTTGTCGGAGAATTTATATCGGCAAGTCTGTGCTGGTGTCCGAGAGTTATTTTATATAATTATCTGACATATTTTTTCTTTACTTCGGGAATGCTTTTTCTTGTATGCGGACTCATAAAAACAGGCTCCGAGGAACAATCCGTAAGACGTCAAGGCGGACTGTATCTTGTTTTTGCGGGCGTGAATTTAGGGCTTAACGTCATGGTTCGTTTCCCTAATATAGTGGAGACGATTACCATAGTCATAGTGTTTGTCTACGGTATCTGGGAAAAGAAGAAGATATCGGAGCTGATAAAAGAATTTTTCTGTTGTTTTCTGGGCTTTTCAATAGGCTTTTTGATTCCTCTTGCTTTTATCTGCGCAAGATACGGCTCTTTTTCTTATGCGGAAATGATAGCCTCGCTTTTTTCCATGACAAGCTCCGCCTCCGACTATACGGCGTCGGGAATGCTCATTCTGATACTTTCTTCATATGCAAAAGCTCTTTTAAATATGCTCATTCTTATACCCTGTCTTTTGGCGGGAATAGTCATGTTTTATTTATTTAAAGGGAAATTTGAACTGCTTAAAAAGCTTTTCTATTGTGCGGGACTTCTGCTTTTGATTAAATATTTTTTCTCTAGAGGGATATTGACAGCTAATTATTACTATTATGACTGCTTTTTCCAGATAGCGATGATATTTATTATAATATCGCTTGCAGTACTTGTCCTGGACTGTGCGGGCATATTTAAGGGAAAGAACAGCGAAAAGCTTTTGTCTTTAACTGCAATTTTTATGATACTTATTCTTCCCGTCGGCAGCAATAATTACACATATCCTCTTATGAACAGCTTGTTTTTTATAGCGCCGGTATCGCTCATGACCTTAAACAGAGCTCTGCGTATGGCAGGTACGAGGGAGATATCCTTTCCCGTAAAGAGCATGGTTTTTATGCTTGTTTTGCTGCTGATAATTCAATCCGGGATATTCCATATAAGATTTTCATTCAAAGACGGAGATGACGGGACTATAAGGGATACTGAGGTTAAAGGAATAGAAAAGCTCTACGGCATGAAGACCACAAAGAAAAATGCGGAGAGTTTAAGCTCTTTATATGCCGCACTTAAGGATATGAATCCGGAGGATGAAGATGTTATACTGTTCGGAAATATTCCGGGTATATCCTATGTATTTGACATGAAACCTGCAATATTCAGCTCATGGCCGGATCTTGATTCGAATGCTGCCGAACGCCTGGAAGAGTCATTAAATGAGCTCATTATAAAGAATGAGAAGCCTCTCGTAATAATAAGAGGCGACGGAACGGGTCAGACCCATTCCGAAAAAAAATATAATACGCTGCTGCTTTTTATGGATGAGATGGGATATAAAGAGGTATATACGGACGGAGAGTTTCGTTTGTATGCGGCTGATTGAATATATAATCGGGAGATTTAATTTCAGATGAAAAAACTTTTAAATCAGATATTGCGCTTCGGAGCGGTGGGAGTGTTTTGCTTTTTGGTAGATTATGTAATTTACAGGGTGTCAAATATATTTTTTGAAACAAGCAAAATATCGGAGGGCTTTCCAAGCTATTTTTATTTATCTACCGCCCTCGGCTTTACGATATCAGTGGTGGTTAATTATCTTCTTTCCATGAAATTCGTTTTTGTGAGAAAAGAAGATATGAGCAGAAAAAAGGAATTTGTGATTTTTGTGATGCTGAGCATAGGCGGGCTTATAGTCAACGAAATTTGCATGTATGTAGGAATTGATCTTATATATGCAGATATTGCGTTTATAAGAAAAATTATGAGCTATGATTTTGCAAAGGACGTATTTTTCAAGTTCGGAGCTACGGGTGTGGTTATGGTGTATAACTTTATAAGCAGAAAGATACTTTTGGAGAAGAAATAAAAAGGGGCGGAAATGGATGTAGTTTTAAGGGGTGAAAAGGTAATCCTCAGACCTATAGAAGAAGATGACACGGATAATATAGTGAAATGGAGGAATAATAAAGAGGTTTCGGAGAAATTTATTTACAGAGAAGCATTTACAAGAGAAAGCCAGATTTTGTGGATGAACGGTAAGGTAAAAACCGGAGAGGTCGTCCAGTTCATAATACATTCGGTTGAAGATGATATTGATATAGGAAGCATATATATAAGAGATATAGATATGTCAAAAAAGGAGGCTGAATACGGTATATTTATAGGAGAGGACGTATCAAGAGGAAAGGGACTCGGAGTAGAGTCCATAAGACTTATGATCAAGTATGCATTTGACGGGTTGCAGCTGGATAGAATCATCCTCAGAGTATATAAAGACAATATTCCTTCCATAAAGAGCAATGAAAAGGCGGGCTTTAAAATAGTGTCGGAAATAAGAGATGTCGTATCTTCCGACGGAAAAAAGGCTGATATGTATATAATGGAAGTAACAAAAAGTGTGCATAATGATGCGGGTACGCAATAACATATGAGAAAGACTGATAATATATGAGAAAGACCATATATAAAAGCACGGCAATATGTTCAATAGTATTGCTTATATCGATTATCCTTATCCTTACTATATATCCTCTGAGGGTACTCAGATATATAAAAACGGTTCCTGCGGTAATCGGAATAGTTGAAGAAACAAGTGAAATAAACGATGCGGAAAAGGTGAGTCAGTCTTTTATCGTACAGCATAAAAGAATTGACAGCATTGATTTGTATGTTCCGGGCTTCAATGCGGGAGTTTATATAAATCTTGTACTCTATAACGAAGCGGGAAAGGCGGTCTGCTCAAGACTGGTTGATACGACGGATTTAAGTTATCCTACTGTGGTTAAGGTACGCCTCGGGCTTGATGTCAAGCAGAATACCACCTATAAAATGGTGCTTGGCGGTTATTTTTCCTCATATAGACTTGAAGAGGTTGCTCCTACCGAAGCGATATCGGGATACGGTTCGATCAGCTGCGGTCAGGAAGAGCGGATAGGCAAAGTTTTAAGATTTAATATCAATTATGATATACCCAGATCGAAATGGGTATGTATTTTTGCCATAGCGGTAATAAGCTCTACGGCTCTTTTGCTGTGTCTGGCGGTTAAGAAGTTTTATAAATCCAATCCTGAAAAAGATATTCCCGTGATAGCGGGGGATCTGGCAAAGGCTGCTCTGTATTTTGCGATGTTCGCAATGCTTGCGGTTATTTTCGTGTGTAATTTTCCCTTTAGACTATATAGCGATATAAAGAGTGAAATCATTTTTTATTCGATAGGGCTTATAATTGCAGCAATAATTGGATTTTTTCTTATCAAAGTGTCATTTAAAAACAGCCGTGCCGCAGAGCAGGGTCTCAAACCGAGTTTCAGAGACAGGCTTATCATGCTCTTTATTGCGCTTGCGATTGCTTACTCCTGCGAGTACATGAACGGGACATACAATATATATCACTACATAGCCTTAAGACAGGTAACGGTATGTCTTTTGGCTGCCGCTTTATTCTCCTTTTCCCGTAAAGAGCTTTTTAACAAAGTAACTCTGCTTTATATATTTGCGGGGGGCGCTGCAGGTCTTATTTATTCAAAAGTAAACAGGTCGGATATAAGCGATAAGGATTATCTGCTGAATAACAAAGTGATAACTCTTAATGCTTTAATCGCTTTGATTATAGGGCTTATAGCTATTTGTATGTTTTCCCGCATTATAAAATATACAGCGGCAGGGAAGAAAGCCGCTGTACCTCATATCGGAGTGTATAAGGCTTTAAGTCTGCTGCTTATAGCACTGCTGTGTATCTTTAATAACGGAAGATATGAAACACTTATAATGTGTGCGGTTTTCCTGCTTCTTTCTTACAGCTTTATGGGCTTTATAAAAAACGGCTCCTGGTATGAAATAGTAAGCGGAGGGATACGGCTAAATTTTTATTTATCCGTGATTTACTGTATGCTTTTCAGGTCGCTTAAGGCATATATGCTTGCCAGATTCGGCTTTGTATTTCAGACCGCAACGGTTACCGGAGAATATTTGAGTCTTATGTCGGGTCTTGCTCTTGTGATGTTTGTAATAAAAGCCTTGAAGCTTAGTCCCGGCATGAAGATTAAGGATATTATTTTAAGCCTGCTTAATGAAATAGTATTTTTTGGGACGGCATCGGTATATATGCTGCTGTCCATGTCGAGACTCGGATTTTTAACGGTTGCCGTTACTGCTTTTATCCTGCTTATCCTCAGCGCTTTTATATATGCAAAGCAAAACGGTGCTAAAAGGCTGAAAATGTTTTTTACATACTGTACGGGCTCGGCAATAATACTTGTGTTATCCGTTATTATACTTTTTTTCCCCGTATATACCCTTCAAAGAACCTTGCCCGCAATGGTTAACAGATCTCACATATATATGATGTATGAGGAGGGGATTGTTTCGGAATACACGCCCCAATTATTGGGAAGCCCCGATTGGGATTCTTCTTTTTATATGTCTCCCAACAGGTTTTTTTATGTATTTTTTGAGAGATTTTCCAGGAGACTGAATTTGGAAATCAAGCATATAGATGATGCCAATTTCGACAAAGACGGGATAAGGCTGTACGGCTATAACGGTGTACCGTATGAAGAGGAGGCTGCCCCCGGTAATGCCGACAGTTATTCTGACGCTCAATCCGACCCTGATAATAAAAGCTCCGACAATGACAATACGGAAGAAACGGAAGCGGATTCTCAAGATACGAACCCGGCTTCTTCCGACGGGGGTTCAAAAGGCGCAGGTATCGCAAATGCCGTAAACAATGTCAGTAACGGGAGATTGGAAATAGCCTTATTATACTTGAAGAATTTAAATATGACAGGCCATAAAGGCATGATGATAGAGGGTGAAGACATGGCTCATGCTCATAACGCTTACTTGCAGGCGGCGTATGACTTCGGAATTCCGACCGGTATAATATTTGCCCTGTGGGTGCTTCTTTCCATAGTAACAGGCTTATATCGCTATCTTAAACATGGCAATAACGGAGATCTGCTTATTTTCGGGATAAGTCTTTCGTTTTCTTTAGTGGCTTTTACGGAGTGGAATTTTCATTACTGCAACCCGACAACGATAATTTTTCTTTTATGTATTATACCGCTTCTGCACGAACGGGAGACGGCTGCGGCTGCGGATAAGTGAATTTGCTTAAAACCATGGAAAAAAAAGATCTTATAAAAAAAGGCAAAAATGAAAAGCTTAAATATATTTACGCCGCCGTGTCCGGAGGCATGGCTGTCATTTGTATTGTGATTTTGTCCTGTCTGTACAAATTCAGATTCGAGATAAATGACGACGTCATGATAAATGATATTATTTCCGGCAGGTATACCGGAGATTTCGAAGCTGAACGCATACAGCTCCTTTATCCTCTGGGTGTCATTTTTTCCCTTCTTTATAAGGTCATACCGGCAGTTCCCTGGTTCGGAATAACTCTGATTTCCTCCACCCTGGTTCTTTTTTGGGTTATTCTAAGGGAAATTTTAAGATTAAATAAAAAAATATACTCTAAAATTTTTGTTTTGATTTTTGCAGCTGCCGCATTTTTGGCGGTTACATTTCCACATCTTGTTATTTACCAATATACTTATTCTTCTGCGGCATTTCTTTCCGCCGGTTTATTTCTTTTGCTAAGCGGAAGATATGCGGAAGAAAATATCGCTCCGGAAAATGATGTTTCATTAAAAAATATTTTCAGGCTTGATAATATAATTGCGATAATTTTATTTTTCGTATCGTTCTGTCTGCGGGAAGAAATGTTTCTTCTGGGTTCTCCCTTTATTTTGCTGACCTTTTTATTCAGGTATATTTTTTCTCTTAAGGAGTTGAGTTTCTCCGCAAAAAATTCCGGAAAAAATGAGCTTTCAAAAAAATATAGGCTGTGGGTATTTCTAAAATATTCGGCACTTCTGCTGTGTACGGCTTTGGTAATACTGTTTGCATTTATTTTGCATAAAGTCTCAGTTTCATCTGCAGAGTGGGAAAAATTCAGCAATTTTTTTGATAAAAGAACGGAGCTTTATGACTACCGCAGCTTTCCGGCTTATGAGGAAAATAAGAGTTTTTTTGATGAAATAGGGATATCCGAAGAGGAGTATACACTTATTTTAAATTATAATTACGGCTTGAGCGACAGTATAGATGCCGATACTTTTTCCAGGATAGCGGATTATTCGTATAGGCTTAAAAAAGAGTCCTCTACATCCCTTGCATATGAATTGCTGAGCTATGTAAAGCTTTATATTCATAGGCTTGTTGATTTCGACTTTCCTGACGAGCATGTAGCCTCCGGGACGGATTCTCCCTATAATTTAATAATAATACTCATGTATATTGCAGTATTTTTTATTGCCTTCGGTGGAGGAACGGCTGCCGGGCTTTTTTTGCTGTTTTGCTGCCGATCGGTATTATGGCTGTATATGATTTCCACTTTAAGAACTCCCGTCAGAGTTATGCACTCTCTGTATCTGATGGAATTTACCTTACTTATGGGAGTTTTTATATACACATACGGAAGAAATAATGCCCCGGGATTTAAAATGAAGCTTGCAGGCGCTCTTGCAGCAGCGATACTTACGGTTTCTCTTGTATATATACCGAATTCCGCAAGGATTACAAAGCTTCAGGAGATAAGCGATGAGGGGTTGAGCAGCCCTGTCAGGAAGCTGTATGAGCATATAGAGAATGATAGAGGCGGGTATTATTTTTTATCGGTATTTTCATGGGTACAGTACAGAGAAAGCATTTTCGGCGGACAAAATACCCGTATTGCCAATCATGATATAATGGGAGGTTGGAATATCTTCAGTCCTTTTTATACAAAAAAAATGGAGAAGTTCGGTTTTGATGATATGTTTTCCGCGCTTTTAGAGCCTAAGGTTTATTTTGTGGAAAAAACCGCTGCGGATACAGCCTGGCTCGTAGACTATTATAGAAAAAGAGGAGTTGAAATTTCTCTTAAAAAGCGGGAAGAGGTATCGGATTTTACCATATACGATGTGGAAAAATAAGTTTTTACTTATATCGTTTCAAAGGGTACAAAATAGATGAAAAACAGTTTTAATGACAGAGGAAGAGGAAGCGTAGGAGCAAAGCGGCTTGCACTGCTTATAACGGATGCGGCAAGCGTTGTGGCTGCGTCTTTCCTTGCCCTTCTGGTCAGATTTGAATTTTCCATAAGCGGCATATACGGCGGATTTATAGCTACGGTGATGAGAACGCTTCCGTTCAGCATATTTATAACAATAGCCGTATTTTTTATATTTAAAATGTATCAGAGCCTTTTGGAATTTGTGGGAGAAACGGAATTACAAAATATCGTTGCAGCAAGCGTTATAGCGGGAATAGCCAATTCGGCGGTATTGCAGTTTTTTAAAGTCTCAAACCCTGCGGTTCCCAGAAGCTTTTACTTTCTGTATACGGTCTTCCTTATAATGTTTGCGTTTATAAGCAGATTTTCTTACAGATTTATAAGAAGCGTGTTCAATAAAAAAGAAAGCCTTGTAGACCTGTCGGTTATGGTAATAGGTGCCGGAGATGCGGGAAATACCATAATAAGGGAGCTTGTAAACAGCGCTTCGGGAATGAAGCTGAGCTGTATTATTGATGATGACAGAAATAAGTGGGGGAGTTATATACAGGGAATACTTGTGGTCGGCGGAAGAGACAAGATAGAAGAATGTGCGGATCTTTATGATGTTGATGAAATAATAATAGCCATTCCTTCGCTTAGAGGAAAAGAATTATCCGAGCTGTTGAATATATGCAAGGAAACCAATTGCAGACTCAGGGTTTTGCCGAGTGTGCACCAGCTGGTAAACGGAGAAGCGGATGTATCGAAGCTCAGAGAGGTCGATGTGGAAGATCTTTTGGGGAGAGAGCCCGTTGAGATAGACACGGCTTCTATTGCGGAATATGTAAGCGGAAGGGTTGTTATGGTAACCGGAGGCGGAGGCTCCATAGGCAGCGAGCTCTGCAGACAGATTGCGGGGCATAATCCCGGACAGCTTATAATTCTTGATATATATGAAAATAATGTGTACGATTTACAGCAGGAGCTCGAAAAGGAATATCCGGGGCTCGGGCTTGAGGTTCTTATAGCTTCGGTCAGGGATTATGTAAGGATAAAAAATATTTTCGAAAGATACAGACCGGAAATAGTCTACCATGCCGCTGCTCACAAGCATGTTCCCCTTATGGAAAATTCTCCTGCAGAAGCGGTAAAAAATAATATATTCGGGACATATAACTGTGCAAAATCGGCTGCGGAAACCAATACAAAGCGCTTTGTAATGATTTCAACCGATAAGGCGGTTAATCCCACCAACATAATGGGAGCCACAAAACGCGTCTGTGAAATGATAATACAGACCTTGAACAGGGAAAGCGAAACGGAATTTGTGGCGGTCAGGTTCGGAAACGTGCTGGGCTCCAACGGAAGCGTCATACCTCTCTTCAAAAAGCAGATAGAAACGGGAGGCCCCGTAACAGTAACCGATCCCGAAATAATAAGATATTTTATGACTATTCCCGAAGCGGTATCCCTTGTGCTGCAGGCGGGAGCTTATGCCAAAGGCGGTGAAATATTTATATTGGATATGGGAGAGCCCGTGAGAATATTGGATCTTGCCGAAAATCTTATAAAGCTTTCGGGTTACAGAGTTGGAATAGATATTCCCATCGTATTTACGGGACTGCGGCCCGGAGAAAAGCTCTATGAGGAAATGCTCATGAAGGAAGAGGGTATGCAGGATACGGCAAATAAGCTGATACATGTGGGAAGACCCATAGAGTTTAATGAAGAGGAATTTTTTACGGAACTCGAAAAATTGAAAAATATAAAAGAAGACGATCCGCTCACAATAAAAAAAGAAATGATGAATATAGTAAAAACCTACAATCCGAATGCTGTATAATCTAAAGATAGGCAGATAAAAGTATTTTGGTGCCGGATAGCAAAAGCACGCCGCAATACAGATAGGAGGCAGTATGAAAAGATTTAAAAATAAAATATGGCTTTCTTCGCCTACCATGCACGGAGAAGAGCTTAAATATATGAAAGAAGCTTACAGCACCAACTGGATGTCTACGGTAGGCGGAAATATAGATGAAACGGAAAGAATTGCAGCCGCAAAATGCGGATGTGAATACGGAGTCGCTCTTTCAAGCGGAACGGCGGCTCTTCATCTTGCAATAAGACTTGCAGGTCAAAGGCTTTACGGAAAGCCCCCCGCACACGAGGGGAGCTTGAGAGAAAAAAAGGTTTTCTGTACCGACATGACCTTTGACGCCACCTGCAATCCTATAGCCTATGAGGGGGGAGAGGCTGTATTTATAGACTCGGAAAAAGACAGCTGGAACATGGATCCCGAAGCTCTTGAAAAGGCGTTTGAAATCTATCCTGATGTAAAAATAGCGGTCGTTGCACATCTTTACGGGGTGATAGGAAAGATTGATGAGATTGTAAAAATATGCAAAAAGCACGGAGCATTGCTTATAGAAGACGCGGCGGAGGCTATGGGGGCTTTTTACAAAAAAGGACCTGCCGGATCCTTCGGTGATTACAGCGTAATGTCATTTAACGGAAATAAAATCATAACGGGAAGCTCAGGCGGCATGTTCCTGACCGATATAAAGGAGGATGCCGATAAGATACGCAAATGGTCAACTCAATCAAGGGAAAATGCACCGTGGTATCAGCATGAGGAACTCGGCTACAATTATCGTATGAGCAATGTCATTGCAGGAGTCGTGAGAGGGCAGCTTCCATATCTTGAGGAGCATATAGCACGGAAAAAAGTCATATATGAGAGATATAAGGACGGCTTTAAAGACCTTCCGGTATCCATGAATCCTTTTGACGCCCAAAATTGTATACCCAACTATTGGCTTTCCTGCCTGCTAATAGATAATGAAGCCATGTGCAGGCAGCTCAGATCTGACAGCGATGCTCTATATGTCACGGAAAACAAAAAGAGCTGCCCCACCGAGATACTCGAAACCCTTACGAAATATAATGCGGAGGGAAGACCCATATGGAAGCCCATGCATCTCCAGCCGCTATATCTTAACAACGACTTTATAACAAAGGACGGTTCGGGAAGAGGAAGAAGCAATGTCTATATAGACACCGGAGCCGCTTCGGATACGGGTTCCGACATATTTGAAAGAGGACTTTGTCTTCCGAGCGATAATAAAATGACCGAAAAGGAACAGGATCAGATAATTGAAATAGTAAAAAACTGTTTTAAATAAGGGTAAACATATTATGAAAAAAATAATAAAAATATGCTCTGCAGTTTTTGCCGTTTTGGTATGCTTCGGATTTGTATGTGATATCCTGTCGGCGAAAAAAAATAAAACCAAATCAAGACATAAGCCGTACGGAGCATATGAAAAATATTTCAAAAGACCGCTTGATATAGTGCTGTCATCTTTTGCAATAGTGGTCTTATCTCCTATATACATAGCGGTTGCGGCATTTGTAAGAATAAAGCTTGGAAGTCCGGTTATTTTTTGTCAGAACAGACCGGGAAAAAACGGAAATATTTTTAAAATATTCAAGTTCAGATCTATGAACGATGCAAAAGACCTCAATGGAAATCTCCTTCCGGATGAGGAAAGACTTACCGGCTTCGGGAAAACCCTTAGAAGTTCCAGCCTTGACGAACTTCCGGAGCTTTTTAATATTTTAAAGGGGGATATGTCTCTTGTGGGCCCCAGACCTTTGCTTATAAAATACCTTCCGTACTACAATGAAGAAGAGAGCAGGCGACACGACGTAAGACCCGGTCTTACGGGGCTTGCACAGATTAACGGAAGGAGTCTTCTCAGTTGGGAGGACAAATTCGGATACGATATTGAATATGTGGATAATTGTACCTTTAAAACGGATGTAGATATTATATTAAAAACCTTCGGGAAGGTGCTTAAGCGCTCCGACATAAGATCCGGAGCGGAACAGATAAATTTGGATTTTGACGAATACAGAATTGCTCAAAAACGGGGCGAAAGTGGAGGCTTTAATGATTAACATATTGATTTTAAGCGTCGGAATAAGAAATAAGATGGTTGAATATTTCAGGAGAGAGCTTGAGGGAAAAGGAAACGTGATTGCCGCAGACTGCTCCGAGCTTGCTCCTGCTTTGTATGCTGCAGACAAATACTATATAACGCCCGGATATACCGAGGATAATTATCTTGAAGAGCTGCTTGATATCTGCAGAAAAGAAAATATAAGCGGAGTATTTTCCCTGATAGATCCCGAACTTTCGGAGCTTGCCAAAAACAGGGCAGAATTTGAGAAGGTGGGAACTAAGGTTTTGGTTTCATCTTACGAATTATGTGAGGTCAGTCTTGATAAATATGCCATGTATGAAAGGCTTAAAGCCCTCGGCATAACCACCGCAAAATGCTATGCGGATAAAGAGTCCTTTAAGGCGGCTCTTGAAAGAGGGGATATATCCTATCCCGTATTTGTAAAGCCGGTAAAAGGAAGCGCCAGTCTTAACATAAATAAGGTTGAAAATGAGACCGTCTTGAACAATCTTTTTGACAGCGTTCCCGATCTTATGATACAGGAATATATGCCCGGTGTTGAATATGATGCGGACGCATATGTGGATATGATAACGGGAAAATGCGTGTCCGTTTTTATGAAGCGAAAGATCAGAATGAGAGCGGGTGAAGCGGACAAGGCGGTGTCCGTAAATGATGAAGCTGTCCTGAAGATGGTAGCGGATTTTGCGGAAAAAATGGGTTACAGAGGCATGATCGACGTGGATCTGTTTGAAGATAACGGCACCTGGTATGTATCGGAGGTTAATCCCCGGTTCGGAGGAGGCTATCCTCACGCCTATGAAAGCGGTGTAAATTTCTGCAAATATGTAATCAAAAACCTTTCCGGTGAAGTCTGTGAGGCGGAAATCGGCAATTACGAGTCCGGAATATATATGATGAAATATAGTGAAATCATGGTTCGTAAGGGATTGAAGCAATGAAAAGAGTGCTTATTTTGGCAAACAGCGACAGCGGACTGTATCAGTTCAGAAAAGAGCTGATAGAAGAGCTTACCGAAAAATATGAGGTATATGCCTCCACTCCCTTCGGAAACTATAAGTCCGATATACAAAAATTGGGATGCCGCTTAGGATATACTAAATTGCTGGACAGAAGGGGGACCAATCCCAAAAGGGATCTTGAGCTTTTTCACTACTACATAAGGCTTTTAAAAAAAATCAAACCCGATAAGGTTATTACCTTTACCATAAAGCCTACGGTTTACGGAGGGCTTGCCTGTCAAAAGGAGCGCATACCTTATATATCATGCGTAACGGGTCTTGGAACCGCAATAGAAAACGGAGGTCTTCTCAGCATTCTTGCCAGGAATTTGTATAAAGCAGGACTTGGAAAAGCCGAATGCACTTTTTTTGAAAATAAAGCCAACAGAGATTTTTTCTTAAGGGAAGGGATTGTAAGCAGAAAAACAAAGGTGGTTTCCGGCGCGGGAGTAAACCTTGATATGCACGGATTTTCCGATTATCCCGAGGCTGACGGTAAAATAAAATTTCTCTATATCGGAAGGATCATGAAGGATAAGGGAATAGATGAGCTGCTTGAAGCCTTCGGGGACTTGAAATTTGAATATCCCTATATAAGCCTTGACATTGTCGGAGGCTATGACGAAGATTATTCCAAAAAAATAGAGGATATGCAAAGCAGGGGGATTTTGAAATATCACGGCAGCAGTAGGGATGTCGACAGCTTTTACCAAAAAGCCGACTGCATAGTCCTCCCCAGCTATCATGAGGGAATGTCGAATGTGCTTCAGGAAGCGTCCGCAAGCGGAAGACCCGTAATATCAACCGACGTTCCGGGCTGCAGAGAGGTTTTTGAGGATGAGGTTACGGGATTTTCCTGCAAGGCACATGATATAGCGAGTTTGAAAGAAGCATTTATCAAATTTATATTGCTTTCTCACGAAAAAAGAGCGGAGATGGGCAGGCTCGCAAGAGATAAAATGGAGAAAGAATTTGACAGGAGAAGGGTTGTAAGCGAGTATTTATCGGAAATAGAAAGTTTATAAAACAGTAAAAGCCAGGTTGGGAGATATAAAATGACCAGAGAAGATGTATATGAGAGACTTAATTATGTTTTTCAGGAAGTGTTTGACGATGAAAGTATAAGTGTTGAGGACGAAACTACGGCTGACGATGTGGAAGGTTGGGATTCCTATGAGCATATAAATTTGATCAATGCCGTAGAAGATGAGTTTGAAATAAAAATACCTATGGGTAAGGTTGTAACCATGAAAAATGTCGGGGAATTGGTGGATATAATTTTGGAGCTGATATAAGAGCCGGCATTATGCGGCTGTTTGAAACTGTATTTACAATCGGTACAAAGCCATAATGGATATTACTTCATTTTCATTTATTATATTTTGCATAACGCTTATTTTTGTGTATTATGCTGTTCCTAAAGCTGCTCAATGGGTTGTCCTTCTTGCAGGAGGAGGACTTTTTTATGTGCTTGGCGGAAACGGAATATATGTGATTTATCCGATAATAAGCGCTGCGGTTACGCATATTCTGGTTTGCAGAGTGCATAAAACCGAAAATGCTGTTTTAAAGAAAATGTTATTTATTTTCAATTTAATTATTCTGCTGGGGTTGATGATAATATTTAAAGTCCTGATTTTGTTTGACGCAAGTATAATTATCCCCTTGGGATTATCCTTTTACAACTTTATCATCATGGGCTACGCAATAGATGTGTATATAGGTATATTCTAGACGAAAAATAATAT
>CAUVOD010000023.1:0-33409 GCA_963553525.1 uncultured Lachnospiraceae bacterium | reverse complement strand
TAATTATAATTTAAATACGGATGATATTTCAGAAGACCAAATTATTGATGTCTATTATGCACTTGAAGAATATGACACTTTTTTAAATCTTTGCGGTGATTGTGTTGAGTACTATTATATCGCAGAATGGGAAGAATATTTTTATGTTCTATGGTTAAAAAACCAAAAGGAAAGATTTTATAACCTTGAAGAAAAGAATCGAAAATATTTTGAAGAGGCTATAAATGAAGCTATAGCTGATGAAGACTATGATAGTGAAAAGGAGAAACAAGAAACTGTTGCCGGTTGGGAAAAAGATAAAATGGATTTTGAAGAAATGATTTTTCGTATAAAAAATGGAACTTTAAGACCTGAGATAAAATTAAAATTATATCCTGAATATTCATGTTTTATGGTGGATTGTGTTAGACACAAATTTATTTAAATAAATTAACAACTCCCGGTTTGTCAGGATCAGATAATTAAATAAAAGCAATAACATGGCAGCTTACGAAACAGTAAATCAAATAGTTTTACTGTTTTTTCTTGCTCAAATACGTCCTGTTTTGCGGTATTCAGAAAATGCACAAACATTTAATTCGGGTATGATTTATGGTATAAAGAGTGAGATGGATTTATAGAGTAGTAATTTTTTTGATAAATAAGGCATTTTAACCGCCGAAAAAGCTTATCTGATATCGAATATGAGGGATATCTCTATTGGGTATAGGACTTTTAAGCTGAATATTAAAAAAGATGATTTGCAGGGTTAAAAATCTTAAGCAGTTTAAATTCTTTGCTGATCGTCATTTAAAAAGATATTCAGCCTTTACGGATAAAAATATTTTAAATTTTTATTGATATGAAAACTTCATTGGGTATAGTATATTCACTAAAATATTTTATAAGCTCGGCGTTTGATTTTGGAAATACTGTGAAGGGGGATGAATATGAAGGAAAGATTAGAGGAAATCAGAAGAAAAGCACTCGAAGTAATCGAAAGCAGCTCAGTTTCTGACGATCTGAACAATGCAAGGATAGCCTTCCTGGGGAAAAAGGGGGAATTGACAACCCTGCTTAAATCCATGAAGGATGTTGCCGCCGAGGACAGACCCAAGGTAGGTCAGATGGTGAATGATTTAAGGGAAGAGCTTGAGAAATACCTTGATGATGCCAGAAAAACGATTGAATCAAGGACAATGCAGGAACGCCTGAAAAATGAAAAAATCGACATTACCCTTCCCGGGCGATATTCATCCTTCGGACATTCGCATCCCAACGAGCTTGCGTTGGAAGAGATACAGCGTATTTTCATAGGAATGGGATACCAGGTGGTTACTTCTTCGGAGATTGAAAAGGATTATTATAACTTTGAAGCGCTTAATATACCGGCAGACCATCCCGCAAAAGACGAACAGGATACATTTTATCTCGGCGGAGATTTTCTTCTCCGTACCCAGACCTCATCCGCGCAGGTACATGAGATGGAAAAAGGTATCATACCTATCAAGATGATATCTCCCGGACGCGTTTTCAGATCCGACGAGGTTGATGCCACTCATTCTCCTTCATTTCATCAGGTTGAGGGACTTCTTATAGATAAGGGAGTTACATTTTCCGATCTGAAAGGAACTCTTGCCGAATTTGCAAAGGAATTTTTCGGAGAAGATACAAAGGTTAAATTCAGACCCCACCACTTTCCGTTTACCGAGCCTTCCGCCGAAATGGACGTTTCCTGCTTTAAATGCGGAGGAAGCGGCTGCAGGTTTTGTAAAAGCTCCGGTTGGATAGAAATACTCGGCTGCGGAATGGTACATCCCCACGTACTGGAAATGAGTAAAATAGACCCTGAGGAATACACGGGCTTTGCTTTCGGTATGGGACTTGAAAGACTGGCGCTTCTCAAATATGAGATAGATGATATGCGTTTGTTGTACGAAAATGACATACGCTTCCTGAAACAATTTTAAAAAACTTTTGGATGCATAGTCTGCGAGAGAAGAAAAAAGGACAAGGAAGTCCGGTTTTTCGTATCAAATGTATAGATAATGTATGGAGTGCATGATCTGCGAGAGGAGAAAAAATAGACAAGGAAGTCTGATTTTTCGTATCGAATGTTTAGATAATGTATGGAGTGCATGATCTGCGAGAGGAGAAAAATAGACAAGGATGTCTGATTTTTCGTATCGAATGTTTAGCTCATGCAGGGATGCATGAGCTATGAGAGGAGAAAAATTATGGATATATCACTATCTTGGCTTAAAAAATATGTACCGGATTTAAATTGCAGCGATCAGGAATTTTTTGACGCAATGACTCTCTCCGGAACAAAGGTTGAGTCCGTTTCAAGAAAAGATAAAAACCTCGAAAGAATAGTCTTAGGGAAAATAGAAGACATATCAAAGCATCCGGATGCGGAAAAGCTCGTGGTCTGTAAGGTCGATATCGGGGATGCCGCTAAAAAATACGATATAGAGAATGAGAACGGGCTTATACAGATAGTAACGGGTGCGCCGAATACAAAGATAGGAGAACTTGTACCCGTTGTTCTTCCCGGCGGCAAAGTGGCGGGAGGTCATGACGGATCGGCTCTTCCTGAAAACGGAATTGAAATCAAGGCGGGCAGCCTGAGAGGAGTTCCGTCAAACGGAATGATGTGCTCCATAGAGGAGCTTGGAAGCTCAAGAGATTTTTATCCTGAAGCTCCCGAAGAAGGCTTATATTACTTTGATAAAAATTCGGGTGTTAAGGCAGGAGATGACGCAGTTGAAGCTCTTGGACTCAGAGATTCGGTCTATGAGTTTGAAATAACATCCAACAGAGTGGACTGCTATTCTATTATAGGAATTGCAAGAGAAGCCGCCGCAACATTCAGAAAAGAATTTGTTCCGCCCAAGGTTAAATTCACCGAAACGTCAGAAAAGACAGCGGATTATATTTCCGTAGAGGTAGAAGATAAGGAGCTGTGCAGCAGGTATGTTGCAAGAGTATGTACCGACATTAAAATAGCCCCCTCGCCCGTCTGGCTGCAGAGACAGCTGGCTTCCTGCGGGGTACGTCCCATAAATAATCTGGTAGATATTACCAATTATGTAATGCTTGAATACGGACAGCCTATGCATGCCTATGATCTCGATACCGTAAGCGGAGGAAAGATAATAGTAAAAAGGGCAAAGGACGGAGAAAAGTTCACTACGCTTGACGGACAGGAGCGCAGTCTTGATAAAGATGTTCTTATGATCTGCGATGCGGAAAAGGAAATCGGAATTGCGGGTATCATGGGCGGAGAAAATACCATGATTACCGATAGCGTAAAAACGGTTTTATTTGAAGCGGCAACCTTTAACGGAACCAATATCCGTAAAAGCTCAAAGCGTATAGGACTCAGAACGGATGCGTCATCTTTCTTTGAAAAGGGGCTTGATCCCGTAAATACGAGAAATGCGATCGACAGAGCCTGTCAGCTTGTTGAAGAACTCGGCTGCGGGAAGATCTGTCAGGGAGTTGTGGAGGATCTGGCTCCAATAGAGCCTTTAAAGCGGATAAGCTTAGACGCTGAAAAAATAAACGCTCTTTTGGGAACGGATATAAGTAAAGAAGAAATGCTCGAGTACTTAAAGCCTCTTGAGATCGAATATGATGAGGCTGCAAATGAGCTTATAATCCCGAGTTTCAGACAGGATATCAATGCCCTTTGCGATATAGCGGAGGAGGTTGTCAGATTTTACGGGTACGACAAGACGCCCATGACTCTTCCCAAGAGCACGGCGGTTACGGGAAAGCTTAGCTTCGACATGCTCATTGAAGCAAGAATGAAGGAAGTGGCTTTGTATTCAGGATTTTCACAGGGATATAATTACTCGTTTGAAAGTCCCAAGGTGTTCGATAAGCTTCTTATTCCCGACGACTCACCGCTCAGGAATGCGATTAAGATCGCAAATCCCCTAGGCGAAGACTTTTCAATAATGCGTACCGTTTCATTAAACGGTATACTTACAAGCCTTGCAGCCAATTATAATTACAGGAATAAAAATGTTCATCTGTTTGAAATGGGGAATGTGTATATTGCAGACGAGCTTCCTTTAAAAGAACTTCCGGATGAACGCAAGCAGTTGACGCTTGGATTTTACAGCACTTCCGACAAGGAAGGAAACTTCTTCGACATGAAGGGAGTTGCGGAACAGATACTTGAAAGCGTAGGTATTTCAAAAGGGCTTAAATTCGAACAGTCGTCGGAAAGACCCTATTTGCATCCGGGAAGAGCCGCCGAAATATTTGTCACCGGTGTAGATAAAAATTCGGACAGGGACAATGACGGTAAGCCGGATAAAAAAGCAACACGTATAGGGTTTATCGGGGAAATTCATCCGTTGGTTGCTCAAAATTACGGAATAGGCGCACACACCTACATTGCCGTTTTAGATATTCCGTCGCTGCTTCCGTTTACCGGATTCGGGCACATATACTCACAAATAGCCAGATTCCCCGCCCTTACCAGAGATATATCTATGGTGGTTCCCAATGAGGTGTCCGCGGCAAGGATTGAGGAAATCTTGATACAGCGCGGAGGAAAAAATCTTGAAAGTGCTTCTCTCTTTGATATCTATGAAGGAGAGCAGATAAAAGAGGGCTTCAAGTCAATGACCTATTCTTTGATATTCAGGAGTGCGGAAAAAACTCTTTCTGATGATGAGGTTAATGCGGCAATGAAGAAGATCTTAAACGGTCTTGACAGCATAGGTGTTGAGCTTAGAGGCTGATATATATGGTTGAAAATGAAATGACGGGTTACTCTACGGCAGATTATTTTTATGATCTGCCGCCGGAGCTTATAGCCCAGGATCCGCTTGAAGACAGGTCTTCATCCAGATTGCTGCTGCTGGATAAAAAAACCGGTGAATTTTCGCACCACATGTTTAAAGATATTTTGGGCTATTTGAACGAAGGAGACTGCCTCATTCTGAATGACACAAAGGTTATACCCGCACGTCTTTACGGTATGAAAAAAGACACCGGCGCAAAGGTAGAGCTTTTGCTTTTAAAAAGAACGGGCTTAGATGATTGGGAGTGCCTTGTAAAGCCCGGAAAAAAGCTTAAAGTAGGAGCGGAAATTGTTTTTCCGAATGAGAGGCTGCGGGCAATAGTTGCGGACAGCAGCGAGGACGGCGGAAGGATAGTTCATTTTGAATATGAGGGCGTTTTTGAAGAGATTCTGGATGAGCTTGGGGAAATGCCGCTTCCTCCCTATATAACTCACAAGCTTGAAGATAGAAACAGATATCAGACCGTATACGCCAAATATGACGGAAGTGCGGCTGCTCCTACGGCGGGACTTCATTTCACAAAGGCTCTTATGGAAGAGCTTAAAAGTAAGGGTGTTCGCATAGCTTATGTTACTCTTCATGTAGGACTCGGAACCTTCAGACCTGTCAAGGTGGACGACGTAAGAAATCATCATATGCATACGGAATGGTTCAGGGTTCCTAAAGAAACAGCTGATATTATCAATGAAACAAAAAGATCCGGAAAAAGGGTTATATGCGTGGGGACAACGAGCTGCAGAACCATAGAGAGTGCTGCAGATCTATACAAGGAAAATAATGCTAACGGCGTCGGATTTATAGAAGCCTGTTCCGGTGATACATCAATATTTATTTATCCCGGATTTAAATTTAAGATTTCAGACGGACTGATTACAAATTTTCATCTGCCGGAATCAACGCTGATAATGCTTGTTTCGGCTCTTGCCGGAAGAGAAAATGTACTTAAGGCTTATACAGAGGCGGTTAAGGAAAGATACAGATTTTTTTCATTCGGGGATGCGATGTTCGTAATCTAACTCCAAAAAAGACGTTTGTCACATTAAGAGAAAGGAGCCGTTGTTAGAACCTTAGACTATAAGAAAAATCCGGACTTTGCAGTAAAAGCACAAGAAAAAACGTATACGCCGTGAAAGCATTTAATGTTATATAAAATATGATAAATGTTATAAAAATCGTTATGCTGCCCCGAATAGTCGGGGAGAAAGGAGAAATTCGATCATTATTTTGATCGGATTACAGGTAGGTATGAGTGATAAGTTGAATGTTGCCGTACTTGGCGCAACAGGAATGGTAGGACAGAGATTTGTAACTCTTTTAAACGAGCATCCGTGGTTTCAGATAAAAATTCTTGCCGCATCTCCGAGAAGCGCAGGAAAAACGTATGAAGAGGCGGTTGGATCAAAATGGAAAATGACAAATCCCATGCCTGAGGCGGTAAAGAATATAATTGTAGGGGATGTACAGGAAGTAGATAAGATTTCTTCCGAGGTTGATTTTTGTTTTTCGGCAGTTGATATGACCAAGGAAGAAATAAGAGCCATAGAGGACGCTTATGCAAAGACTGAAACTCCGGTGGTATCCAATAACAGCGCACATCGCTGGACAAAAGACGTTCCGATGATCATACCGGAAATAAATCCTGAGCATGCAAAAATAATCGAGAGCCAGAGAAAAAGGCTCGGAACAAAAAAAGGCTTTGTTGCTGTAAAGCCGAACTGCTCCATTCAGAGCTATGCTCCCGCACTTGCAGCATGGAAGGAGTATGACCCTTATGAGATGATAGTAACGACATATCAGGCTATATCCGGAGCGGGAAAGACCTTTGCCGACTGGCCTGAAATGGTGGAAAATATCATTCCCTATATAGGCGGAGAGGAAGAAAAGTCCGAACAGGAGCCTTTAAGAATTTTCGGACGCATTGAGGGTGATGAGATCGTAAAAGCAAGCGGTCTTGTCATAAGCAGCCAATGTATAAGAGTTCCCGTTTTGGACGGACATACGGCGGCAGCCTTTGTAAAATTCAGAAAAAAAGCTGAAAAGGAAGATCTTATCTCAAAATTGAGAAGCTTCAGAGGTGTCCCTCAGGATTTACAGCTTCCCAGTGCACCCGAAAATTTTATTCAGTATTTCGACGAGGAAAACAGACCTCAGGTTAAGCTTGACGTCGACTATGAAAGAGGAATGGGCATATCCATCGGAAGACTTAGAGAAGATAGTGTTTATGACTGGAAATTTGTGGGTCTTTCTCACAATACCTTACGGGGCGCAGCCGGAGGCTCGGTGGAATGTGCCGAATTGTTAAAGGCTCTCGGATATATCGAAGCCAAGTAAATTATTGAATTGAGCTGATGTTGTGAGTCAAAAAAAAGTAGTCTATATTGCCGAAAAGCCGAGTGTTGCCCGTGCGTTTGCACAGGCACTCGGTATTTCGGGTTCCAACAGAAACGGATATATTGAGTCGAATGATGCCATAGTGACCTGGTGTGTGGGTCATCTGGTGACCATGAGCTACCCTGAAATATACGATCCCGCTCTAAAGAGGTGGTCTCTTTCCACCCTTCCTTTTCTTCCTGAAAAATTCAAATATGAAATAATAAAAGAGGTTAAAAAACAGTTTGAAATTGTCAGCAGTCTTTTATCAAGAGAAGATGTTGAGACTATTTATGTATGCACCGACGCAGGAAGAGAGGGAGAATACATATACCGCCTTGTTGAGATGATGGCGGATATAAAGGGCAAGATCAGAAAAAGAGTATGGATAGACTCCCAGACCGAGGAAGAAATAAAAAACGGGATTTACAATGCAAAGGATCTTTCAGAATATGATAATTTGTCGGCAGCTGCGTATTTAAGAGCCAAAGAAGATTATCTTATGGGAATAAATTTCTCAAGATGCCTCACATTAAGATACTCAAAATCGATAAAAGATTATCTTAAAATCGATAAATGTGTAATTGCGGTCGGAAGGGTAATGACCTGTGTTTTAGGAATGGTTGTTGACAGAGAAAGAGAGATCAGAAGCTTTATAAAAACTCCCTATTACGGACTGGAAGCCGATTTCGGATTTTTTCCCAAAAATGACATAAGCTCCGGAGAAAAAGAGGAGCTTAAAATCACCGCTTCATGGAAGGCGGTTGAGGGCAGTAAATATTTTGAGTCGCCTCTTTTATATAATGAAAAGGGCTTCAAAAATATTGAAACGGCAAAGGAATTTTCGGAGCTTATTTTAAGAGGAAACGCCAAGGTATTAAAATGCGAGAAAAAGAAAGAAAATAAGCAGGCTCCTCTTTTGTATAATCTTGCGGAGCTGCAAAATGACTGTTCGAGATTTTTCAAGATATCGCCGGATCAGACGCTTCAAACGGCACAGGAGCTTTATGAAAAAAAGCTGATTACGTATCCGAGAAC
Organism: uncultured Lachnospiraceae bacterium; assembly: GCA_963553525.1. Taxonomy (GTDB): domain Bacteria; phylum Bacillota; class Clostridia; order Lachnospirales; family Lachnospiraceae; genus Butyrivibrio. Next base: position 25,199 of record CAUVOD010000023.1, on the reverse strand, counting down.
GGACGCGAGGGTGTTATCAAGCGCCGTTGCAAAGGAAGTACATAAAAACATCAAAGGTCTGTGCGGTTATGAAGCGGTAGCTGTATTTGCAAAAGCCGTATTGCAGCATAAGAGCCATGAGAATATTGCAAAGACTAAATATGTAAATGATAAGGCGGTTACGGATCACTATGCGATTATCCCGACAGGAGCGGGTATTGGTACGGTAAAGTCGCTGTCCTCTTTGTCGGCGGCAGTGTATGAATGTATAAGCAGGCGCTTTCTTGCAATTTTTTATCCGGCAGCGGTATATGACAAGCTTGCTGTGACTATAAATGTGGAAACTGAGCATAACGAATGCTTTGTATCAAACTATCGTGTGCTTGTTCAAAAGGGCTATCTGCATGTATTGGAGCGTCCTTCAAAGAGCAAGGACAAGGACAACAAAGACGGTGAAAATCAGCCGGATATGCCGGATAATTCATCCGATACGGCGATAACGCCCGAGTATATGGAAGCCTTAAAAAGTTTAAGAAAAGGAACTCCTCTTAGTATTAAAGATGTCAGAATAAAGGAAAGCGAAACCTCTCCTCCCAAGAGGTATAACTCCGGAACTCTGATCCTTACCATGGAAAATGCCGGTCAATTTATAGAGGATGATGAGCTTAGGGCTCAGATAAAGGGAGCGGGCATAGGAACCAGTGCCACCAGGGCGGAAATCCTTAAGAAGCTGGTCTCTAACAGATATTTGAAGCTTAACAGCAAAACACAGATCATCACTCCTACGCAGATCGGAGAAATGATATATGAGGCTGTATTTTTTTCCATGAAGCCTCTACTTAACCCGTCGCTTACTGCAAGCTGGGAAAAGGGACTCAGCGGAGTGGCTGACGGCAGCATAAGCGAAGCCGAATATATGCAGAAGCTTGAGGATTATATAAAAAGAAGGGTTAAACTTGTGAAGGATCAGGATTTCAGCAGATATTTGAAAGAAAGATTTGACAGTATAGCAGAGTTTTATTCGGACAAAAAGAATTATGCAGGCACTAAAAAACGTAATGAAAAAAACAGCTAATGATTTTATTTACGCAGGCGATGAGAAGGATACCGGGCTTGCTCCAGTTTACTCGATTGAGATCTTGGAGAGTACCGCAATAACGGGGAAAGCTTGTAAAGCGTGTTTTTGCAAGTTAGCAGGAGGAATTTAAATGAAGGATTGTAAAATAAGTGAATTGTTTGATATCAGCGAAACCATAGCGGCGCCGATATTTGAAGGACATACCTACCCTTGGGAAGTTCTTCCCAAGATAAAAGACTTTATTGTAAAGCTGGGTAACAGTCTCGATCCCGATAAATTTGAAAAAAAAGCCGAGAATATCTGGATAGCCAAAAGTGCCAGGGTATTCGACTCCGCTTATATCGGACCGTACACAATAGTAGATGAAGATGCGGTAATCAGACACTGCGCATTTATCAGAGAATGCGCGATTATCGGAAAGGGAGCGACAGTCGGTAATTCCACTGAACTTAAAAACGTAATTTTATTTAATAAGGTTGAAGCCCCTCATTACAATTATGTGGGGGACTCGATTCTGGGCTTCCACGCCCATATGGGAGCGGGTTCCATTACCTCCAACATAAAGGCCGACAGAACAAACGTAGTGGTAAAAGGTGATGAAAAAATTGAAACCGGGCTTAGAAAAATGGGTGCCATATTGGGAGATTATGCCGAAATCGGCTGTAATGCGGTTCTTAATCCCGGATCGGTCGTTTGCGCCCACAGCAACGTATATCCCACAAGCTGCGTGAGAGGAGTTGTATTTTCGGGACATATATTCAAAAATGACGGAAGCATGGTGAAAAAGAGATAACGGGGTACAAAAAAGAGGCTGTTGCACTAAGAAAGGGCTACAAAATATAGTTGAGCTATATTTTAATAATCAATTCTTAATGCGACAACCTTTTGTTTATTCCGGTAATGAATCAAAGACCGAGCCTGCTCGAGATCTTGTCGAATTCCGTAATAACAATAGCTTTTATAAAATGACCTTACATGCCGGCGACTGACTGTGCGAGGCGTGAAACCTTGCGTGAAGCGGTATTCTGCTTGAGGACGCCCTTTGCCTTAGCCTTGTCTATAACGGAGGTTGCACCGATAAGAGCGGAAGCGGCAGCTTCCTTATCGCCGATCTCAATAGCTGCGCGAACCTTTTTTACAGCTGTTTTAACGCCGCTCTTTACCGCCTTATTGCGTTCGGTGCGCTTGGCGTTTGTCAATATTCTCTTCTTGGCTGACTTGATATTGGCCATTATATAATTCTCCTTGATTCATATAAAAACTGTAATATTATCACTGCCTTAAAACACAGCACAAGATATGATATAAAAAAAACAGGTGTATGTCAAGAGGTATGTTGAGCTTGAAAAAATTGTATTTCGGGTATTATATCGGCTCTTATGAAGCGGATTAGGGAAATATTCCAATCAATGATTTTATCATGGATTGTCATATGTATCATAGACGTTGCATTGTGTGTCTTGTATCTACTGATTGCATATCAAAAGGGATAAAAAATTCAAAGTCTGCTTAGGGAAGATCGGCTGTATGATAAGGAACTTACCTTAAGAAGTCGTATTCGGCGGTATAAGCAAATCACCTTAGCCCGATTTCCTGAGGATTGATTGTCGCAAAGCCTTTGATATGATAATATTATTCGCAGTCCATAAGGCTGTGAATATTAATGTTAACGGGAAATTTTATATGTCTGAAGAAATAAGAAGTCACATACGCAATTTTTGTATAGTAGCGCACATTGATCACGGAAAATCAACACTTGCCGACAGAATAATTGAAAAATGCGGAGTTCTCACTGACAGAGAGATGCAGAATCAGGTGCTCGACAATATGGAGATAGAGCGTGAGCGCGGAATAACCATAAAGTCTCAATGCGTCCGCATGTCTTATCGTGCCCAAAACGGTGAAGAATACATTTTTAATATGATAGATACTCCGGGACATGTCGATTTCGGGTATGAGGTCTCGAGGTCGCTTGCCGCCTGTGACGGAGCTATTCTTGTAGTGGATGCGACGCAGGGAGTGGAGGCGCAGACGCTTGCCAATGTGTATCTTGCACTTGACCATAATCTGGATGTTTTTCCGGTAATAAACAAAATCGATCTTCCTAGCGCAATGCCCGATCATGTAAAGGAAGAAATAGAGGATGTAATAGGCATAGAAGCTTCCGACGCACCTTTGGTATCTGCCAAGATGGGAATAGGAATAGAAGATGTGCTTGAGGCTGTGGTAAATAAGATTCCCTCACCGTCCGGTGATGAAAGCGCTCCTCTTAAGGCTCTTATTTTCGATTCCGTTTATGACTCTTACAGAGGAGTCATAGTTTTTGTCAGGATAAAGGACGGAGTCCTTAAAAGAGGGATGAAAATTCTTTTCATGGACTCAAAGGCTGAGGAAGAGGTCGTTGAGGTGGGCTTTTTCAAGCCCGGAGGTTTTGTACCCTGCGAGGAGCTTTCCGCCGGTATGGTAGGTTATTTTACGGCTTCCATAAAAAATATCAGGAGCGCAAGAGTCGGAGATACCGTTACGGAATCGGACAGACCTTGCAGCGAGCCGCTTCCAGGCTATAAGGACGTGCTCCCCATGGTTTACTGCGGCTTTTATCCCGCCGACACGTCAAAATATCCCGATCTAAGAGACGCTCTTGAAAAGCTTCAGCTTAATGACGCTTCGCTTGTCTACGAACCTGAAACCTCGCAGGCGCTGGGCTTCGGCTTCCGCTGCGGTTTTTTGGGACTTCTTCATCTTGAGGTTATAGAAGAGAGACTTGACAGAGAATATAATATCGATTTGGTAACTACGGCTCCCAGCGTTATTTACAAGGTTCATAAAACCGATAATGAAGCCTTCGATCTTACCAATCCGTCCAATCTGCCCGATCCTTCGGAGATAGACTACATGGAAGAGCCTATGATACAGGGCGAGATTATGCTTACGCCGGAATATGTTGGTTCCATCATGCAGCTTTGTCAGGAGAGGAGAGGAATATATATAAGTACGGATTATATAGAGCAGAACAGGGTTGTCCTTAAATATAAGCTTCCTTTAAATGAGGTTATTTATGATTTTTTTGATGCCCTAAAGAGCAGATCAAGGGGATATGCTTCATTTGATTACGAGCTTATAGGCTACGAAAAAAGTGATCTTGTCAAGCTGGATATATTGATAAACAAAGAAAATGTGGACGCTCTTTCTTTTATAGTGCATAAGGAAGGCGCATATGACAGGGCAAGAAGGATGTGCGAAAAGCTTAAGAAGGAAATACCCAGACACCTCTTTGAAATACCGATACAGGCGGCGGTAGGAGGCAAGGTCATAGCAAGAGAAACCGTAAAGGCTCTCAGAAAAGACGTTCTTGCCAAGTGCTACGGAGGAGATATTTCGCGCAAGCGCAAGCTTCTTGAAAAGCAGAAGGAGGGAAAGAAAAAGATGCGTCAGATAGGAAGTGTTGACATTCCCCAGTCAGCCTTCTTAAGTGTGCTTAAGCTGGATGATGAAGACTGATGGAAACGCTCTCTTTATATATACATATTCCGTTTTGTATACAGAAATGTCTGTACTGCGACTTTTTATCCTATGAGGGTCTTTCGGATGAGGCGCAGGCAGGTTTTTTTGACGCACTTGTAAAAGAGGTGGCGGAGGCTGCGGGAAGGCTTGCGGTTGAGAGCAGTAAAACATATGAGATCACAAGTATATATTTCGGAGGAGGAACTCCCTCTTTTCCCGAGGCAAATCATATAGAGAGGGTTATGAATGCCGTTTACGACTATTATGATGTAAACCCGGCTGCGGAGATAACGCTTGAGGTAAATCCCGGTACGGTGGATCTTGAAAAATTCAAGGCGTACAAAAGGATGGGCATAAACAGACTTTCCATCGGCGCTCAATCTATGTCAAATGTAGATTTGCAGCACTTGGGAAGGGCTCATACCGCAGCTCAGTTTTATGAAGCTTATAGGGATGCAAGAACGGCGGGCTTCAGGAACATAAGCATTGACGTGATGATGGGGCTTCCCGGTCAGACACTTTCCGATTATTTGAACACTCTCAGAGAAATAACGGAGTGTAAGCCCGAGCACATTTCGTCATATTCTTTGATAATCGAGGAAGGGACACCTTATTTTGAATTTTTCGGAGAAGGAAGATGTCCCATGCCCGATAATCCCGCAGGTCTTTTCAGACTAGGTCTTCCCGATGAAGACGAGGAGAGACGTATGTATGCGGAAACCGAACGCCTTTTGAGAACGGCGGGCTATCATAGGTACGAAATATCAAATTTTGCCAAAAATGATGAGCATATTCCTGAGAAATACGAGTCAAGGCACAATAAGGTGTATTGGACAAGAGGCGATTATTTGGGCTTCGGTCTCGGAGCATCGTCAATGATAAATAATAAGAGGTTTTCCAACATAAGGAGCTTTTCTGATTATTGCAAGGCGGAGGGCGACATCAAAAAAATCAGAGAAAATATAACGGAGCTTGACATAAATTCCCAAATAGAGGAGTTTATGTTTTTGGGACTTAGGCTCACGGAGGGGGTAAGTACGATAAAATTTGAAAACACCTTCGGAGTACCTTTTGACGATGTGTACGGCGAGGTTGTAAAAGCGCTTGTAAATCAGGGGTTTATAAAAAAAGAAAAGGAATATGTTTCTTTAACGGACAGAGGGATTGATTTAAGCAATCCGGTAATGGCGCAATTTCTTTTTGACAGATGAGACGGGAGAAGCGGTATTATGAGTGAAAAATCCACTATTGAACAGATACTTTTAAAGGCGGGAGAATCCGGAGCGTCCGATGTGCATATAACGGTAGGTCTGCCTCCTAAGATGCGTGTAAACGGAAAGCTTGTCAATATGGAAGATTTCGGCAGAATGCTGCCGCCGCAGACCAGGGAAATAGCCGATCAGATAATGAATGAGGCTCAAAAATCAATCTTTGAAAAAAACGGTCAGTACGATATGTCGTTTTCAATTTCCGAGGTCGGACGTTTCAGAGTAAATCTATTTAAGCAAAGAGGCTCGATAGCGATAGTTCTCAGAATTGTTGCCGGAAATGTACCGGATCCGGCGGTTCTCGGTATACCCGAGTCGGTTATAGATTTATATTCCAAGAAAAGAGGGCTCATACTGGTTACGGGGGCGACGGGAAGCGGAAAATCCACAACAATTGCCGCCATTATAGACAAGATAAATAATAATCTGAACAGACATATTATAACGCTTGAGGATCCTATTGAATTTACTTACAGACATCAGGAATCTATTGTAAATCAGAGAGAAATAGGGATTGATTCAAGAAATTATGCAGATGCACTCAGGGCTGCGCTTCGTGAAGATCCCGATGTAATCCTTGTAGGTGAAATGAGAGATCTGGAAACCATTTCAACTGCAATCACGGCGGCTGAAACGGGACATCTGGTTCTTTCCACCCTTCATACCATAGGATCGGCATCGACAGTTGATCGTATAATAGATGTATTTCCTCCTCATCAGCAGCAGCAGATACGATTTCAGCTTGCAAATGTTCTGGAATCTATAATTTCTCAGCAGCTGCTGCCGACCTCCGATGAAAATGCCAGAGTGGGAGCCTTTGAGGTGCTTCATGTAAACAGCGCCGTAAGAAACATGATACGTGAGGGAAAGACGCATCAGCTTATAACCGTTATGCAGACAAACAGAAGGCTCGGAATGCTGACCATGGATGAAGCCATAATGCAGCTTTACCAGCAGGGAAAAATCAGTAAAAACATAGCGCTGCAATTTGCTCAGGATCAGGACAGCATGAGGATGAAGGTGGGAGATGTTTAAAAAAGAAAAGTAAAAATATGGGACTTGCAAGCGGGATTTGCTTGTGCTAGTATGTATTAGCTGTTTTAATATATCTGAAAGAGGAATTTGACATGAAAAAAGATATCCAACCCGAATATTATCAGGCAAATGTTACATGTAACTGCGGTAATTCGTTCGTTGTAGGTTCGACAAAGCCTGAAATACACGTAGAAATTTGTTCCAAGTGCCATCCTTTCTATACAGGTCAGCAGAAAACCGCCATGGCTCGCGGACGTATTGATAAGTTCAATAAGAAGTACGGAATTTAATTTTGACTATGTAACGGTGGGGTTGAGGCATGACGCCTTGACCCCATTTTCTTGTATATGGAGCGGGTATGAGTAAAGTATACAAAAGTCCTCCGTCGGGGTTGTCCATAATTGCCACCTTCAGCGGACTTATGATGAGATATAAGGACAGATATGTTGTTGCGGTCAGATGTGCCGACGGCAGCATAAAGGAAAAGATTCAGACCTTCAACACTCCCTTTGTATCCTCAAGGCTTCTTCAAACTCCTTTTATCAGGGGCTTTTTTTCTTTTATTGAATATATGTACCTGACTATCTATTGTCTGGTTTTGTCTGAAAATATTCCCGTTATAGTCGAGAATACTTCGCAAAGAGCAAGATTCAATCTGGAAAAATCGGAAAAGGAAGCCGGCTTGAAAAATGATTCAGGTGAAAAAGTGCCGAAAACGGACGAAGAAGAATCAGGGAAAAAGGCGGCTTCAAAAAAAATAAGCTCCGACACCGTAAAGCTTAGGCGAACGGTAAATTCCGTAAGCTATAATATGGCATTTGCGGCAGGACTTGTTTTATGCACGGGAATATTTATATTTTTGCCCTTGGGATTTGACTTTCTGGTCTCCCTTTTTGTAAGAAGCATAACCTTGAAGTCTATTTTAAACGGTATAATTCGTCTGCTTATAGTGCTTGCGACCGTATTTGCAATATCCAGGTTTTCGGTAGTACAGAGGATGAGAAGATATCACGGAGCGGGCTATAAATGTCTAAACTGTATAGAGGAAGGCAGGGAGCTTACCGTTGATAATGTAAGAGAGTCTTCAATGTACAATGTCCGCTGCGGACTCAGCTTTATTTTATACACCTTTGCGCTCAGCTTTATATTATTTTTTGCCGTAAATATAGAGTCGATAGTGCTTAGAATTGTAATAAGAGCCGTTTTGTTTATTTTGATAACATCCGTATGCTACGAAATAATGAGAGTCAGAGAAAATCACGATAATTCCTTTACAAGAGCGGTGTCCTCTCCGGGATACGCTTTTCAGCGCATGGTAAGTATTGAGCCTGACGATGAAATGATCGAGGTAGGTATTGAGGCTGTATACAGCATTTTTGACTGGGAAAAATATATAGATGATATTTTTGGAAAAAAGATAGAAAAAATATCCACTCCCGAGTCTCAATCAGAGGATGAATATTTCGAAGAATATGATGAAGATTTCGATGAAGAATATGATTTGGATTCGGATGACGATTTTGATGAAGATATATGAGCTTGGAAAAAACGGACAATCTAACTTATCTTGAAGCATATAATTTTGCAAAGATTGAGCTTTGTGACTGCGGTATTCCGAATGCGGATATTGACGCAAGACTTATACTTGAGAAGGTATGCGGCACTTCATTCGGAGCGATGTATGCAAATCCGTACAGAGTATTGAATACTTCGGAAGCGGCTGAATACAAAGAGCTTGTTTTCAAAAGAAAAAAGCGTATACCTCTTCAATATATTTTTGGAGAAGCGGATTTTATGGGGCTGAGCTTTAAGTGTGATAAAAGAGCTCTTATTCCGCGTCAGGATACGGAATGTCTTGTAGAGGAAGCCCTCAGAAGGCTTCATGACGGCATGAGAATCCTGGATCTCTGCACGGGAAGCGGCTGCATAGCCTTGTCGCTTTTGAAATATTCAAATGACACAAGTGCGGCGGCAACCGATATTTCTTCCGACGCCTTGAGTCTTGCTAGGGAAAATACCGAAAGACTGGGATTGTACGGAAGAATAGATTTTTATAATTGTGATCTTTTTCCCGAGGATGAAAAATCCGGGTTTGATATAATAGTAGCAAATCCGCCCTATATTCCTCCCCATGTTATAGATACTCTTGAAGCCGAGGTGAAGGAGCATGAGCCTTATGCCGCTCTTTACGGAGGTGAAGACGGTCTTGTTTTTTACAGAAGGATAACAAAAGATGCTAAAAGCTATATGACCAGGGGAGGCTTTCTGCTTGTGGAGATAGCTTATGATCAGTCCGATGAGGTAAAGGAGCTTTTTGAAGAAGCCGGTTTTAAGGATGTGGAATGTGTGAAGGATCTCGGGCAAAATGACAGGGTAGTGATAGGGACGTGCTATTAAAAAAGCTTTTTATGAGGCTTTTTATTGAGGAATTTTATGAGCGGAATGACTGAAAGATTAGACGGAATATTGAGAAGATATGAAGAGATCACGGCTATGCTGTCGGAGCCCGATATAGCCTCCGACAGAGAAAAATTTCGTGAGCTTATGAGGTCTCACAACGAGCTTGATCCTATTGTCGAGGAATATCGTAAATACAATAAAATTCGGGCTTCAATTGAAGAAAATCTGCTGATGCTTGAAGAAGAAAATGATAATGATATGAGAGCTCTTTTGAAGGAAGAGCTGAGTGACTTTCGTGAACAGCTTCCCGAATCGGAAAAGAGGCTTCAGATTTTACTGCTTCCCTCGGATCCCGATGACTCAAAGAGCGTAATTGTGGAGATACGTGCGGGAGTCGGAGGAGATGAAGCGGCTCTTTTTGCTGCCAATTTATACAGAATGTATTGTAAATATGCTGAAAAAATGCGTTGGAGAGTTGAAACTACCGACTATGAGGATACCGGAATAGGCGGTATGAAAACCGTCAGCTTTATGATGGAGGGTCAAGGCGTTTACGGCAAGATGAAGTATGAGAGCGGTGTTCACAGGGTGCAGCGTGTGCCGGAAACCGAGTCAGGAGGTCGTATCCATACTTCGACTGCGACGGTTGCCATAATGCCGGAAGCGGAAGAGGTTGAAATAGAAGTGAATATGAACGACTGTCGTTTTGATGTATTCAGATCGTCGGGACACGGAGGACAGAGCGTTAACACCACGGATTCCGCAGTTCGCCTTACACACTATCCGACAGGGATTGTTATTTCATGTCAGGATGAAAAAAGTCAGCTTAAAAATAAGGATAAGGCACTCAAGGTACTCAGATCCATGCTTTATTTAATGGAAAAGGAAAAAAAGCATTCCGAAGAGGCTGACCTTAGAAAATCACAGATAGGAACCGGAGACAGATCGGAAAAAATAAGAACCTACAATTTCCCGCAGGGAAGGGTGACGGATCACAGGATAAAGCTTACTCTTTATAAGATAGAGCAGATTATGGAAGGTGATCTGGACGAGCTTATAGACTCGCTTATATCTGCGGATCAGGCGGCAAAGCTTGCAAAGATGGGAGAGTGAGGGTTTAGATAAAAACAAATCTTAGAGGTGACCGCCAAAGTATAAATATTGCAAGCAGTTGAAGTATAAGCAGAGCAGGAAGACCGAAGAGAAATAGAGGTTTTTTTGTTTTATGTTTAAAGAAAAACATTCCGAGTACGACTCCTGCGCTTCCGAGTATAAATGCTATTGAAAATATTGTAAATTCAGGTATTCTGTACGCTTTGTGTCTTGCTCTGTTTTTATCGGAACCCATTACAAAAAATCCGATAAGATTTATTATTATAATGTATATAATAATGAATTTGACTGCGGACATTCATACCTCTTTTTACGGCTTTGTACTTGAATTCTACAACAGATGATATCATAAGTTGACTTATCTTACACTAACAATATAATAGGGTTTGTTTATAATTTGTTTATATATTGAGGTTTATATGCGCAGCAAGATAGTAAATATAGTTATTGTTTTAATATTAAGCGTTATAATTCTTTTGCTTACAGTCAAGAATATTATTCCCAACACTTCTCCGATCAATCTTTTAGGCAAGGGCAGAGTGAGCTTGAGACTTTGGTATACCGACGAGTCTCTGTCTGATTATCTTACCACTCAGGCGGTTAAATATAATGAAGCTCATTCGAATGTAAGAATTGAGCCTATATTGGTTTCCGGTGTGGAGCTTTTGGAAAATATAAATTCCTCTTCTTTAAAGGGAGAGGCATTCCCCGATCTTTATATCACGACCAACGACGTTTTGGAAAAAGCCTCACTTACGGGTCTTACAACCGAAATAGCTCCTGACGGAAAATATTTGAATGAAAATAATTTTTCCAAGGCGGCTTTAAACAGCATAAGCTATAAGGGAAATTATGTGGCATATCCGTTTTACTATGAAACAAGCGCTCTTATGTTTAACCGAACATATCTTGAGGACTTTGCATGGAGCAGAATAGCCGAAAATGAAGGGATATCTCTTTCGTATGAGGAGGCTTCGGAAGATGAATCCGAAGCTGATAAAGAAAAAGACGGTGAAACCGCTTCAAATGATAATCCTGAAGAAAATAAGAATGAAGATACAAAAGAGGACGATTCTGAGAAAAGAGCGGCATTTGACGCCAATATCGCCGAGCTGAGGCGGCAGCATAAGGACGCAATAGATCTTGCCGTTCAGGAGATGATACCGTCAACAATTTCTGAAATCATTGAATTTGCGAGAAACTATAATGCTCCTGCAAGTGTAGAATCCGTTTTTGAGTGGGATGTTACGGATATTTTTTATAATTATTTTTTTGTAGGAGGATATATAAATGCCGGAGGGGATGCCGGTGACACCATAACGGAGCTGGATCTGTATACAACCGAGATGGTAAGCTGCATGATGGCATATCAAAAGCTTAGAGATTATTTTGCAATTGACGCAAATGAAGTCAGCTATTCGGGTATTATGGAGGATTTTATAGCCGGTAAAATGGTGTTTACCGTCGCCACTTCGGATGCGGTCACCAAGATAAGAGCGGCTCAGGCGGAAGGAAGCTGCAGCTTTCAGTACGGCGTGGCAAATATACCCGATTTAAATGAAGATTATATTACAAGAAGCATGTCGGTCACCGGCTGTATCGCCGTAAACGGCTATACGAATAATACGGCGGAAGCCTTTGATTTTGCAGGCTATCTTTCTTCGGGAACGGATGAGTCGTTTTTTAATCAAACGGGCAAGCTTCCGGCAAGGAAGGGTATAGAATACGGAGATCGAACTCTGGAGATATTTGAAAAGGTCTACGAAGAATCGGTTCCTCTTCCTAAAATGATAGAGACAAGCAATTTGTGGATGCTTATGGAAATAGCTTTTACGGAGATATGGAACGGAGCAAACCCTAATACCACCTTAAAGGAAATGTCTGAAAGCATTATGAAGCAGGTTGTCGGAAGACATTATGAAGAAATGCTTCTTCCCGAACCCGAGGCTGTGCAGATAACCAATTCCCATAATGCCGACTGAATAGTAGTATTCAAAATCTTGCTTTTAGTTTTTTGTTAAGTTAAAATGAAATTTGTCTTACATATTACTGTATGTATTGTCAGCATATTTATCGGGAGTATTGAAATTGCAGGCTGTGTTGTTTTGCAAAATTGTGCTGAATGTACGTATCGCATAGAATATGTATTACAAAAATATGTATCGCATAGGGCGGGAATCTCTCTTTAGCCAAAAGGAGAGAGCTTATGCTGAAAACAAATAAAAACGAAAGCCGCTTATCAGGTATTAAAAAATTTCTTTTTATCGTTGCTGTCATGTTGATTTTGCCTTCCTGTTCAGATAGAGGTGAAATTATTGATATCAATGAAAAGTATACGGAAGAGGCTTCCTCAACAGATGACGACGGGTCTGAGGCTGCATCCGGCACTGCGGTTTCGTCTTTTACTGAAGAAGGATTACAGGAAGCCGAGCCGGTCACGGTTCATGTTTGCGGTGCGGTAAAAAACAGCGGAGTTTACAGTCTTGAGGCGGGCTCAAGAATAGCAGATGCTATTAAAAAAGCCGGAGGATTCAGTGATGAAGCCGACGAGACTTATCTTAATCTTGCATTACGGGTATCGGACGGAAGTAAGATCTATGTTCCTACAATTGATGAAAGTGCTTCCATGCCGGAATTGAACTCTTCTGGAGAAGGGGCAGCCGATTCAAACAGCAGATTGGTAAATATAAATACTGCGGATGAAAATACGCTTAAAACAATAGCCGGAATAGGAGATTCAAGGGCAAGAGATATAATAAATTACAGAGAAATGCACGGTGAGTTCAAAACCGTTGAAGACATCATGAAGGTAAAAGGCATAAAAAAGAAATTGTTTGACAGGATCAAAGACCTTATTACCGTGTAGGAGTGTAAATGGCAAGAAAAGTTCTTATAGTAGACGATGAAAAGTCGATAGTAAAAGGAATCCGTTTTTCATTGGAGCAGGACGGAATGGAAGTGGATTGTGCATATGACGGCGAAGAAGCGCTTGAAAATGCAAAAAATAATCAATATGACATTATATTGCTTGATGTGATGCTTCCAAAATTATCGGGATTTGACGTGTGTCAGCAGATCAGGGAATTTTCTTCGGTACCTATTATCATGATTACCGCAAAAGGTGATGATATGGATAAGATATTGGGACTTGAATACGGTGCCGACGATTATATAACCAAGCCTTTTAATATTTTGGAGGTAAAGGCGAGAATAAAGGCGATTATGCGCCGGTCGGAGTCCAAGGACAGCTACCCCAAAACGCTTAACTTCGGAGAGCTTATACTTAATGAGGAATATAGACGAGTATATATCGGGGATAAGGAGATAAATCTTACCGGACGTGAATTTGATGTGCTTGAATTTCTTGCAAGAACTCCGGGGAAAACATATTCAAGAGAAGAGCTTTTAAAGCGAATATGGGGAAGCGATTATCCAGGTGACGAAAGAACTGTTGACGTGCATATCAGAAGGCTTCGTGAAAAGTTGGAGCCAAACCCGTCCGAGCCCTCATATGTAAGAACTAAGTGGGGAGCGGGATATTATTTTCAGGGCTGATGGAAGTAATAAAAAAGCTTAGGCTGTGGAGAATATTCAAAAGCCTCACAATTCGTATTTTTGCTATTATTTTCTTTATAGCGTTAGTTTCCTGTGTCGTAATAAAGTCTGCGATTATAGCCAATTATGAAGCCAGAGCGGTCGATGTCAAGCAGAATGAGGTTCAGACCCAGCTTAGAATATTGGCAAATCATCTTATAACATATAATTATCTTGAAAATCCGTCTTCGGATGTCGTGAATGCGGAAATAGTCATGCTTTCAAATCTCTATGACGGAAGAGTTCTTATAATAAATTCCGATCTTAAGGTTGTTGCCGATTCCTATAATCTCAGCGTCGGAAAGATCGTTATTTCAGAAGAAGTGATAAAAACCCTGAAAAACGGCAATGACGGAGTAACCGTACAATATGACTCCGAGAACAGCTTTCTTGAACTTACAACTCCCATAATTGAAACCTCCGCTCTCAGGGAAGGAGACAGGTTTAATCTTAATTCACGTCAGCTTGTAAGAGGAGTAATGCTTACAAGCGTCTCCACATCTGCGATTGCACAGACCAAAGATATTTTGGCAAACAGAGCAGACCTGATACAAATGATAGTCATAATAGTCATTCTGTTTTTTGCGGCGTTTGCTTCAAATATTTTGATAAGACCCTTTGAGCGTATTACAAAAGCGATAAACGAAATAAAAGCGGGTTTAAAAAATGATCCCATATCCGTTCCTGATTATTTGGAAACCGAACACATAACGGACGCTTTTAATAAGCTCCAGGCCAGAATGAAGATAATTGACGATTCGAGACAGGAATTTGTGTCGAACGTGTCTCACGAGCTTAAAACTCCGATCACCTCAATGAAGGTTTTGGCGGACACCTTGCTCGCGGGAGAAAATGTTTCCGTAGATACATATAAGGAATTCATGAGGGATATCAGCGAAGAGATCGACAGGGAAAATCAAATTATAAATGATCTTCTTACCCTTGTTAAGATGGAAAATTCAGCCTCGATTACCGATGTAAAGCCTATGAATATCAATGATCTTACGGAAATAGTATTAAAAAGACTTCGTCCGATAGCAAGACAGCACGATATTGAATTGACTATGGAGAGCACAAGAGAAATAACAGCTGAAATTGATGAGGTCAAAATGTCGATTATAATTATGAATCTGGTGGAAAACGGGATTAAATATAATCATGAGGGAGGCTTTGTAAGAGTAAAGCTTGACGCCGATCATCAGAATTTCACCATAGAAATTTCCGATTCGGGAATAGGCATACCGGAAGACTCCGTAGACAGACTTTTCGAGAGGTTTTACCGTGTTGATAAATCAAGATATAGGGAGAAAAACCGCATGGGAGACATAGGAGGAACAGGGCTTGGTCTCA
Organism: uncultured Lachnospiraceae bacterium; assembly: GCA_963553525.1. Classification (GTDB taxonomy): domain Bacteria; phylum Bacillota; class Clostridia; order Lachnospirales; family Lachnospiraceae; genus Butyrivibrio. The sequence goes on along the minus strand of CAUVOD010000023.1, from coordinate 9,878 downwards.
GCGTGGTCAGACAATCGGTTCTTATGCACAGAGGAGAAATTTCAGTTTCCAGCGTTGAAGGAAGCGGAACGGTATTTACCATTAGGATACCTTTAAAGTTCAAACCTTAAAATAAAAGAAAATATGCCAAAAAACAAGAAAAAAAACGGAATAAATAACAGAATATTACGCTTTATATCTTTTCTTGCCGTACAGGTGATATTTTTGTCATGCGTGATTTCCTGTGCCAAAGCGGAGAACGTACCCAATTCCGGTTCGGATAATATCAATATATATTATGTAAATCGTGAAAAAACAGCTCTTTCTCCGGAAAAATATCTGCCGCTATGTGACATTGAGGATACGGAAGCAATGGTAGAAGAGCTTATAGCGGCTCTTAAGGCTGCACCTTCAGGAATTGCCACGGGAGCAACAATAACAGGCGATATCAATCTTAGAAGCTTTGCCTTGTCACAGGGGGGATTGTTGTCTCTTGACTTCGATGTAAGCTATTCGGGTCAGGATGAAATATCGGAAATACTTACCAGATCGGCAATAGTGAGAACTCTTATTCAGATAAAAGGTGTTGACGGCGTGATGTTTCTTGTAGGCGGTGTGGCGCTTATGGATAGATATTCAAACCCTGTTGGAATAATGACAGAGGACAGCTTTATATTCAATGCGGGCAAGGAAATGCATACCTATGACAAGGTTAGAATAACTCTTTATTTTGCAAATGAGAGCGGAGACGGACTTGTTCCGATTTACAGAACCCTGGTATATAATTCCAACATGTCCATGGAAAGGCTTATAGTTGAGCAGCTTATAGCAGGACCGAATATTACCGGAGCATATCCCACCATTGATCCTGCAACAAGAGTAAATAACGTGACTGTTCAGGACGGTATCTGCTATGTTGATTTTAGTGAAGAAGCGAATAATAAGTTAAATAATATAAAATCTGACGTTATCTTATATTCTATTGTAAATTCTCTGGCGGAAAGACTTGATGTCGACAGAGTTCAAATTACCGTAGCCGGATCGGCAAAGGTCGGATTTGTAAATGATATACCTTTGCAGGGACCGTTTGAAAAGAATACGGAAATTGTAATTTCACGTTAATCTATTTAAATTTTTGGAGTCTTCTTAATCATGCGTAGACCTCTCTGCGTTATCTTTTTGCTGCTTTTAGCACTTCTCAGCAGCTATTTTCAATTTAATGATATTGATTATAAATATTCCGGGCTTAACGGGCGGCGGATTGATTTGAGCGGGAAAATCATCGGCAAGGAGTTTAGGACGAATTATGAAGGAGTAAGAGTTCTTGATCTGTATATGGTTCTCGAAGATTCAAAAGATAAGGTTAAGCTCAGCGTTTCCGAAAATGCGGACAAATTAAAAATATCAATAGGTATGAATATATGCATAAACGGTGAGGCGGCTTGTTTCAGAAGAGCAAGTAATTACGGTGAATTTGATCCGTACATGTACAACAGGATAGAAGAACGGCTTTTTGTGTAAATAATCCCGATATAATAAAGGTATACGGAAGAGAAGATATATTCAAAGAAGGCTTGTTTAGAGTCAGGGAGTATATTTACAAGCTGATAAACCGTTGTTTTAATGAAAAAGATACAGCTGTTATTTGTGCCGTTCTTCTGGGAGACAGAAGCTTGATTGATGAAGATTTAAAGGTTTTGTATCAAAGGAGCGGGATTATTCACGTGCTTTCGATTTCAGGGCTGCATATATCGATTTTGGGTATGGGGATATATAAAATTTTATCTGCAGTTCCGGTATTTATTCGGAATAAAAGAAAAATATATATTCCAAAATGGTTTGTATCGGTTATATGTATATTTTTTATGTACGCATACGGAAGTATGTGCGGTATGGGTACGTCTTCATTGAGAGCGATATTTATGTTTACGCTTAAGCTTTTGGCTCCCCTGATAGGAAGAACATATGATATGATCTCGGCTCTTTCATTTTGCGGAATAATGATTTTGGCGGAGCAGCCGTTATATGTAAAGCACGGAGGCTTTATAATGTCATTTTTGGCGGTGTTGGCTTTGGGAATGCTTTTTCCGTGTTTAAAACCTGAAAATGATAAAGATGAAAAAAAGAATAACAAAATATTATCTCTGTTTTATGAAGGGTTTATTGCAAGTCTGTGTATAAGTATAGTTACGCTGCCCGCTTATATGTGTTTCTATTATTCATTTCCGCTGTATTCGGTTTTTATAAATCCCGTTGTTATTCCGCTTATGAGTCTTATGCTTCCGTTCAGCATAGCGGCAGTTATATTTATGGAAATATTCAGCCCGCTAAGTGTTATTTTTGCTTATCCCGTACACTTAATACTTGAATTTTACGAGCTTGTGTGCCGAAAAACCGTTACGCTTCCGATAAGTACATGGTATGCGGGCTCTCCTGAGGTCTGGCAGACTGCAGCCTATTATTTGATTTTAATATTATTTGTTATTCATTGTAACAGACATAGAAAAAACAAAGTCGGAAAATATAATAATATAATAAAATGCGTTATCTTATCACTTGCCTTTTTAATAATCTCTTACAGGATCTCTCCGGAATTGAAGATAACGGTTCTTGATATCGGGCAGGGTGATTCCCTTGTGGTAAGGTGCAGGGATAAATGCTTTTTAATAGACGGCGGTTCAACCACAAAATTTTCGGTAGGCAAATATCAGATGGAGCCATATCTCAAATATGAAGGAATTGATCAGGTGGATGCGGCTATTATAAGCCATTCAGACTTGGATCATATATCAGGTGTTATAGAAATGATAGAGTCCTCCGCAAACGGAGGAATACCTATAAAACAGCTTGTGCTTCCCGATATAGATAAGGAATCAAAAAACGACAATTATTTAAGGCTTGAAGAGGCGGCTTCAAAACATAATATAGCGGTCACATACCTGCATACAGGTGAAAATTGGGAGGTACCGGTATATAAAAACGAATCGGTAAAATTTAAGTGTCTCTCTCCATATGAGGGCATGAATACGGGAGATCCCAATGAAATGTCGATAGTTCTCGAAATGACATACGGAAAATTTAATATGCTTCTCACGGGCGATGTGGGAGGAGAAGGGCTTGAGGCAGTCAAGGATTATTTAAAAACAAAACCCGGCGGTATTAAAGAGATCAGGATTTTGAAGGTTGCTCATCACGGATCGCATAACAATACCGATGAAGAATTTTTGGAGCTTTATGCTCCGGGTATCGCAATCATTTCCTGTGGAGAAAGAAATATTTACGGGCATCCTCATAAGGAGGTTTTGGATATGCTTGGAGAAAATAATATAAAAACCTATATTACGAGTAAAAGCGGCTGTGTGTGTATAGAGGTAAAAAACGGGAGGACTTATTTAAAGGAGTATCGTGAATAAATGGAAAACGTAATATTTTATTAAGGCATCGCTTATATCCGATTTATTGCACTATATATGTAAATGTGGTATTATTTATCGGTTGATTTTAAGCCTTAAACTGGGCATATGAAAGGAAAAACGGTAATGAAAAAAGGCAAGGCCGTATTGGCACTTATACTTACCATTGCGCTGTTGTGCGGATTAGGTTTTATTGCATTTGTCGGAATCGGAGAAAATAAGGACGGATCGCTTTCGTCCGTTGATCTCGGACTTGATCTTTCGGGCGGAGTTTCAATAACCTATGGAATAGTCAATGAAAATCCGACTTCCGAACAGATAGAAGATACTGTGGAAAAAATTCGGAGAAGGGTTGAGGTATATTCAACGGAAGCAGTTGTATATCCCAGCGGTTCGCTCGGTGACAGCCGTATAACGGTTGAAATTCCGGGAGTATCGGATGCCGATGCCATTCTTGCGGAGCTAGGTCAGCCCGGTAATCTTTATTTTATAAGAGAAAAGGATTCGGCTGGAAATAACAACTACGGCAAGTACGGGATAGATTCACGTGGGAATTTGGTTCAGACCCTTAATGATAAAACGATTGAAGAACTGATGGAGGACGGCTCAATAGTGCTTGAGGGTACCGACGTGGCAAGCGCAGAGGCTGCAAGCAGCAGCAATTCATACGGTCAGAACGTTTATGTTGTGAGACTTACCCTTACAAACGATGGAGCAAAAAAATTTGCAGCTGCGACGGCTCTTGCTTATGAAAAAGGTGAAACGATAGGTATTTACTATGACGGACAAATTGTTTCGGCACCTAAGGTTAATGCCGTCATTTCCGACGGTATAGCCGTAATTGAAGGAAAAGATTTCACATATGAACAGGTATCTTCGCTTGCAACCACTATCAGAATCGGCGGACTCAGCCTTCAGCTTGAAGAGCTCAGATCAAATGTGGTGGGAGCACAGCTCGGACAGGACGCAATCGCCACATCTATTAAAGCCGCAATATTGGGGTTTGGACTTGTGGTATTGTTTATGCTGCTTATGTATAGGATACTCGGACTGTCGGCTTCGCTTGCACTTTCATTCTATATATTCCTTGAAATAATCCTTTTGGACGGACTTGATATTACGCTCACTCTGCCCGGAATAGCGGGTATAATACTGTCGGTAGGTATGGCTGTTGACGCCAACGTGCTTGTATTCTCGCGTATAAAGGAAGAAATAGCTGACGGAAAAAATGTGAAAGAGGCTATTAAGAGCGGTTATAACAAGGCACTTTCGGCAATAATGGACGGAAACGTAACCACAATGATAGCCGCAATAGTGCTTATGCTGTTCGGTTCCGGAACTATCAAGGGCTTTGCTCAGACGTTGGCGCTCGGTATCTGTCTATCAATGATTACAGCCCTGTTTATTACGAGAGGAATTTCAAATATTCTTTATGCCTGCGGTTTAAAGAACGAGGTTCTTTACGGAAAGGCAAAGGGTCAAAAGCTTCTCCATATTGTTGAGAAGAGAAAAATTTCCTACGGTATTGCGGCTGTATGTATAGCGATCGGAGTGGCGGCAATGGTGATAAACGGAGTAGGAGGAAAGGGTGCATTTAATCTCAGTCTTGATTTTGCGGGAGGTTCTTCAACGGCAGTTACCTTTGACAAAGCATGGACCTTGCAGGAGCTTGATAATGAGGTTGTACCCAAGATAAGAGACGCTGCGGGCATTTCTTCTGTGCAGACTCAAACCGTTCAGGGATCAAACGAAGTTATTTTCAAGACGGTTACTCTTGATCAGGATCAGAGAGCGGCTATCAATGATATGCTTGAAAAGGATTACGGTATCGGCTCGGATCACATTGAAACGGAGAGCATAAGTGCGGTAATAAGTACGGAAATGATAAGAAGCGCCGTGCTTGCAATGGCTATTGCTCTGGCGATAATGCTTGTATATATCTATATACGTTTCCATGATGTGAGGTTCGGTTTCAGCGCAATACTTGCTCTTTGCCATGACGCTATGCTTGTAGTTACCTGTTATGCACTTACAAGAATTGAAGTAGGTTCGACGTTTATAGCGGTTGTGCTTACCATAATAGGTTATTCAATCAATAATACCATTGTAATATTTGACAGAATAAGAGAAAACAACTCAAGGCTGTCTTCAAAGGACGGTCTTGAGGGAATGGTAAATTCAAGCGTTTCGTCAACTCTTACACGAAGCCTGTTTACTTCGCTTACCACATTCATCATGGTATTTGCACTTTATGTGTTCGGAGTTACGGACATCAGAAACTTTGCGCTTCCTATGATGGTTGGTATGGTCTGCGGTACATTCTCATCGATATTTATAGCTTCGCCTTTGTGGTATGATATGAAAAAGGGCTTAAAAAATAAAGCAAACTAAGATCGGCGATGAGTAAATGGATGGTTGCGGCAAAGAAGGCGGATTTTAAAGCCATTGCCGAAGAATTCGATATAAGTCTCATAACTGCGAGACTTCTCAGAAATAGAGGACTTGAGGATTTTACCTCTATAAGAGAATTTCTGAGAGGAGACATTAAAGATATGTGCGACCCGTTGCTTCTTCCAGGTGTGGAGGAGGCGGCGGGTTGTATTTCGAATGCCGTTAAAGAGAACCGATTTATCCGGGTAGTGGGAGACTATGATGTAGACGGAATCTGTTCGACCGCGGTTCTTGTACTCGGATTAAAAAAAACAGGGGCGGCGGTGGATTATCGAATACCTCACAGAATAAGGGACGGCTACGGTATAAACAACTCCATAGTTGAAGAAGCGTTTAAAGACGGCGTGGAACTTATCATAACCTGTGATAACGGAATTGCGGCTTTTGACGCCGTGTTAAAAGCAAAAGAGCTCGGGATGGAGATTATAGTTACGGATCATCATGAGGTTCCGGTTGATATGGACAGCGGCAGACAGATTTTACCTGAAGCTTCTGCGGTTGTGGATCCCAAGGTCATGACAGATAATGCTTATACCTACCCTCAAACGGGTATATGCGGAGCGGTTGTCGCCATGAAGCTTTTGCAGGTTCTTTCAAGGGATATAACCGAACTTAAAGATAGCGGGCTTTTTAATAAGATTTATGAGCTTTCCGCACTTGCTACGGTTTGTGACGTTATGGAGCTTAACGGTGAAAATCGCCTCCTTGTAAAATACGGAATGAGTCGTATGAAAAATTCCTTGCTTGCGGGACTGAGAGCTCTTATAAAGGTAAACGGAATATACGATAAGGAAATAAGCGTTCATACAATAGGCTTTATTATAGGTCCCTGTCTCAATGCAAGCGGAAGATTGGATACTGCCGGAAGAGGGGTTGAGCTTTTATTGAGTGAGGACGATGAAGATGCCGTTTCAAAGGCTGATTATCTCAAAGAGCTGAATGAAGGCAGAAAGCAGATGACTTCAAGATATCTTGAGGAAGCCGTAAGGCTTATTGAAGAAAAAAAACTTTTAAACAATAAAGTTCTTTTAGTATATTTGCCGGGAGCACATGAGTCCGTTGCAGGAATTGTCGCAGGCAGGCTCAAGGAGTTATATTCAAGACCGTCAATAGTCTTTACGGATTCCGAAAATGGAGTCAAGGGCTCGGGAAGATCGATAGAAGCCTACAATATGTTCCTGTCGCTATCAAAATATAAGGATATGTTTTCGGCATTCGGAGGTCATCCCATGGCGGCAGGCTTGTCCATGTCGGACAGTCAAAAAATTGATATACTGAGTACAAGATTAAATGAAGCCTGCACCTTGGAGGATAAGGATCTCGAAAACGTTCTCCACTTGGATATGGAGCTTCCGCCGGAATACATATCGGAAGAGCTGATAGATGAGTGGAACGCTCTTTCTCCCTTCGGGAACGGAAATCCATCCCCTCTTTTTGCGGCAAGAGATATAATTATAAAAAGCGGGCGTATACTGGGGCAGAATGCAAATGTAGGAAGGTATACCGCTTCCGATTCAAAAGGAAAAACGTATACCCTTATGCTTTTCGGTCAGTTGGAGAGATGGCATGATTTTCTTGATAAAAAATATGGGATACAGACGAGAAAAAGCCTATATGATACTAAAGAGAATCCGGAAAAAAATATTATTGTAAATATTGTATACTATCCCGATATAAATGAATTCAGAGGACAAAAAAATATTCAGCTGATAATGAAGGATTATAAATAATAATGAGATGGTCACTTTAAGAAAATATAGATGTATATGTATTTTTGATAATTTTACAATGATATATCGTATATCGGATATTTTGTGTGACGTTGCTATGAAATGAGGTAAAAATGAAACTGTCTAAATTGCTTGAAAATTTAAAATATGAAATAGTTAGTAAAAAATCCGTAGAAGACGTTCTAAGTACGGAAATTTCCGAGGTGGTAAACGACTCCAGAAAGATAACGAAGGGCTGTCTTTTTATATGTATAGCCGGTGGAAAATATGACTCTCATAATGATGCGGAAGAAGCCGTAAAAAAGGGTGCCGGGGCTGTTGTAAGTCAAAAGGATATACAACTTTCAGGTGATACCGGCGCTGTGATTATAAAAGTAGATGACACCAGATATGCAATGGCGCTTATTTCATCGGCATGGTACGGGTATCCTTCAAGAAAGCTTAAAACGATAGGAATAACGGGGACAAAAGGAAAAACGACTACAACATATCTTATCAGAAATATGCTGATGAATGCGGGATACAAGGTTGGTCTTATAGGGACGATAGAATATATAGTAGGTGATGAGCATATTCCCGCTGAAAATACGACTCCCGAATCGACGCTTATTCAGTCAATGTTTGCCAAAATGGTTGAAGAAAAAACGGATGCGGTGGTCATGGAGGTAAGCTCACAGGCTCTTAAAATGCACAGAACTGCGGGCATAATGTTCGACATAGGTATATTTACCAATCTGGAAGCCGATCACATAGGTGAAAACGAGCATGAGGATTTTGAAGATTACATGAACTGTAAAAGTCTTCTTTTCAGACAATGTAAAAAAGGCTTTGTGAATGTGGATGACAGTCATTGTGAGGATATTATAAAAAATCACAGCTGTGAAATAAGCAAATACGGTTTTTCCGATGAAGCCGATCTTAAGGCTTTAAACATGGCATATATCAGAAAGCCCGGAGCTTTAGGCGTTTTCTTTGACACTCAGGGGCTTATAGACGTACATGTTGAGATTGCAAATCCCGGTAAATTTTCAGTGTATAATGCTCTGTGTGCGATAATGACGGCAAATGCCCTGGGCTGTTCAAAAGAGGTTATAGCCGCTTCGCTCAAGGATATGAAGGTCAGGGGCAGAATAGAAATGGTAAGGGTATCGGACAAGTATACGCTTATAATTGACTATGCGCACAATGCCATGGCGCTGAAAAGCATACTCACGACGCTTAGAGATTACAGACCCAACAGGCTGATATGTCTGTTCGGCTGCGGAGGAAACAGGGCGAGGGACAGGCGCTTTGAAATGGGAAGAGTGAGCGGAAAATATTCCGATCTTACCATTATCACATCGGACAATCCGAGAGACGAGGATCCTCAAAGCATAATAGACGATATAAAAACCGGAATTAGGGATACAAACGGAGAATTCGTTGAAATAGCCGATAGAAAGGAAGCCATAAAATACGCAATGAATATAGCGGAAGACGGCGATATAGTTCTTCTTGCCGGAAAAGGTCATGAGGATTATCAGGAGATAAAGGGCATCAAATACCCCATGGATGAAAGAGATTTGATAAGAGATATACTTGCGGAAGGCTCCGAAAAATGAAATGCTGATAAAAAATCCGCTTAATAAAGCAAGCCGATCATAAAAACGAATCGACAGGTAAGCCGTATATTGGAAGATAAAAGCAATATAAAAAAACAGCACTATGCTGACATAATTATAGATATATCACATGAGCAGGTGGACAGATCTTTTCAATATCTTATCCCCGATTTTCTTTTATCAAGGGTGACTTTAGGCTCCTGTGTTCTTGTTCCGTTCGGAAGAAGCGACGGAAAAAGAAAGGGCTATGTGATCGGAATTTCCGATACCGCCGTTATAGAAAGCTCCAAAATAAAGAGTCTTGTGGATATTGCAGATGATGAAAGAGACGCAAAGACCCATTTGATCCGTCTTGCTTCATGGATTAAAAAAAGATACGGTTCAACCATGATACAGGCGCTTAAAAGCGTCTTACCCGCAAGAAAAAAAATAAAGCCTCTAGTAGAAAAAAGCATAATCTTAAGAATATCCGAAGACGAGGCAAAGTTTTATATAAAGGAGAGTCTTAGAAAAAAATATTTTGCAAGGCAAAGACTTCTCTGTGCGCTTCTGGAAGCCGAAGCAAAAAAAACGGCTGTTCCCTATTCTTATATAACATCAAAGCTTCACATAAGTGCTCCTACCGTTAAAGCATTGGAAAAGCTCGGAATAGTGGAGATAATTTCGGAAAATGTATACAGAGATCCGACTGCTTACAGCCTTTG